>SUVI01000046.1 GCA_015062085.1 Planctomycetaceae bacterium
GATGTGGATAATTTGATTCGTGATACGCTCTGGGAAGAGCTGCCGGAGTGCTATGATGAAATCAGTATATCCGAATACCGACAGCGTATTTACGAATATGTGTACATACGGTACAGAGTGGCTGCGTGATCTGATAAAGGTGGTTGATGACAATCCGATCGGTATTCCGGCAGCTTCTAAAACATTGAGAGACTGAGTCCAGTTTGGGCAGCAATTGGCGGGACAGTTGGACGTGTGGTGAGATGGAGATTTTCAGGAAAAGGGAGAAAATAATTACTGGAGACAAAAGACCTGTCCGGGGCTCGATTATGCTTTGAAGGTCCATGTGAAGCGTAAAAGGGACTATTTTTCAGGATTTTTTACGACGCACCCAAAAACCTTCCGAATTTTGACGAAAATTTTCTACATTCGGTTCTCGAAACACCTAAATCTTCCACATTTCGCAACAAAACTGATTTTGTGGTTTTGAAAACACTACTAATTTTGTTGTTTTAAAAATCTCAAATATTTATAAATAAACATCGCAAAGTACTTGATATTTGGTTTAAAATCAGTAAAATAGACAACAGGAAGTTTATGTATACGTTCTTAATAATGAACATTTACCTGGTGAGGTCATCCAAATGAAAAACAAAAAACATATCGAAATAAACGTCGTGTCCTTCGTATGGAATTTCTCGAAGAACGTACGCTTTTGAGTGCGATGCCGCTGACGTCTGGAGAATACACGGAGCTGACATCGAAATACTCCGCGATCGCACTTCCGGAAACGATGGACGACCTGAACATCATCACGCTGGATATCGCGGAGGGTGACGGCCTGACCGAGTTGAGATCCGCCATTGAAACCGCGGGAACAACTGAAAAATCCGACCTGATCGTGGTCCGCACCTCTGCCGATGCCAACACACTGACCTACACATCCTCTACCGACGCGCTCTCCATCTCGATCAACTCTTCCGCCTACGGTTCCCTCACCATCGTTGGCCTTGGCGATACCCCTCTCACCCTCGACGCTGCCCAGCTCTCCAGCGTTCTCTCCGTTACTGGTTCCACCACCAACCTCACCATTGCCAACCTCACCCTCACCGGCGGTAGTGCCAACGACGGCGGTGGTATCTACAGCAATTACGCCACGATCACGGTGACGGACAGCACGATCACAGGGAATACGGCCTCCAACTACGGCGGTGGTATCTACGGTGACTCCGGCACGTATACGATCACGGGCAGCGAGATCACAGGGAATACTGCCAAAAACTACGGCGGTGGTATCTACGGTGACTCCGGCACGTATACGATCACGAATACACGGATCTCAGAGGATCGTGCTGAATACGTTGGTACTGGCGGGAGCGTTAACGGCGGCGGGATCTACAACTCTGGCACGCTTCAGCTTATCAACAGCGAGGTGGTCAGCAATACGGCACATTCCAGTTACACGGGTACATATACCAACGTGACCTCTCAAGCCAGCGGGGGCGGTATCTACAATACCGGCACACTTACGGTGACGAACAGCACGATCGCGGGGAACACGGCGAGCTGGAGCAACAGCAAGACCTCAAGCTACACCGGTGCGTGGGGAGGAGGGATCTATAATACCGGCAGCAAAGCGAAACTCTACAACACCATCGTCGCGGAGAATATCGTCGCGGAGAATACGGCGGAGATGGTGCGGATGTTTACGCGTCCACGGCCTTGACGGGGAGTAACAACCTTTCGACGTATGAAGTGTGGAGTCTCGATACGAACTACCTTTATGATCCGAATCTGTCGCTGTTTAAGGACAAAGAACGCGGGGATTTCAGTCTTGTGCCCAATATGCAGGCGTTTGACCGGGGGAGTAATGAGCATGCCGCGAATGCCGGGATCGATGAAACATGGTCGGATCTGGCCGGAAATGAGCGTTTTCAGAATGCCGCTATCGATATTGGCGCATAAGAAACTGCAGGCCTGTCCATCTCACAGAATCAGATCTTTCAGGGGACCGTTGATTTTGCGTGGCTGGATTATGAGGGTGCCGAGTCGGTAAAGATCACGTGGATCCAGAGCGGAAGCACGACAGTTCTGGGTACGTTCGCGGCGATCGGCGAGTATCATTGGGACACGACACAAACCGCTAACGGCGCGGGACAGTTGCGGGTAGAATATTTCAACGCGGCAGGAAAAACGGTACTGAATTCCGCCAATGTTGAAGTCCATCGGGGGACTGTGACCGAAACCGAGACGTGGAGCAAGGACAAAGTCCATATCGTCGTTGGACGCATGAATCTCAAGGACGGCGCAAGCGTTACGGTAGAAGCTGGCACTGTGGTGAAGTTCGCGAAGAATTCGTGGATCAATACGGAAAACGGTACAACGCTGACTGTCGGCGACAACACGACATTTACCCGTCTGGAAGATGACACTGTCGGCGGCGATACGAATCTGGACGGCGGCAACAGTGTTCCGCAGTTCGGAAACGCCTATATTCGCGGCAACGGCAACTTTGAACTTGGCAATGTAACGATGAAATTCGTGACGACCACGACCTCCGGGACGATCACACAGAGCGAAACATGGTATGCAGGCGTATATCATGTGACCGGCGACCTGACGGTGGCCAGCGGCGCGACGCTGACGCTCATGCCGGGTGTGATCCTGAAATTCGACCCGGGCTGCCAGTTGACGGTCAACTCCGGCGCGACGCTCAACGCCAAGGGCAACAACGTCCAGCCGATCGTGTTCACCTCCGTTAAAGATGACTCCTACGGCGGAGATACAAATGAGGATGAGAATGAAACGGAAGCCGCAGCGGGAGATTGGATCGGCCTCTGGGTATATGGTTTGGCCGATATGGAACATTGTATTCTTCAGTACGCAGGTCCGTCAAATGAAAGAGGGCTTTTGCAGGTTTCCTCTAATGGTATTGCCAACTTAAATTCCTGTACACTGGCACATGCCAAATATGATGGATTTTGGAATTGGGGAGGTTCGATCGATTCGAAAAACTGCATTATCTATGATGTTGGATTAGCTACTGCCCCATATCGCGGTACTCAAACTTTTACAAACTGTACTTTTGATAGTGTCTCCTATTTTGCTATGTATTGGAGCCACTGGACAGGTAAAGCAGAATATACAAACTGTATATTTAATAATATTCTGGAAAACTGGATTGACAACCAGGAAAGTAACGCATATAAAAATTCACTGACATTTAGAAATAACGTCTTTGGAACTCAACTTGCAGCATTTTCCGAAGTCGGCAAGAACGGCAACATCTGGGCGGATCCACTTTTCCGCGACGCGGCGAATGGAGATCATCACCTGATGGCAGGTTCTCCGTGCATCGACGCGGCAGACGGCAGTGTCGCACTGAAGACGGACAAATCAGGTATCCAGCGAGTTGCGGATATTTATTCCACTCCGACTGGAATTGCGGATTCAGATGGAAATTACGCCGATATTGGAGCGTTTGAGTTTGCTGAAGGTACTCAGGGGAATATTGATCTGGAAATCATCAGTGCTGCGGGGCCGCAATCCGTTTCGATCGGTGATAAAGTGACGATTTCGTGGACACTGAAAAATAACGGAACTGCTGCAGCAAAAGGAGTTTGGACCGACTCGGTCTATCTTGTTTCCGAGGGCGGGCAGAAAGTTCTGGCTTCGAATGTGTCGCACAGCGGCAATATCACTTCTGGTGATCTTCAGACGTTCTATGCGGAAGTTACGATCCCGCAGATCGCATCTGGAAATTGGTACATTGCAGTTGAAGCCAATACAAGCCGATCACTGTTTGAAGGTTCATTGATCGAGAATAACAATATAGTCTCAGCCGCTGCAACGTTTGTGGATGTTCCGACGCTGACATTTCCGACGGAAAGTATAACTCTGCCAGCAAAGGAATCCAAGCTGTATAAAGTCATTATTCCGGCGAATGAAGAGTATTATCTTGTTTGCAATACGGTACAGGATGACAAAAGTGATTACAAGATCATAGGGCTTACCGCACGGGATGGATTTGTTCCAACGGACACTCTGTATGACTGGAAGTCTTCTACGACGGTGAACGGGTATACGAAGACGAATGAATCAAATTGGCAGGATACACTGACGCAGCTATATATTCCGGCTGCAGACCATGAACGGACTGTGTATCTTGACATTACACAGTTGAATGGCCTTGATGCTGCAATTTTTGATATTGCCCGGATCAGCAGCGATTTCTCTCTGAAACGGGTCGATATGGCGGTGGGGTCTGTTGACATAAATGACATTCCTGTCAGCCGCACTGTTAGCTATGCCTCAACGGTCTCTGTTCGAGTTGCTGGCACAGGCTTTAAAGAAGGTATGACCGCGGCACTGATACCGGGTCTGCGTACCTGTTTTGTACCGATTTATGGTAATATCATGCTCAAAGAGGCTCCGGAACGCCCTGTCATTTATGCTTCCAAGGTGAATGTTATTTCCGGTTGTGAGGCAATTTTAACGTTTGAGATGCCGGCACTTGGAGTACATTGTGATATTAATGATCACTATCATCTCCAGCTGAATCTGAATGGTCAAAGTGTGCAGCTTGAAAACAGTATCGCAGCCTTGTCGGAAAGAACAACAGAGTATATTAATCAAAAATATTTCTCTCTGAATGCTAACCTGCAGATTCCAGATTCGGTTCGTGCCGGTCGTGTTTATACCGGGTATATAAACTACAGCAATCGTTATATGGATTCTATCGCACCGCTTTTGATCGTTCAGGCATCGAGCAATGTAAAGCTGTCGCTTGATCCCAATTCCTGGGAGGATGCATCCAATTCCCTTCAACTTTTGGGGATCGGCAATGAAAGCGAGGCTGGAAGACTGACAACGGAAGATTCCGGCAGGATCCCATTCTATTTTATCACGTCTTCTGACACTTCAGACGAGGATATTTCCCTTGGCTGTTTGACATATAAGGATGAAGAAGCGTGTCTCGACACGACGTATTTCACAACATGGAAAGAATATCATGAGGCACTGGCAGAGGCGGCGACACGGCTGAATTTGCGAGGGAAAACGTACGTGGATACCCTGAAAGCTTATGAATTGGCTGTTCTGATGAAGCAGGGAATGGACGCCAACGCGATTTCCGGAACCCTCACCAATGAGCTGACCGGCGAGGCCATGGCAAATATGTCGCTGACAGCGTCGTGGACTGATGCGCAAGGAGAGTCTCATTCGCGAGTTGTTACGACAGATACAGAGGGATTCTTCTCTGTGGAATATCTGCCGAATAATGTGACGGTCACAATGAACTGCATTGGTGGAACGGCACTGTCAAAAACTGTTTTTCAGGTTAAAAACAACGACATTAACAAACAGAAACTGACCGTTCGTCCCACAGAGGCCGGAATGGTTTATTCTGTCGGAACGTATGGAAATGTTACGGCTTATATCAAGTATCAGAATGGAGCCCTGACCCATAACAAAGCCGGTGAGATGGTCCTTGTCTGTACTAATACAGGCAGCAGTGCCGTTAATGCTCCGATGGTCCGTCTTCAGGTCCAAAATAAAGCCGGCAAGGAAAATGCTCTCCTTACGCTGGATCCGAATCTGGCAGGCAAGAATTATTCTGTTTCGGTTTTGCCGGAAGGTTTCGCGAACTCTCTGGGGATCATTGTTTCAGGGAAAACCGCTGGAACGATCCAGCCGGGTGAAACAGTAGAAATCCCGATTTATTGGGGTGGACTTCTTCGTCCGTGGGATTCCCTCGGCTCAGAAATCTCACTGGGAGTCATTTCGGCTAACCTGGAAATGGAGATCGACCTGAAAGAACTCGAAAAATCCATGCGGCCGGATGGCATCCATGATACAGTATGGAATATCATCTGGTCCCGGTTTACTTCGATTATTGGGACGACGTGGGGAAGTTATGTTGCCGCACTGGGCCAGATCCAGAAAGGACTTGCCGCCAATGGGAATACCGTGCTTGACTGTGCACAGCTGCAGCAGCTTCTTCTGGCGTGGGCAACGGATATGGTCAATCCGATGGGAACACTGACTTCCTCTCTCGATTCAGAGGTCCGCAATGACTCCAACTCTCTGACTTGGGAACGTGTTTATGCCGGCGGAATGTTGGAAGAACGGTTTTTGGATTCGGAAATGGGGCGTGGCTGGTACCACAATTGGGATTACTCTCTGACCCTGGAAGATAATGGAAACGTACTGCTGGAATTTCCGCAGGGGATCGCGATCGTATATCAGGTTCAGAAAACCGCGAATGGGAAGACCATCTACTATACCCAGGCGGATGTTCACTTGGACCTGGTAAAAGAGACGGATGGAACATGGACTTTGACCTCTCAGGATGGTTTTATCTATATATTCGCCGCAGACGGAACTCTCAGTAAAATAACGGATCCCAATGGAAACATTATTTCCATGGCCTATTCCGAAGGAAAACTGGCTTCTGTTACGGATTTCTGGGGACAGTCGCTTACGATCGAGAGAAATGCGGCTGGAAAAATCACATCCGTGACCGAATCAAATGGAAGAAGAACCGTCTACACTTACGACAAAACCAATACGTACTTGATCTCTGCTGCATGGCATGATGGACGTACTGTCAGCTATGAATACGAAACCGCAGCTGGAAATACCTTATCCGTATTGAAGACTATCACCTTCGCGGATGGTACGCACCAGTACTTCACGTATGATGACCTGGGCCGTGTATATGAGACCCATTACGACAATGGTTTGGGATCTGTACGTTATGAACTCGGTAATACGACGGCGGATCTCCTGACATATAAGGTCTATTCCGGCTCTGATCTTCAGGGAACAGTATATCTCAACTCCCTTGGTCTTACGGCAAAAACTGTTGATGCGCAAGGTCGTACAACCGTGTACCTTTATGACGACAAAGGACAGCTCATTCAGTCTGTTGCACCGGACAGTACTATTACGTCCTACACGTACGATGAATGGGGGAACCTCCTCTCCGTTACCGATGCCGCGGGATCTCTGCTCGGATACACCTATACCGAAACTGGCGATCTTTCCACTCTTACCGATGCTGCGGGGAATAAGACCCTCTTTGTTTACGATCAATTCGGAAACATGACCTCCATGCAGCGTGCTGACCAAACCTGTACGGCCTACACCTACAATGACGATGGAACGGTCCACACCTACACAACGCGTATGGGCCAGACGTTCGTCTATTCCTACACGGTTTCCTCCCGCCGAATAACAAGGAACTATATGACGGCGAAGGTTATGTTGCCTTCAAGATCCGCCAAAATGTCGGTCTGGAAAGCGAAACGGTCATTGAGTCCAAAGCTACGATCATTTTTGATACCAACGAACCGATCGAGACGAACGTCTGGAAAAACACCATCGACGCACTCATTCCGACCGTTACGATCACTGAAGCCGCTGCCGATACAAACGGCAGTGTCGCTCTCGTGTGGAGCGGTGACGATGCACATTCCGACATTGCGTATTATGAACTCTATATTTCCAGAGACGGCGGCGAGCTGGAACTCGTTCAGGGTGACCTGACCGGCACCAGTTTCGAATACACCGATTCGAAGGGCGGCTCAAAGTGTCTCTTCAAGATTGTAGCGGTCGATAATGTTGGTCTGCGTGCGGAAAGTACTGCTGAAGTGACTCTTCGCCGCGAAAAAGAAACCCAGTCACGGGTCGTCAACACGGTGCGGGATGTTATTGATGCGTATGACGGAGTCACCTCGATCCGCGAGGCGATCTCGTTAAATCGTGACACGCTGAAGAACACGCAGACGAGTTCCGATCTGGCCGGGAATGCGAGAATTTCCGGAAGGAAAGTGGACATCGGCGCGTATGAATATCCGTCGGCGTTCATCGAAACTCCGGATGTGGAGGTCGTGAAGTCCGGCAAGACGCTCACCGTTACGTGGGATGCGGTCTACGGCGCGTCGTCGTATCTCGTGGAATACCGGGACGTCAAGACGGCCAAATGGACGGCGAAGACTGTGAAAAAAGGGACTTCGCTCGCCATCAACGGGAAAGTCGGCACGACGTACGAGATCCGGGTCGCTGCCGTGACTGCGAACGGAAATTCGAAAGCCGCAGTCGAGACCGTGACGGTCTACGCGCCGCTGACGACGCCGAAACTCAAGGCTCTGAAGGACTTCTGCAAGGACGACACGTTTGCGGTCGAAGTGACGAACTACGCCGCCAATCTCGCGAGTGCTGCGGAGTCGGTGACGTTCGGAATGAACGGCATTTACGAAACGTTCACGATCGAAAACGGTTCCGGAAATGTACGTTTTGCGTCCGGTGAAGTCGTGACGTTCCAGAACGGTACCTTCACGGTCACGAATGCGAAGGCCAACTCGCAGTACAAGCTGGAAGTCATGTTCTCGAACCCGCTGACCGGCTCAGCATTCGCGAAAGCGAACGTCAAGACGACGAAGACGACGTACCTTGCGCCGACGAACTTCCGCGTGACGGCCTCAACGTCGAATTCCATCACGCTCGACTGGTCCGATTCTCCGGCGAAAACCGATGCGTCGAAATACGCCGAGAAATACACGGTCCAGTACAGCACGAACGGCGGAAAATCGTGGCGTTCGGTCAGCGTGAAGACCTCCGAGGCGACGCTCACCCGCCTGAAGTCCGGCACGTACCTGATCCGCGTCCTCGCGGCGAAGGACAGTAAATTCGAGGCCTCCCTCCCAACGGAGATCCTTGAGTTCAGACTCTAAAAACGGTCTGTCCCGCTGTTTTGATTTGAGGGAGGAACGCACACGAAACGTTCCTCCTTCTTGTTTTTATTCATGTTTCGCGAGTTTAGCGGGCACGTTCGGCATCTTTCAGGGAAATTTCGCCGGTTTCACTGGAAAGTCACGCAGCGGGCAGTTTTCGCAGCGGGGGGAGGTCTTGAGGCAGAATTCTTTGCAGACTTCCACGATCATGGCATGAAAATGCGCGTAAACGGCGGTTTCGTGCGGGAGTGCCTCTTCAAAAGCGTGCCGGATCTCATCGTACGGCATCTTTTCCGGAAGGATCTCATGACGGGAAAGGATCCGGCGAGTGTACGCATCCACGACAAAAGAGGGGATCCCCAGTGCGTACAGGAGGATCGAATCTGCCGTTTCGCGGCCGACGCCGTTGACGTCCAGAAGTTCTTTCCGAAGCTCATCCCGGGGGCGTTCTGCCATTTTCTCCATCGAGCTGCCGTATCGTGTACGGATCATCTCCAGCAGATTCCGCAGTCTCCGACTTTTCAGGACCGCAAAGCCGGAGGGACGGATAAGCTGCGCAAGCTCCTCTTCCGGGATCTCCAAAAGCGCATTGAGTTCCAAAATTCCAGCATCTTTTAAATTTTGGATGGACCGTTCTACGCTTTTCCACGTCGTGTTCTGAGTCAGGATCGTACCGACGGCGACTTCCAGTGCACTGGAACCGGGCCACCACGGCCCCATCGGGTAGTGCTTCAACAATGTTTGGTAAAGTGTGGCGAACATTTCCAAAATGCGGGCAAAAAAAATTTTTTTCAGGACAAATTCAGTTCATTTCGATAAAAAGAAATGGGGAAGTGTTCCCTTTTCGTGTTTCAGTATAGTCAAATATCCCGGTTTGTCAACCCAAAACACAGAGTCAGCTTGAATCATGGCCAAGAAAAAACAGAAAAAATCCACACCTGGGGCAGCTTTCAACGCATTCATCCGCCGCTCTGCATGGTTTGGGCTTCTGGTCAGCGGAATGCTCATGGTCTATTCCATCGCGGTCGACGATTCCGGCTCACCTTCCTCAAAAACCCCCGCACCCAAACCATTTTTCTCGCAGATATGGGAATCCAAAAAACCCGAAATGGATGAAGCCGGCTCTGAAGACACCAGTACGGACAGTACCTCAAGTACCAGTTCGTCAGACTACGGAACAGACACCAACGACGATGGGTATTCTGACGGGACCGATCCGCAGAGCGACGGGAACTCCGACGGAACTGATCCATCGAATTACGGAAACTCCGACGGGAGCGATCCATCGAATTACGGAAACTCCGACGGGAACGATCCATCGAATTACGGAAACTCTGACGGAACTGATCCATCGAATTACGGAAACTCTGACGGGAGCGATCCATCGAATTACGGAAACTCCGACGGGAACGATCCATCGAATTACGGAAACTCCGACGGGAGCGATCCGTCGAATTACGGGAACTCCGACGGGAACGATCCGTCGAATTACGGGAACTCCGACGGGAACGATCCATCGAATTACGGAAACTCCGACGGGACAGATCCATCGAATTACGGGAACTCCGACGGGACAGATCCATCGAATTACGGGAACTCCGACGGGAACGATCCGCAGAGCTACGGGAACTCCGACGGGAACGATCCATCGAATTACGGGAACTCCAACGGGACCGATCCGTCGAATTACGGGAACTCCGACGGGACAGATCCATCGAATTACGGGAACTCCGACGGGAACGATCCATCGAATTACGGGAACTCTGACGGGAACGATCCATCGAATTACGGGAACTCTGACGGGAACGATCCATCGAATTACGGGAACTCTGACGGGAACGATCCATCGAATTACGGGAACTCTGACGGGAGCGATCCGTCGAATTACGGAAACTCTGACGGGAACGATCCATCGAATTACGGGATCTCTGACGGGACCGATCCGCAGAGCTACGGGAACTCCAACGGGACCGATCCGCAGAGCTACGGGAACTCGTACACCTCCGCGTCGGCCGAGTCTCCGGATCCGGAAACCGCTCTCGCAAAGGATTCCGGAGACGATCCTCCGCCGGTCGATCCCCTGGCATTTCTGAATGATCCCAATCGGCAAACGGAACCGCTCATCCACGACAATACAGTCACGCGCGGCCCCAATTCCAGTCCGCGATATGGCGAAGTCCTGATCCAGGAGCCGAATCCGAATCCGCTCAAAAGTCCGACCGGTCCGATGTTTACGAATTTTCTGGAAATTTTCGATTTCAGCATCACGCCGGAATGGGTCGAGGAACGCTGGTCGTGCATCCAGCCAGTCGGTCCCATGACGACGCGCGGATACCGGGTCGCGGTCTCAACGGGGCCGGAGATCTCAGATCTGGTCGGTTCGCTGACGTACTATTTCGACAATAAACTGGACCTGGTAAAAATCAATTTTGAAGGCTACACGGGAGAGCTGGACCGGCTTCTTCAAACGATGAAGTACTTCCATTTCAGCCGTCAGGTGACGAACGACCCGAACGCGATCCTCTATGCTTCGGAGATCAACTCGCAGGGACACCGCAGTTTCCTGAAAACCTACCATCGCCTGAAACCAGTCGACACCAAAGACCCGCGCAAAAAGTTCTGGATCACCATGGAACTCTGCGCCCCGGAACGGTGAGAGGAAACCTCACAGGAACCCGCATTCCGGTGCACAAAAAAAGAAGACGATGGAATCTCTGCATCGTCTCCTGAAAACAATTCTGTCTCAAACGGTCAGGCCATTTCGCGGTGGAGGCGGCCGATGATGTCCTGAATGTCCGTCGTATTGAAGTGGGCGACTGCGGAAGGAAGGGCTGAAAGGATCTTCTGCGTGCAGGTCGGTGAATAGAAATTCGCGGTGCCGATCTCGACGGCAGACGCTCCGGCAACGAGGAATTCCATGACGTCATCTACCGTTTCGATGCCGCCGATCCCCACGATCGGGATCGAAACCGCCTTCGCAGTCTGGTAGACCATCCGAAGCGCGATCGGTTTGACGGCCGGGCCGCTGAGTCCACCCATCACGTTTCCGAGACGCGGTCGGCATTTTTTCCAGTCGATCGCCATGCCGAGCACGGTGTTGATGAGCGACACGGCATCCGAACCGCCCTGTTCGGCAGCTTTCGCGCAGACGGTAATGTCGCCGACGTTCGGGGTCAGTTTCGTGAAGAACGGCAGGCTGCACGCTTTCCGCACGCCGCGCACGAGCCGTTCACATTCCGTCGGATTCTTGCCGAAATCGGTCCCATGCGCTACGTTCGGACACGAAATGTTCAGCTCCAGCGCATCCACGCCCTCCACATCATTCAGCACCGCAGCCATTTCCGCGTATTCTTCCGCAGTCCGACCGGCGATGGAGACGATGATCTTCGTTCCGATGCTCCGCAGGTACGGCATTTTCAGGCGAATGAACTCTTCCAGCCCGTCATTGTCCAGACCAATGGCGTTCAAAAGTCCCGCAGTCGTCTCGCAGGTGCGCGGCGGTGGATTTCCGTCACGCGGCAGTTTCGTGATGGTTTTGGGCAGGATCCCGCCAAGTTCACTCAGCGAAAATGCACCATTTTCAGAATTCAGTCCCTCCACATCCTTTGCGTAACCGAAAGTCCCCGACGCAACGAGGATCGGATTTTCGAGTTTCAGACTGCCGATCGACACGGCAAGCGAAATGTTTTTCATGGTCTTGCACCTTTTCTGAAAAAATCAGGCGTCTGTTCCGGAAAAAGACGCACCTCAATAAAGATCCGTGTCCGGCCGGCATTCCAAAAGTTTTCGGGACACTCCCGGACAGGTCAAAATTTCCGTTCCCTGCCGAAATACCGTCGAACGATCTCTCCGGCAAAAAGAAAAAGGGGAGTGCGCGGCATCACACACTCCCCTGAATCAACTCCGTTCTTCATGTGTTTCAATAGACCTCTGCGAGAAAGTTCGCGCATAGGAGGAGCAACGCACAACAAACTCACGGTTTCATTGGCCATTGACTCTACAATGAGCTGCGGAGCTGTGCTGGTTTTGAATGAAAGTCTGCCCATTTTCAGGTCTTTCGGCCCTTCGGAGACCGAAGATCTTCGGGAATTTTCAGGAACTTCCAAAAGCGGCGGCGTATCCGGGGAACACTCTCTTCCCCAAACCGTTTCTGGATCCAGCCGGATCCCAGCCCCTCGGTCCCCTGAGATCCCGAGTTCTGACAGATTGTCGGCAGATCCAGCCCCCAAAATGGTTCTTCGATTCCTCTTTCATCCCGAAAATTCCGCGATCCGACAGAACAGTCTGAAATGCCTCAAAAAACGGACGTCTTCGCAGACCGGCTGACCGAACTCCTGCCGAATCCTGTTTCCCGGTTCGAAACACCGCAGAAAATCGGCCGTTCGACCATTTCGCATGATCCAAAATTTCGAGACCTGAACGCATTCCCAAATTTGGTTCCGCAATCAGGGAATTCAGCTCCTTCCCAATGTCTCACGTTTTGTCTGGAAATTCAGACGGCGTTTCGTTTCCGAAAATCTCCGCAGCATCCGCAGGATCGACCTCTCCGGATCGAGCTCCTACTCAGCATCCATCCCGAATTTGAAAAATTTCCTTCGATGCCGTTGAAGACCATTTTTCTGCCGCAGCGGGCAAAATTCAGGCATGATGCATTTTGTGCCGGTTCATTTCATTTTCTGACGTTTTCGCCGCAGTCTTTCATCTCTCCGATCCTCTGAAGGGCACTCCGGAAAACTCCAGTTCCTGCCGTTTCCAGCCCGGTTCTGTCTTCTCCGGTCTCGGTCTCCGATCTTCGATCCCCGACCTTTGACTTTCGCCCCTCTTAAAAGGACTGCCGCAGCGGATCCAAAACGTTCTTTTGTTCCAGAGACTGCGAGATCGTTTCCTCGCATCCGGACGGATCTTCCGCCGCCCGCTCTTTCCAAAAATGCCGTCACTTCCGCCTGGAAAATTCCGTCTCCGGGAACCCGCGCCTACGCAAAGTTCCGGCTCTGACGTTCATCCGGCAGAATGAAAACGAACACATCAAACGCAAAACAATGGAAATTCTGACTGACTTTCAATGAATCTCAGCAATGTTCCGTTTCGGCTGAAATTTCGAAATCATTTTTTTGAGAAAACGGAATCCGTTCCGCCCGCTCACTGAAATTTCAGCAGAATACCGAAAGCCCATTGACTCAGATCATACCGCCATGGTTACGCCACGGAGTGCTGTGGTCCGGCTGATCCAGGAACCAGAAACGTTCCCATTCATCCCGCATCAGACGCAGATTTTCCGACGTGTTGAGCTGCTGCTGGGTTCGGCGTGCCGAATCACCGTCATACATCGGAATCAAACAGCCGACGGACTGGAAAACGAACACTGACAAAATGAATGCAATCAATACTTTGCGCATTTCAACTACTCCTCCTTGAATATGTGCTCCTAAACTTCGAGCTTCTCGCAAGTACTAATTATATCGTCCAGTTGACGTTTACTCATTAGTGGAAATAGATAAAATTTAACGATTTTTCTAAAAATACAGCCAACATTTTCTCTCTCCCCTTGATTTCAGAAAAAATTTACTGCCAAGAGGAGGCCAAAAAATGCAGGAAACGCCCTAAAATACGGTTTCCTCCGTCTTCAGGACTGCTCTAATGGCAAAATCCGCGAACGGGCAGGAGTTGAGGCGTTTCTCCCTCGATCCGGCTGAATATCTGGCTCTCGTTCCCCGTTTTTTCGAGAATTCTTCCGATCCGAAAGACAGGGATCCCCAAAGAATTCTGAAGGATCCGGACACTTTCCTCCCATGGAGCCGTGAAGAGGACTTCAAAATCCTCACCGTCTCCCAACGCATGCTCCAGCGGCGTTCCGGAGACCATGGAAGGAGTGATCCAGTCGTAGATCGCCGATTCCTCTGGTTTCAGAGCAGAAAGACGCACCGCGTCAGACGAGATCGGGATCTGGTCCGGGAAAAGCTCGGCACTGCATCGGCTTTGGCGGCACAGACGCAGCAGATCGAGCGACAGACCGTCACTGATGTCCATCCCGGCGTGCAGCGTGAATGCCGCATTGAGCGAGAGCATTTCCTGGACCCGCGGCACGAATTCAAACTGACGGCGCAAAAGACTCCCGCCAAGCGGTCCGGTCACGAAAATCGCATCTCCGGGCTGAGCCTGATTTCGGCAAAGCGGTTTTCCTACCGTCCGGCCGATCACCGTGACGGAAAGCACAAGCGGACCGTCCCACGTATTCGTGTCCCCGCCAGCGATCGCGATCGGAAGCGTCTGCATCTGTCCCGTCTCTCCCACCGGCCGGGCCGTCTCTTCCGCGGCATCCAGAAATCCCTCACATAGAAACTCCATCAGAAGCGGGACACTGTTTCCGCCTGGGATCTGTCCTTTCGGCAGAAAGATCGGTGATTGAGACTGCGGTCCGCTTTCCGGGATTTCCGGGGATCCCAAGATTTTCGAGGTTTCCGGATGGACTTCCGCAAGATCCTCTTTCGTCGGGAAAAGCGGCGATTTGGGGAGCGCAACAGAAATGACGCACGCGATCGGTTCCGCCGCCATTGCCGCAAGGTCGCTGAGATTCACGGCAAGCGCTTTCCGCCCTATCTTTCGCGGATCCATCCTCGCAAGCAGGAAGTCGACCCCCTCCGTCAGCAGGTCGGTACTGACGACGATCTCCGGAGAGCTTCCCGCAAGCTCCAGAATCGCGGCATCGTCTCCGGGACCAAGTTTCATGGCCGGGTGATTCGGAAACCGGCGGCAAAGTCTTTCCACGATCTCAAGCTCCATTTTTCAATTCCTTCCTTTTTTGTTTCGTTTCGATGGTTCCGGGACGGACGGCTTACTGCGCAGTTCCCGAACTTTACGGACTTCCTGAACTGCGGACTTCATGTCCCGTTTCGTCCGGCATCCATAAAAAAACGGAGTTTGAGTCTCGTTCGGCTCAAAACTCCGTTTTTTCTTTCGTGCAGGAGGCAGACTCCTGAAAATATTTTTTCGCACCGTCTCTCGTTTCGCCAAGCATTTCACTGAGCGTTTCACATTTCATGCCGCGGACCGTCGGATCACGTCTTCCGTCTCGCAGACAGTCTATTTGCGGACACGGTAGCCGGCAGAGGCCGTTTCGACCGCACGGTCAGCCTGAAAATCATGCGACGGGAAGTGGCCGAGGAGTACTTTTCCATTACGCGCAAGGAGAAATTTCACCTGCGGCATCTTCTGAAGTTCCGGCTGGCTGAGAACAAAGATCACATTGTCCAGCGAAAGCGTTTCCCAACGCAGGATCCCGAGCAGAATGTCTCCATTCTGGATCCCCTGACGGGCTGCCGGACTGTCCTGGCGCACATTTTGGACCAGAAGTCCTCCATTATATTTCCTGCTCCCCTGGATCGGGATCGAATTCCCCGCGACCGGGGAGACCAGGACTCCCATCTGTTTCCAGATGATCTCTTCATTCGTGAGTTTTTTCGCGTCAAATTTCGGGCGCGTTTCCCCGTCCGGCGAATAGATGGAAGCGACCCGGTTTTTCGAAGAGACGGCTCCCAGTGCGAGCTTGACGCTGGCGGTTTTGTCCTTACGCTGAACAGAGATCTGGATCGATTCTCCCGGTTTCAGTTCCAGGATCGAACAGATAAAATCAAGTTCATGTGCGATTTTTTTCTGATTCACCGCGAGGATCGTATCGCCGGCACGCAGTCCAATAAATTCGGCCGGACTGTTCGGCTCGACACGCTGAACAATGGCACCGCGGCTGTTCCCGACCGGCAGATTCACAAAGTGGATCCCGTGCCAGTTCTTCTCGGCACTGCACGATCCAGTCATCCGCGTCACGATTTCCATGGCGCGATTCACGGGAATGGCGAAACCGATCCCCTGAGCACCGGCACGCACCGCAACGTTGATCCCGATCATTTTGCCGTAGATATTCAGGAGCGGACCGCCGGAATTTCCTGGATTGATGCTCGCGTCGGTCTGGATCAGATCCTGGTAAAACTGCACGTCCGTGACCTGGACCGAACGATGTTGTGCGCTGATGATCCCGCGGGTCACGGTATGCTCGTACCCAAAGGCATTTCCGATCGCAATGACGGTCTCGCCGGTCATGAGGTCCGAAGATTCACCAAGCGGGATCGTCTCAAAAACCTCACCGGCCAATGCGTCGATCTTGATGATCGCGAGGTCCGTTTCTTTATCCCGCGCCAAAATCCGGGCAACGTACGTCTTGGCGTCTGCCGTGGTGACGTGAATTTCCTGAATGCCGTCCACGACGTGGAAATTCGTCACGATGTATCCGCGCGGATCAAAAATGATTCCGGTCCCCATTCCGTTGACGTGCTGGGATTCCTCGTCCGCGGACGGCGCAGCATTGGGATCGCCGGAAGCAGTCGACGCATCAAACGGCACGGACCGCAGGACTTTCTCGCCCCGAATGTTCACGACGGCCGGCCGTGCGGCACGGATCGCCCGAACGATGACATCTTCACGAAGGGAAGAGTATGCGGCAGACGGAACATCCTCCGGTGTGCTTTGGGAAGCACTTGCAGACACGCGGGACGCAGTTTCACGGCCATTTTTCGCAGAGACGCCAGAATTGGACTGGACCTTTGAAATGGAGGTCTCCTTCACGTTCTTTTCCAGAACGGACGTACTTTCGGCATCCTGCGAAACGGAAGTTTCTTTCGGATCCTGCGAGCCGTTTTTTTCGACTTCGTCAGCATTCGGCCGGGAAGAGACCGAGACGGAAACTTCTTCATGAATGGTATCCGCAGTCTCTTCGAGCACGAGTTCCGGTTCCTCCGCAGTTTTCTTCACTGCATCAGCTTCATTCTCCGCATCAGCTTCATTCTCCGTATCGGCATCCTTCACGGTATCGGTACTTTCTGCTTCAGCGGTTTCTTCCTCTTTGCTGTTTTGCGCAGATTTCTTATTTTCCGAAAATTCCGACTCAGACTTTTCCGTTTTTTCTGTTTCCGGCGCATCCGACTCCGATTCCGAAACGTCCTCAAGGATCAGTTCAAAATCGTCTTCCGAAACATCGGATCCTGCGTCTGTTTCCAAATTTTTTCCAGCAGGACCCGCATTCGCATTCCGGACCGCATCTGCCGCAGGATTTTTTTCAGCTTCCGATCCTGAAATCGTTTCCGCATCTTCCAGAATGATCGAAGGATCCGAAACCATCACGGAATTGGAAACGGTCTGAAAAAGGCCATCCTGTACCGTTCCAGCCGTACGGACCACCAAATTATCTGCAAAAGTCCCCGTTTCCACACTGCAGATCAGGACGCAGACAGAAAATTTTAAAATTTTCTGCCAAAATCGGGTACTTTTTCTGTTCACTACTGGACTCATGGTCTTCATTCGCTATACTATGAGTAAGGATCGGAGAGCAGACCACTGCCCCGAGGTCAACTCCCCGATCGAATGATTCGCGAGTCGGCGGCGCAAACATCCCGCTGCGTTCAGTAAAATTTCAATTTGGGGAAAACAGGGAAAAGAAAGAAAAGCTTTCCCTGCCTGAAATTCAACTAATGGCACGATGGAATTTACGTCCCAAACCGCCTCTGATGGTCAAATCGCATCAATTTTGACGGTTTTTCTGCCGATTCAGTGAATATCATCGACAGAACACCAGAAAACCTTAAGAAAATTTAACGATTTTGAGGATTAAACCAAATGCATGAAGGTTTTTTAAATGTGAAGAAACCGGCCGGGATCACGTCTTTTGACGCAGTGAAGATGATTCTCGGAGAAATACTGGAAGGAAAAAAAGGCGGAAAAAAAATCAAAATTGGGCACGCCGGCACACTTGATCCGCTTGCGGAAGGCGTTTTGGTCATGGCGGTAGGCCGGGCGTCCAAGCTCATTTCCCGGGTACAGGCACAGCGGAAGACATACATCGCGACGTTTCGGCTGGGGCTTTCGAGTCCCTCGGAAGACATCGAGACGGAAATGACGCCGGCCGCCGATCCTCCGATCCCCACCCGCGAGGAGGTCGAGGCGGTCCTCCCGGAATTTCTCGGAGAGATCCTTCAGCGTCCGCCGATCTACTCGGCACTGAAGATCAAGGGGCAGAAAGCGTACGATCTGGCGCGAAAAGGAAAAGAGGTCGAGCTTGCGCCGCGTCCGATCCGGATCTACTCGCTGGAACTGCTCGACTATTCCTATCCGGAACTTCGGCTCAAGATCATCTGCGGGAGCGGTACATACGTGCGTTCCCTGGGACGCGATATTGCGCAGCGTCTCGGTACGGAGGCCGTCATGTCGGCTCTGACACGGACTGCGGTCGGCTGTTTTTGGATCGATGACGCACTGGAGATCCGAAAACGGGACGATCCGCGGCCGCTTGACCGTCCGAAATGCACAGAATTCCTTCGTCCGCTTCTTGATGCAGTCCCGGACCTGCCCAGGATCGCGTATTCGCCGGAGGAGATCCTGAATCTGAAAAACGGCATCCCAATCCGTCATCCTGATGCCGAATTTCTCCTTCCGGGCGAAGAGGCCGTCGCGACGAACGAAGCGGGAAAATTTCTCGGCATCGTGAAGAAAGACGAACGAGGAAAACTGCGCAGCGTGCTGAACTTCGCGCACGAGCAGGAGTAAACCATTTTCCGGCAAAAAAGGACGGGCCGACACGAAATTTACGGAAAAACACGAAAAGACTAAAATGACTCCCGATTTTTTCGTGGACCTGCGTTTTTTCGTGAATTTCGTGTTGAAAAGATCTGTTCCATGTTTTTCAGAGCTGCGTCCATGTTTTTCAGAGTCTTTTTCCGTATTTCCCGGATGGACCTTTTTTTTCTTCTTTGTGATCTACTTGACTTTTTCAACATTTCTGGCATAATGAAAGAAATCGTGCTGTGTTCTGCACGTTCTTGCCGCAGGAAATTTTTTCCAGGAGAATTGAAATGAATATCGTCCCCCAGATTTTGAGAAACGCCGTTTCCGGAGTTTTTCCCGTTCTGTTTCTGAGCATGACCATCCTTTCCATTTCCGTCGGGTTGGCCGCCGAGAATGAGGATCCGCTCGCAGAATCGTTCCTTTCTGCACTGGAAGGAGCGACCAGCACGGGTCAGGTCGCCGATTTCGCCCGAAAATGTGCAGAAAGAGAAGATCTCGGAGTCTCACCGCTTCGCCAGCTGAAAGCGGTTTCCGGGACCCGGCCTCTCGCGGACGCACTGGCTGCGGAGACGATCTGGAAGCTCTTCACGATGAAAAAGTGGAACGACGGTCTGTGCGAGCTGGCGTCCGAGCTCCTCGACAGTCCGGACCCTGCGGCCGTCGCGTACGCGGATTGGGCACTTTCGATCCGAACGGGGTGGGAGAATTCGTCAGAGACCGTCCCATGGAGTGAAGAGCTTGCCGAAAAACCAAACTGGTTCGCGAAATGGCTTACGTTTCCGACAGAACGGTTTGCGGAACTGGATTACTGGCGCGTCGCGGGGAATTACGGAGTACATCATTCTCTGGATGCACTACGGTCAAGCACGCGGAAATTCATGGCGCGGACAGACGGACTTTTGCGGGAGATCCTGAATTCAGAAAAAACGACGCCCGAAAAACGCCGTGTACTGGAAACGTACCGTGCCGACGCAGACGCCGTCCTCCAGCAGATCATGCAGACGGAGGATATGCTGACAGCACGGCAGCTTTACGTGAAGTTCCGTCTTGCAGCGCGGAAGATCGTCATGGCGAATCCGGATCTGGACTTTCAGGAGATCCTCTTCACCAAACGCCACAGTGCCCATGGTCTGCGCAACATTACGGGCTCTCAGTATCCCTGGACGCACAAACCTGGCGGCGATCTCTGCGTGAAGCGCGGTTTCGATCCGGAAGACCCGGTCCGCGGGATCCTCGACGGACGGCTTGGTCCCGGACACGTGCACGGAACGGACCTGCACTGGGACGGAAAACGCATCGTTTTCGGCTACGCGCAGCAGCCGGTCTGGCCGCTCCCGAAACCAACGCACACGGGCGACGCACACTGGTTCTTTGAGCTTCGCCCGCAGACTCCGCCTCTCCATCTTTACGAGGTCTCCGTCGACGGCAGCGGTCTGCGTCAGATCACCGACGACCCGTACTGGGGCGACTTTGAACCGACGTATGCTTCCGACGGCTCGATCGTTTTTGCGTCGGACCGTTCTTCAAGAAGCAGTGAATGCGGGAATTTCCGCGCAGACCACTCCGTCATTAATCTCTTCCGGTGCGAGGCAGACGGAAGCGGGATCCGGATGCTCAGCGACAATAAAGACATCGACCGCTATCCGCGAGCACTCGCCAACGGGCTGATCGGCTATACGCGATGGGAGTACCAGGAACGCCATTTCACCGAGGTGCACGCATTCTGGACGATCCGGCCGGACGGGACCTACGCGGAAGCGGCGTACAAACAGCACATCAAGGTCCCGTGGGGGCTGCGTGATGTGCGCGACATTCCGAACTCCAACCGCTACATCGCCGTCGCTACCGGGCACCACACACTGGCGTACGGACAGCTCGTTCTTTTCGATCTTCTCGGCGGCCCCAATGACGCAAGCCGAATGACCACACTCACACCAAACATCACGACCGGGGAAGGTCCTTCCGTCAAAAACAGAGTCCCGCAGGGCGGTCTGGTCGAAAACGTCGGTCGGTACGCCGGTCCGCATCCGGTTTCAGAGACCGTTTTTCTGGCCTCGTGGAGCGGCTGCATTCCGGCACATAATGGACGGCTCGGCGGCGATACTCAGTTCGCCATCTACCTCGTAGACGTCTACGGAAACCGGGAACTGGTCCACCGCGAGCGGATCCTTTCCTGCGATTTCGCGACTCCGATCAAGTCCCGTCCAAGACCGTACCAGATCGCCGATGGACGCATCCTTGCCAACGCTCCCGCGCAAAGCCGGAAAGAAATGCAGACCGCCAATTCGGAATTCCCGCATCCGATCTGCTATGTGTCGGACGTCAACGTCGGACTGCCGAAAGAAGAGCAGGGCAAGGCGCGCTACCTGCGCATCATGCAGCGGGTCGGCTGGCCGATGGATCAGGAGATCGGCGCAATGCGCTGGGCACCGGGAAATGCGTGGGAGCAGATCTTCGGCTACTGGGCGTGGGCACCGGCTCGTGAAGTCGGTACGGTCCCCGTAGAAGAAGACGGCTCGTGCTGGTTCTATCTGCCGTCGAATCTCCCGGTCTACTTCCAGCTTCTGGACGAAAACCGGCTCGAGATCCGCAGAATGCGCAGCCACATTACGCTGGAAGAAGGCGAATCCCGCGGATGCATCGGATGCCATGAGACCCGGGCACAGGTCGTTGCGCCTCAGCCGGGGAAACTGCCGAAAGCGTTTCTGCATTCTCCCATGACGCCGCAGGAGCCGGAATGGGGAAGCGAAAATCTTCTCGCATTCGAAACGCACATTCAGCCGATCTTCGACCGCCACTGCATCACGTGTCATGGTCCTGGAAATCCCGATGGTCCTGACGCTCCGGCTGCCAAAATGAACCTTACGTCCGAGATCGATCCGACGACCGGGATGATGCGATCCTATTCGACCCTCTTCCCGCATGGCAAAAAGAGCGGCTCGATGGTCTCGACGGAGGAAAATATGCTGATGGTCTCCGTCTCGAACAAACACAGCGGTGCGGAGATCTCGCAGGTCCGCCAGTTCGGCTCGAGCCGCAGCCGTCTGATCCGCCATTTGCTGGACGATCCGGAACACGCACAGGAAGTCCGCGGAAAAATGAGCGAAGAGGAATGGATCCGTCTGGTAACGTGGGTAGACGCGAACGCACCGTACTACGACACGTTCTTCAACCGCCGCGATCCGGAGAATCCGATCCCGTCTCGCAGCATTCGCAAGACGTTCCCGATTTCGTACTACCACCAGAACACAAAATAGCGGAACGGAGACACATTCAGACAGTCCGACAGTTTGACGTGCGTTTTTGAGGTTACTGCGCGAAAACGCACGTTCACTGTCCAGACTTCACAGATTTTCAGCCATTCTCCCCACCCCCCCTTGCAGAACGGACAAAATTTTCTATAATAAATTGAAAGTACAATACTTGGCCTGGTAGCTCAACGGTCAGAGCAGGGGACTCATAATCCCTTGGTTAGGGGTTCGAATCCCTTCCGGGCTATATGGGGCTAGAACCTTTTGGGTTTTCAGCCCCTCTTTTTTTGCCGAAGAAAATGCGTTTTGTGCCGTGTTTTGCGACACTTGATGAACTAA
>SUVI01000047.1 GCA_015062085.1 Planctomycetaceae bacterium
AGGTTCTCAATAAAATCTTGTGCTTCATGTTATTTCATCATATTGTCAAAGATAAATCAGTCTTGCGACTTGACTTCCTCTTAAGTTTCATTGCTTTCACTTAAGATGCGAATGAATATACCACATTCCAAAAATTATTCAAGGGGGGTCCTCTCATTTTTTTAAACTTTTCTTGTCTTCCTTACACTCAAACAACTGTTTCGTCCCGTGTTTTACGATACAAAACACATCTTAAACTTTTTTCAGAATTTTTCTTTTTTCTCTCATTCCCTCTCATTTTCGCTCTTAAATTTCTCAAAATGCGTCATATTTGGATCCATTCTGCGACATTTTATCGCGGCAAAAAATACAAAAAAGCATCCATTTCTCATATTCACGGAATGGATGCAGTACAATCGTTTTTAAACTGGTCTTTTTTGGATAAAGTGCCTATTTTTTCCAGAATCCTGGGTGAAAAAGAAGCAGAATGACATAAAAATCCAGACGGCCGAGAAGCATAAGCCACGCAAAAAGGAGTTTTGTTGCAGGTGTCAGGATCCCAAAATTATTCTCAGTACAAAAGATCCCCATCCCAAGCCCGACATTAGCAAAGTGACTGATGACAGCCGCAAGCAGATCTTGAGCTTTTGTTTCCATAAAAAATGGTGAATCGTTCATGAACCAAAGCGTATCGGGTTCCCAGAGCATCGTACATATCCAAGCTCCGCTGACTGTCAAAAATGCGAGCGAGAAGAAAATCAGGACGTTCATGACCAGCGCATTATCGCGGATCCGTTCACCGTCAAGATAGAGCGGACGCACGATTGCCGGACGATAAACTTTTTCCAGTTCGAGGCAGAGCGTCTTGAAGAGAATGACGTACCGCATTATCTTAAACCCGCCAGTTGTACTTCCAGTACATGCCGAGACAAACATAAGTGAGAAGATCGTCATCTGCGCCATTGCAGCCCAGCAGGAGTAGTCAACTGTAACATAGCCAGTCGTCGTGATCGCAGACGTGACGTGGAAAAAAGTATTTCGCAGGGATGTCTCAACAGAAAGACCGGAAGCGGCATTGATCGAGTGCTGGTAAAGAAGAATGACGGCAGCAGCAAAGGCGACAATCGCCAGGTAGATCTGCCATTCACGACTCTTTACCAGCGGCCTCCAGTCACGAAGGGCAAAAAAGTAGAGTGCCAGAAAATTCATTCCGGAAATGAACATGAAGATGGAAAGGATCCATTCTGCCGCCGCATAATTCACATCTGGAAGCATGCGAAATGCACCGAAACTGGCATTCCGGCTGCTCAATCCCCCTGTCGCGATCGTACCAAAGGAATGGCAGAGCGAGTCGAAACAATCCAGACCGCAGGTCATCAAAAGGCCAGTCAGTACCGCATTCAGAACGAGATAAACGGTGAGCGTTCTGCGCACGATCATCTGGATCCGCGCAACTTTCGAGGACTGCTGCGGACCGGAGACTTCACGCTGAACAAGAAGTTTTCCGGACATTCCGCTTCCGAGAAGCGCCACAAGAAAAACCATGATCCCCACACCGCCTACAAAGTGCGTAAGGGAACGCCAGAAAAGGATCGTCCGCGGCATGACCTGCGGGTCTTCCAGTTCACCAAGTACAGAACCGCCGGTCGTCGTGAATCCGGAAACCGACTCATAGAAAGCATCAATGAACGTCAGCGGCACCCAGGAACCGTCTGGAAGAACAGCCCGCGGGATCCCGCTGAACAGATAGGGAAACGCACCGCATACAGAGGCCAGGATCCACCCAATACCGACGATCGCGATGGCTTCCCGGCGAAAGATCTTCATTTTACGGGCGCGTTTCCCGATCCGGTAAAGAGAGAAGCCAAGCGCACTCGTAAGAGAGGCAGAGCCTAAAATAGCAAAAACGCCGTTTTTTTCATGAAGCCAGACTCCGCCCGCACACGGCAGCGCCCAAACAAGACTCAGCAGCATCGTGCCGGACAGCAGGATCATGATCAGTCCCAGGTGATGGGCAACGAGTTTCAAATTCATGCAGTAAACTCCAAAATCAAAATGGGACCGACTTTTCAGCCGCGCAAGTTTCCCGCACCGCAAAAACCTCTGAAAGTGCACAGAAAGCTCAAAACGGAGCGTTTGTTCCCAGCCGGCATTCCGGGCAAAGAAACGCCATCAGAACATCTTCCGCATTCTGAATTCCGCCAAACTGCGGAAAATCTTCCGACTTGCGCAGATCCTGCCCGCAGACGGGACAGCGTGCGCGGAACCTCCGGACAGTGCGGTCATTGTACAGGTAGACCCAAACGGGAATTCCGCAGGCAGACTCAAGCATCGACGCCAAAGCTCTCCCCTCGCGCATCAGTCCGGAATCAGCATCCCGCATCTGACGCGAAGCCCAACGCTCGCCGAAACCGCAGTCCATATTCAGCCAATCGCATTTCCGATATGCCGACGCCCAGTTCCAGAGCGGATAGCGTACACTTTCCGGAAGACGATAAAGCGGGACATTCTGGCCGCAGGATGCACACGCGATCGGTGAACCGGCATCAATGAAATGCGTCCAGAGGATAAATCCCGCACTTTCGGCGCAATCGCAGACACACTGTGCCTCCGAATTCCAGCCGACGCAAGAAATCTCTAAGGATGCCGCAGCTAACGCCTCCAGTTTCTCGCGTTCTGTCCGCAAAAGTTCCGTTTCGTACCGAAGATCGAACGAATTTTCCTCAAGCGTTCCGGCCGTCAGGATCAGTTCATCTTCCCGCCAAAAGCAGAGCGAACGTCCTTCCAAGATCTGCCCATTCTGTTCAACCAGAGATGCCCAGATCCCCAACTGCTTCTCAAGCAAATTTCGGAATTCAGCTGCTTTTTCCTGACCTTTCGGCACATTCACACCAATTCGGATCTCGTGGACGTACATGGCATAAATCCTCCGTCTTCAGTGCCTTTCGTCAAGCTAAATTGGAAGGCGACCGAGAGAACGGATCCGACGGCAGTCCACCGCTCTCTCGAAAAACGCCGGAAAACTTAATTCCCGCCTCTGCGTCCCCGGCCTCCCGCACCGCGTTCACCGCCGCGGAAACCGCCTCGGAAACCGCCGCTCCGGAAATTACCTTCACCGCGTCTGCCATTTCTGCGTTCACCGTCACGAGAACCGCCGCCCCGGAAATTACCTTCACCGCGTCTGCCATTTCTGCGTTCACCATCACGGAACCCTCCCCGTTCATCTCGGCGTTCTGCCGGTTTTTCGGCACCAAAGAGTCCATTTTCCCGCCAAACGTCTTCCGTATTCCAAGTATCGACATCCGCATCCGGCCGGAACTTCGGTTTTGGTCCGCGTTTTGCCGTCTTCCAGGAGTCACGGTAATCTACACGCCCAAACCGGTCCGTCTTTTGGCCGCGTTCCGAACGCCCAAATTCATTCCGTTCAAAACGTCCGGGATCACGCCCGTCTTCCCGTTCTCCACTTCGCCGTCCGCGCGAGTACCGATCCGAAAACCGGTCTGCAAACCGCCCGGCACGATCAGCACGCTCTTCCCGTCCGGAAAAACGATTTTCGCCGCCTCGGAAACCGTTCTGCTCCTCACGGAGACCGCGTTCCATTCTGTCACCCCGGTCAAAACTGCGCTCAGATCCCCGACCAGCATTGCGTCCGAAATCACGTCCGCCGCGTTCTTCACGGGAACGGTACGGTTTCTCGAATCCCGTCGCCCCTTTCTGGTTCGCCGCACGCTGAAACGCTCTCTGCTCCTGCGCCGCATTCTCTTCACGTGAACGCTGCCGGTAACCGCCTTTTGAGCCGTCAGCACGCTGAAAGGAATCGGAGACCTGCGGAGCACGAAGGCCAATGAGGCACTCCGCATCCGGACCGATCAGATCCGTTCGTCCAACTTTCTCAAGGGCCTCGCGGACCGTGAAGTAATTTTCGGGCTTGAAGTACTGCATCAGCGCACGCTGCATCTTGCGCTCGCGGTCACCATGTGCCGAATGAACGGCTTCGCCGGTAAAGGGATCCAGCCCAGTATAGTACATACAGGTCGCTACGGAGAAGGGCGTGGGATAGAAATCCTGGACCTGCTGGGGACGGTATCCGTACTGGTGGAGATACTCAGCCAGCTCTACCATATCCTCCAAACGGCATCCCGGGTGCGAGGCAATAAAATACGGTACCGTGTAGAAATCCTTCCTCTGCCGCTCTGTTTCTTCATCGAAATCTTCCACGAACCGGTCGAATTCCGCGACCTCCGGTTTGTGCATCTTCGCAAGCACACACGGCGAAATGTGCTCCGGCGCAACGCTCAAATGTCCGCCGACGTGGTGCGCGACCAGCTTTTCCATGAATTCCGCATACTCGGGAGCCGCCTGCGCAAGATCCGATCGGATCCCCGACGCAATGAAAACGTTCCGAATGCCGGGAACTTCACGGACCTCCGAAAGAAGATCGAGGTACTCACGGTGACTCGTTTCCAGATTCGGACAGATCTCCGGGTAGAGACAGCTTCTGCGCCGGCAAACTTTCTGCGCGTCCGGATTCCCGCATTTTGTGCCGTACATATTCGCAGTCGGACCGCCAATATCGGTGATCGTACCGGTAAAATGCACATCCTCGGTCATGCGTTTTGCCTCGGCCAGGATCGATTCCTGCGAACGGCACTGCGTCACCTTCCCTTCGTGCGCACCAATGGAACAGAATGAGCAGCCGCCGTAGCAGCCGCGGACCGCCTGAATCGAATCTCGAACCGTCTGAAGCGCGGGAATCTTAGCATCACCATAGCTGGGATGCTGACGCCGAGTGAACGGAAGAGCGTAGATCGCATCCATTTCTTCCGTCGAAAGCGGTTTCGCCGGCGGATTCACGATGACCGCTTCCGTTCCGCTCTGCTGGAAAAGCGGTCGGCCGCTGAACGGATTCATTTCTTCATAGATAAGTTTCGTCATTTCTGCGAATTTCGCCTTTTCCGCGATGACCTCTTCCGTAGAGGGGAGCAGAACTGCATTTTCCGGAAGACGGGCAGGATCCACAACGCCTTCCCCCGCCTCGTTCTTCATGAGAAATTCCGATGCCCCCAAACGATAGGCAGTCCCGGGAATGTCGCGGATCTGAGCGACAGACTCACCAGCGTCAAGACGGCGAACGATCTCGAGAAGAGAGTGCTCGCCCATTCCAAAGGAAAGAATGTCCGCTTTGGAGTCGAGAAGCACACTGCGGCGTACTTTGTCGCTCCAGTAGTCGTAGTGTGCCGTCCGGCGAAGGCTGGCTTCCACACCGCCGAGAATGACCGGTACGCCGGGAAACGCCTCTCGCGCCCGCTGGCAATAGACTGCTGCCGCACGATCCGGACGCATTCCGATCTTTCCGCCTGGTGTGTACGCATCCACATTCCGGACCTTGCGATTCGCCGTGTAGTGATTCACCATCGAGTCCATATTTCCGGAACTCACTGCAAAACAAAGCCTCGGCCGGCCAAATTTCCGCCATGCGTCACACGATTTCCAATCCGGCTGTGCGAGGACCGCGACACGGAAACCGTTTGCTTCCAGCCAACGTCCCAAAAGTGCCGTCGCAAAAGAGGGATGATCGACGTAACCGTCGCCCGATACAAACACGACATCGACCTGATCCCAGCCGCGTGCGGAAATTTCTTCGACCGACATAGGCAGCGGCTTCACTGCAGAACGGAAATTCTTCATACTTTACTGCTTTCTGAAAAGAAAATTGACCAGCATCCGGACCATCGGACACCTCGGAAATTAACGTTTTTCACAAACCGTGCGTCACTCCGTCTCCAGCGGACCTCAATACAGACATGCGAACTGCTGCATGAACGCTGCATGAACGCTGCATGAACGCTGCATGAACGCTGCATGAACGCTGCATGAACGCTGCATGAACGCTGCATAAACGCTGCATAAACGCTGCATGAACGCTGCATGAACGCTGCATGAACTGCCGAATAAGAAATGGACACGATTTAACTATTTTACCATAAATTTCTGAAAAAGAAACGGG
Organism: Planctomycetaceae bacterium; assembly: GCA_015062085.1. The sequence goes on from SUVI01000047.1 coordinate 5,987, forward strand.
GGGAGTGCACAGAAATTCGAAAATTTCAGAAAAAGTTCCCATTCCAGCAGGGACCTCAATGAAAAAACACCGGATCAGTTCTCACTGCCAATAGTGAATATCCGTCTTACGCACCCAAATTTCAGTTTTTTTCTTTTTTCTGTATTTCCTTCCTTGACGCCAACTCGCTTTTGCGTATAATATAAGAAAAACCGTCGGCGCGCCCAACCGGTCAGCGTTTCGTTTCCAATCCGCATTTCCATTCATCCGCCACACCATTTTGGAGAATCATGTCCACAGAACGCCTCGATCTTCGACCCTACCTTAAACGTTTCCGTCTTTCGGATTTTCGTCCGGGTCAGGAAGAGATCATCCGCACGATCCTGGATGGACGTGATACCATGTGCGTCATGCCGACCGGCGGCGGAAAGAGCCTCTGCTATCAGCTGCCCGCACTCGTCCTGCCGGGCGTAACACTCGTAGTTTCGCCGCTCATCGCACTGATGAAGGACCAAGTCGACGCGCTTTCTGCCCTTGGGATCCCCGTCTCGTTCATCAACGGATCGCTCACGCCGGAAGATCAGTTTGACCGCATGGAACGCATGGCAGCTGGAGAATTTCGTTTGATGTACGTCGTCCCGGAACGGTTTCGAAGTACACGATTCCTCTCAGCGGTACGCCGAACGGAACTTTCTCTTCTCGCCATCGACGAAGCGCACTGTGTGAGCCAGTGGGGACATGATTTCCGGCCAGATTATGCGAAACTCGGAAAATTCCGCGAGACTCTCGGAAATCCGCCAACCATCGCACTCACGGCAACCGCTACGGACGTCGTTCGGCGCGACATCATCGACCTTCTTGCGTTAAATGACCCGGCGATCTTCATCCGAGGGTTCGCACGTGCAAATCTTTTCTATGAAGTCGTCCCGGTCAGCGGCGAACAGAATAAAAAAGACGTTTTGGTCGAGTTCATCAATTCCCATTCCGGTGCGGGGATCGTCTACACCTCGAGCCGCAAACGGACCGTCGAAGTTGCCGAGTACATCAATGCGTTCACGAATCGACGAGCGGTCGCCTACCATGCCGGAATGAACCCGCAGGATCGAAAAGCCGTCCAGGAAGAATTCATGCAGCGGAAAGCTCCCGCAGCCGGAAGCGCCTCCGATTCTCCCAACGTTTCCAGTCAGCCCAAATACGAACCGACCCCGGAAGACATTCTCAACGGATCCAGCGAGTACGATGAATTCGACGTTTTCAGCTCTTCCGCAAATTTCATCACTTCCACAGGCAGGAGAACGGCTGCTGCACCGCCCGCCCCCTCCGACGTTCCTGACACGCAGATGCAGCCAGTTTCCCCTCTGCGGGCGGACATCGTAGTAGCGACCAATGCGTTTGGAATGGGAGTGGATAAACCCGACGTCCGTTTCGTCATCCACTACAACATGCCGGGGTCTCTGGAAGGATACTACCAAGAAGCAGGACGCGCAGGACGTGACGGCAAACCATCGCACTGTATGCTCCTCTTCAACTACGGAGACCGGAGGACCCAGGAATTCTTCATCGAAAGCTCGTACCCATCCCGCGAGATCGTGCAGCAGGTCTACGCCTACCTCTGCTTCCAGGGTGACCGGATCATCGAAAAAACGCAGCAGGAGATCCGCGAAGAGCTGGAGATCACCGGAAGCAGTGCGGACGCCATCGGCTCGAGCGAAAAACTGCTGGAATCTGCCGGAGTTCTTGAACGGCTGGATGCCTCGGAAAATTTCGTCTCGCTCCGGATCGACTCTTCATGGGAGAAAGCCGGAAATTTCCTCTCTGCAAATGCACGCAATCAGCTCAAGGTCTGGGACGCCGCCCAACAAATCGTAGACGGACGCTTTGATGAACTCGTCTTCTGCACGATCAATGAGCTGGAACAGCGGACCGGTCTCAAAGCACCGGCGATCTCTGCGGCACTTCGGGAACTGAACCGTCACCCCTTCTTTACGTACGTTCCGCCATTTCGAGGCCGCGCGCTCCGCATGATCCCCATGAATTCCGAAACGGAAGAAAATACCGGAAATTTCCGTCCGCGATTCCCAAGATTCAGCGATTTGAATATCGATTTCGAGATGCATGAGAAGCGCAAGGCGGCCGAATACGAGCGTTTGGACAAAATGTGCGGTTTCGCCATGACGCAAAAATGCCGACAGGCGCAGATACTGGAGTACTTTGGCGAGAAAAATTCCGGTACGTGCGGACAGTGCGACAATTGCGAGATGCGCGGGATCCGAAAAAACACGATCTCGAACAGTGTGACAACAAACTCCGCAGGTTTCGAAAATCCGCCGGCCGCCCCGACTCTCGTGAGCCATACCGGAAGCAGCCCCATCCCAAAAGAATCTGAAAATTTCGGATTCCGAACTGACGTCTCCGTGAATTCCCGTGCTGCCGAGATCGTCAGCGGTCACCTTCCAGGTACGGATCTCGACCTAGTCGTGACACCGCAGCTGACCGAACTCGTTCGGATCATCCTCAGCGGTCTGGCGCGGATCACCATGGAACGCGGTTTCTCCTGCGGAAAGACGCTCTTGGCGCAGGTCTTGTGCGGCTCCGTTTCGTCACGCGTTACCGATCTGCACCTCGACACCATCACGACCTACGGAAAACTGTCTCACTACCAGCGAAAAGACATTCTCCCAATGATCGAAGCCCTTTTGGCATCCGGACTGATCCGTCAAGAAAACTGCGGAAAGGGACAGTTTCACAGACCGGTCCTGATGCTTTCCGAACGCGGAAACGCCATCATGCGCGGAACGGAAACGCTCGATTTCGTCCCGCCATTCCCGCGTCTGGCTCTCATGCGCCTCGGTGCAGTTTCCAAAACGCCCGTCCTGCGCACTCCTGCACTTCAGCCCATCCCTAAAACTCCCGCAGCACCAATGCCGGCTTCTGCACCATCTGCACCCGCAGGCTCGGTCTCTTCCTCTGCAGCTGCGTCCACTTCTGGAATGCACATTCCCACAGGAAGCGCAGCTCTTTTGCGTCAGCAAACCGTCCCGGTCTCCCATCTTCCGGAACCGCTTACCCCCCAGGACACCCAGATGACGCACACAGCCATCCCCGCGGCAGGGGACTCTCCGATCTCACGTTCAGACTCAACACTCCAGAATTCCATACTTCCGACCTCCGGCCGTACGCCGTTTCCGCTGGAAGAGATCAACCGCAAACCGGACTGGTTCTGGACGCTCCATCTGCTGGAACACCATTTTTCACTCGACGAGTGCCTGGTCATCCGAAACATAACCAAAACAGAACTGCTTGAAAACATTCTGCAGGCAATGGAAGACGGCGTGCAAATTCGCAGGCAATGGATCTTCACTTCGGAACGCTGGCGCGAACTTGGTGCGATCCTCCGAAACGGCATGGGAAACGGCGGGGATTTCAGTGCTCTGCTCGACTCCGAAGCCCCGCAATCTGTCAATATGCTGGAAGTCATGATCTTCAGCCGTCTGAATCAGTACTGAGGCGCAAAACTTCCGGAAACTTCCGAAAACTTCCGGAAACTGCCGAAAAACCTAGACGCAGAGCAGCAGCAAGCACTCCTAGCGAGTCTTTCCGCCCGTCAGGAGGATACGCAGCGGAGCGAGAAGGCGTCCAGACATGATGCGCGTAAGGACCCGGTAAAAGAACGTCGGAATAAAAACGACGCGGCGAAAATTCCGTTTCTGGATGGCCCGGATCGACTTTTTGACCACACGCGGCGCAGAATCCCACATGAAACCGGGGACCTGATCCTTCAGCGGCGAATTCTTCATCGTTTCGGAGTCGTGGAATCCCGTCCGAACGAAACCTGGACAAAACGCCTGAACGTGAACTCCCGAGCCGGCACAGTCACACTGAAGCGCACGCGAGAACGTAATGAGAAACGCCTTGGTAGCGGAGTAATCCACCGCCCCGCGGGACGCAAGAAAACCGGCGACCGACGCAACGTTGATGATGAAACCGCGTCCATTGATCTTCATGGGAATGAGCGCCGCCCGGCAAAGGCGCATGGGGGCAACATTGTGCAGAAGGAGCATCCGGGTCTCCACATCTGCAGAAACGTCAGGAAAAACGCCTTCTCCCGCGCCGAATCCTGCGCAATTCACCAGCCAAAGAAGTCGGTCGGAGGACTCCAGCTTTTCTTCAAGCAACCGAATGTTTTCCAATTCCGAAAGATCCATCGGCATCGTTTCGACGGAGATGCCGTACTCCGTTTCGAGTTCTTTTTTCAGGGCATCGAGCACGTACCCGCGGCGTGCTGCCAGGAGAAGGTCATTCCCCATGGCGGCCAGTTCCCGGGCAAACTCTCTCCCCATTCCGTCAGACGCTCCCGTCACGACTGCCAGCGGACGATTGGACATGATATCCCTCCATTGAGCAAAAAGTTTTCCAAAACTCCCCCCATTTTACCTTACCAAATCCGAAAGTCAAGCCCCCAGACGCCATTTCCCAAACAGATTTCCCATTCCGAATTCCGGTCAGGCAAAAATTTCCGAAAATTTCGTGGGAAAAACTTGACAAAATGCGTAATTTTCGTATAATGAACAGGAAATGAAACGTCATTTCAAGATCCCTTCAATTCCATTCCTGAATCAAAAAGGACTCACCATGAAAAAAATAATTTTTTCACTCGCCATGCTTTTCGGTCTGCTGACCGTTTCGGCATTCGCACAGGATGCGGCTCCTGACTGGGAAAATCCCAAAGTCTACCGCATCAACAAAGAACCCGCACGTTCCGTTTTCTATCCGTACGCAGACGCAGCACAGGCACTGACGTTCGACCGCGCCAATTCCCCATTTGTCAAGACGATCGACGGAATGTGGAAATTCCATTTCGCAAAAAATCCCGATGAACGTCCCGCGGATTTCTTCAAGACCGACTTTGACGTCACCGGCTGGGATGACATCAAAGTCCCCGGAAACTGGCAGGTCCAGGGATACGATTACCCGATCTACACAAACATTCCGTACCCGTTCAAGGCGAACCCGCCGTTCGTTCCGCGTGACTACAATCCGGTCGGCTCCTACCGTACGGACTTCGAGATCCCGGCGAACTGGGACGGACGCGAAACCACACTGCGCTTTGACGGCGTCGGTTCTGCGGCTTACGTCTGGGTGAACGGCCAGAAGGTCGGATACACGGAAGACAGCCGAACGATCGCGGAATTCAACATCACGAAGTACCTGAAACCCGGCAAAAACACGCTCGCGGTGGAAGTTTACCGATATTCGGACGCCTCGTATCTGGAATGCCAGGACTTCTGGCGTCTTTCCGGCATTTTCCGCAGCGTTCACCTTATTTCCGAGCCGAAAACGCGCATCCGCGACTTCTGGGCGAAGCCGATCCTTGACGAAAACTACGAAAATGCGAAACTCGACGTCGAATTCACGATCCAGAACCTTGGCGGCGTCTCCGAAGTGAAGGCCTCCGCGGAACTCGGCGGCCTGGATCTCAAGGCCGAAACCGAGCTGGTGAAAGTTGAAGGCGAAACAACGGCAAAACTCTCCATTAATGTGCCGAATCCGAAAAAATGGACTGCCGAAACGCCAAATCTCTACCCGCTGACGCTCAAACTCCTCGACAAAGCGGGCAATGTCCTCGAAACGACCGCCATCCGCGTCGGTTTCCGCAAGTCTGAGATCAAAGACGGGCAGTTCCTCATCAACGGTGTCCCGATCGTCGTCCGCGGCGTGAACCGTCACGAACACGACCCAAACACGGCACACACCGTCTCGCGGGAGCTGATGATCCAGGACATCCTCCTCATGAAAGCGAACAATTTCAACTCCGTCCGCACGTGCCATTACCCGGATGACCCGATCTTCTACGAACTCTGCGACGAGTACGGACTTTTCGTCACAGCAGAAGCGAACATTGAATCCCACGGCATGGGCTACGGAGCCAAATCTCTGGCGAAAGACCCTGTCTGGATGGAAATGCACGTGGACCGAAACCGCAACAATGTGGAATCTTTCAAAAATCACCCCAGTGTCGTAGTCTGGTCGCTCGGAAATGAAGCGGGCGACGGAGTGAACTTCACAGCCGCTGCGGATTTCATCCGTAAACGCGATCCCTCCCGCCCGGTCCACTACGAACGCGCAGAAGGCGGAGCGAATACGGACATTCACTGCCCGATGTACTCTCGCCCGTGGTTCTGTGTCGAGTACGGCTCCAAACCGCAGACGAAACCGCTCATCATGTGCGAATACGCGCACGCAATGGGAAACTCGACCGGAAACTTTGACCTTTTCTGGGATGCGGCCTACGATAAAAATATCCGCCACTACCAGGGCGGTTTCATTTGGGACTGGGTCGATCAGGGCCTGCGGACTGCCGTTCCAAAAGACGGCGTCATGCCGATGAAAAAGTACGTTCCATCCACAGAAACGGATTATCGCAAGGGATTCATGGGCTACGGCGGCGACTTCGGATACGCTGGAGTTCCGACGGACGACAACTTCTGCTGCAATGGCTTGGTCTCCTCCGACCGCACGCCTCATCCGTGCATGACGCACGTCAAATTCTGCCAGCAGCCGATCAAGACCCGGTTCATTTCGCTCGAAAACGGCATCCTGACGGTAAGCATCGAAAACCGCCACGACTTCTCCGACCTCTCGAATTTCAAACTCCAGTGGCGCGTCACGAATCTCGCTGACCCCGTCGCCATTGAGTGCCCGAACCTGAAAGCAGGCGAAAAGACCGAGATCCGTGTCGATATTTCGTCGGTCATCAAAAAAGCCCGGTACGTCACGTTTGAATACATTCTGGCCTCCGACACTCCGTACGCCAAGGCGGGGACTGTCATGGCGTGGGATCAGTTCAAGGTCCGCGATTTCACCGGCCCGGCCTTCACTGCCGACAAAGACTCCAAAGTGACGGAAACTGCCGACACGTACCAGCTCACGGCCAACGGCGTGGAATTCACGTTCTGCAAAAAGTCCGGAAACGTCATCTCTTGGAAAAAGAACGGCACGGAGATCCTTTCTGCGCCGATCCAGCCGAACTTCTGGCGTGCCCCGACGGACAATGACCGCGGAAATCGCGCCCCGAGCCGTCTGAGCATCTGGAAAGACGCCGGCAAAAACTGGAAGATCGACTCCTCCAGCTTCGCCGACGGCGTCCTGACGTTCACCGGCACGCTTCCGGAACTTCCGGCCCAGCTGACCATGACGTACGCGCTCGACAAAACTGGGAAACTCCGCGTCGGAATGAGCTACCGCCACATGGCGAGAAATCTGCTTCCGGAAATGCCGCGCTTCGGCGTGCGTTTCGCCACGGTTCCCGGTTTTGAAGCCCTGAAATGGTGCGGACGCGGTCCAGCCGAAACGTACTGGGACCGCAAAAACGGCATCATCTTCGGGCACTGGAAATCGACGGTGACGGAAAATTACTTCCCGTACTCCGAACCGCAGGAAACGGGAAACCATGTTGACACGTACATGATGGACCTCGCCGGCAAGACGGGATCGATCCGCGTATTCGGTTTGAAAGGATACGATGACCAGCCGTGGTTCTCGTTCAACGTCCTGCACTACAGTCTGGAAGACCTTCAGAGTCACAAGCATCCATTCCAGATGCCGGAACATGAAGAGACTTTCGTTCACATCGACTACCTGCAAATGGGTGTCGGCGGCGATAATTCCTGGGGTGCACAAACGCATGACCAGTTCAAGTTGAGAGAGAACGCCTACGATTTTGAGTTCATCCTTGAAACGAAGTAGCGGATCTTATCTGCTTAGGATCCCAAATGAGACTCAAATGAGACTCAAATGAGACTCAAATGAAACTCAAATGAGACTCTGCCGGGAACCTGACTGTATGTTTCAGCGGCGGTCTGTACTGTTTCTGACGACAGACTGCCGCAGTTTCATTCTTTTTTACTCAGAAACCTAAACGAACAGAAGATTTCGAAAGAGATCATCAAAAGGAAGATCATGGGACTTTTCATTCGCCAAGGAATAGATATTCCGCTTGAGGAGATCACATTTTCGTATGCACGCAGCAGCGGCCCGGGAGGGCAGAACGTCAATAAAGTATCGAGTAAAGTCTTTCTTTTCTGGAATCCGGAAACGAGTTCTGTTTTTGCGCAGGAAACGGAGGCGATCGAACGCATGAAAACGGCGCATCCGTCACTTTTTTCGAAAGACGGCACGCTCGTCATCTCCTGTCAGACGTCTCGCGACCAGCCGAAAAACAAAATGGAGTGCCTAAAAAAACTCCAAAATCTCCTGATCCAGTCACTTCGCAGACCAAAAGCTCGCATTGCGACGAAACCCACGCGCGGTTCTGTCCGCCGCCGATTAGAAACAAAGGCCAAAAACTCGGAAAAAAAAGCGGGACGCAAATTTCGGATGGACGATTAATGGGGAGTTCACCAGACTTTCGTCTGCCTGTGGTCAGATTTTACTGAAAAATTTGGAAAAATTTGGAAAATTTCCCACAGGGGGGCCTTGAAATCTTTTTGATTTTGCGTATAATTCGATTATCTGATTTGGAAGATAAGCGAATGGCTAGCGGCCTCATTGGAAATGAGGTGCCCCGGTCAGGGGTTGCGAGTTCGAGTCTCGTGTCTTCCGCTTGACCCCGGTTTGAACTGGGGTTTTATTTTGTAAATATCCGACGAAAGCGAAAATCAAGTTCCGGAAGATTCCGGGACTTTTTTATGTGCACACTACAATTTTATCTTCTTTTTTGATAAAATTCGGACATTTCTCACCGATTCTCTCCAAATCGCTCTTGCAGAAACCCCCTGTTTTCGGTAAAGTACTAGAAAGTTTTTGATTTTTCAGTTCAGGTGATTTTATGTTTTTTCCCGGTTTCCGTTTTTGTTTTTCGTTTCACGCAGATGCGGTGATTCCCGCGAATACTGCTGTCCGGCAGTCTGTCCGTCTTCTGCATGGAGGGCCGGTACTGGCGACGGCGTTCTTGATGTTCACGCTGACAGGATGCAGCACGACACAAAATCTGACGCTTCAGGGACAGATCACCGAGCTTCAAAATCAGAAGACTGCGCTGCAGAACGAACGTGATGCCTGGAAAGACAGATACTCGCAGCTGCAGGAAAGTTCGCGTCATCAGACACAGGCGCTTGCCTCTAGTGCGCAAGAAAATCAGGCTCTGAAAAAGAATCAGATGGTCTACCAAGAACAGCTGCGCGACATGCTGGCCCGTGCGGAAAAAGCCGAAAAGGAAAATCAGCAGCTTCAGGAACGTCTCGCAAAACTTGGAAGCGGTTCTTCCTCCGGGACGTCTTCCGATCTGGCAGAGCTGGGGACCTCATCCGGAACGGGCGCGCCTGCACAGCTCTCCATTCCGAATATCCAAGGGACCATGATGCGCGACACACCGGACACGTTCCACATCGAGATCCCCATGACGGAGATCTTTGACCCCAATGGAGGAATTTCGCCGCAGGGACGCTCGCTGCTCCAGAAAGTCGCCTCAGCGGTCGACCAGACTTTTCGCGGCGCAAAGATCGAGATCCAGGGACACACCAGTCCCTTTACAAAATTGGGTGCCGGCAGCGATGCTATGACAACGAGCATGACTTACGCAAATATCGTGCGCGATTTCTTCATCCAGGAAAGGCTCCTTGCTCCAGAAGCACTAAACGTTTCCGGACACGGTTCCAATTCTCCAGCACTGCAGTCGGTCAACAGTCCGGATACGAGCAATCGAAATTCTCGCATCGAGCTGGTCGTCACCAAACCAAAATTCTGATTCCCGGCTGCCTTCACAGACGGAACGTGCTAAAAATCCTTCGGTTCTCTTTCGTGAAGTGAAAACAGTAAAATCATGGCTGCACTTCACGAAAAGTTTCTCTATTTTACTGAATTCCTTACAACTTCAAGGACCAATTCGTAAATATTTTCTAAATTTATCTTTTTTTTGTTGACATTTCGCGATTTTAGAATAAAATAGAAATAGAAAAGAGTGTCATTTTCCTGTATTTTCCCCTTCCCATCAACGAAAGGAAAGGCAAATCATGAAAACGATCCGCTTTCCATTACATTCGAGATGGATAGCAGGTACCAGCTTCATGAATACAGTTTCATGACAGCAACGATACAGCAAGAACTTTTCGGAAGATCAGAAGAATTTTGATCTTTGGAGTTTTTCCTTTTTCATCCAAAAAAGATAGAAAAAACGTAAAATTTTTACTTACACTGACCGTGCAGGACGGCAGACTTACCCTAGGAATTGGAGTTCCCTATGCAGCAGACAGATACTTTAAAGCCTCAGTTGGAAGGAACAGAGCAGAACGATCCGGACATTGAGGCCGCAGATGGATCCGTCTGTGAATTGCGTTCCCTGAAGTCCTTTCTTGCCGGCCGAAGCCGCTCGTATCTTGAACGCTGTTCGGAACGCGTCGTGGATATGATCCGCGAACGTGATATTTCACTGAACACACATCGCCAAATGCTCGTTTTCCTGGATCAATTGAGTCCCGTTTCCAAACTGACGTTTTTCAATGCGATCCTTGCCAAAGCGATCTATATCAGTGAGACGGAAGATACCGAAGAAAGAGTCCGTTTTCTGGAAGAGTTTTTCCAACTTCTGGAGAAGCCTCTGGAGCAGCGTGCCTGTCTGGAAGTTCTTTGCCGATTGTTTTTAAACTGTATTTCGCTCGATCTTCCCCAGTCTATCCGCTCTCGGCTTCCCTACTCTTTTTTGAAAGTGATGGAACATCCGAAAAGTTCACCGACGATCCGGGAACTTTCTGCCGGAGGTCTCTTTAATCTTTTCTTTCAGATGGAAGATCAAGAGGAAGAAAAGCATTTTCTGGATCGATTCATCACGGTATGCAGAAATTTCATGCAGGAAGAGAAAGTCACGAATCTGCTCCTCAAAACATTAGTAAACTACTCCCACAAACTCAAGGAACCGACTGAGAAACGCCAATATCTTGCCGTCATGCGCGAATTTGCGGCGATCCCATCTTCCGGCGACGAAAATCAGCTAGTCTTCGCAAAGGGACTCTCTAATTACATCATGTTTCTTGGCGAGGCGGAAATGGAGGAAAAACTGCGAGAACTGGCAGATCTTCGTCAGATGATCCGAGGGGAACGTTTCTGGAACTATGCAGAGACGTACGTTCACACGATCTTCAAAACATCTATCGACACGGAGACGCTGGAGATAAAACGTCACTTTTTTCGTGAGTATCAAAGCATACTGAGCATTCGAAATGATGGACCGGCTTCTTTTCGCGAAACGGCAGCCCAGTTTCTCTTCAATCATTTTGTGGATGTACCGGAGATCGAGGAAAAGCGCGAGGTCTTGGAAGAGATGCTCTTTCTCTGGAAAATGAACGAGAATGACACGAACGTGACGCGCGAGATCGCCCGTTTGTTGGTGAATCTGATCATCGATGAACCGGAAGAAAGTAAAAAACGCGCATATTTTATGCTCATGGAAAGGCTCGCCACACTGTTTCCCGCGAATTTCGAGATCCAGCTGGAGTATGCAAAAGCACTCGTGAATTTCTCTATCTGCGAATCTCCGGTGAACGAAAAAATGGAGTTTCTAAAGAAACTTTTTGCACTGCGCGAAAAGCTTGAAACACCATCTGTACAAAATCGGCAGGCCGATATACTGACCGACTTCCTCTGCATTTACGCACAGGGGATCTTGATCTTCGTCACATTGGTAAAGGATCCGGTCCAGCGTCAGGAAAGTCTAGAGCAATTGCCTCCCATCGCAAAATTCAAAAAAAGCCTTTTTATGGATGTGTTCCGGTCCGTCCTCAAGGATCTTCTTCGTATGGAAACCGAAGGTCCTCTACGCCGAAAACTGGAAGAGTACATGCAGGAGGCGGAAACCTGACATGATGTACTTTGCAGCGGGATCAGACGTCAGGTCTGGGAATTTTTGAATCAAGCCATGCGCAGGGAGTGCCAGAAATGAAGGGATCCAATTCAAAAAAAGGATCTTCCCAAACTGAAATGTTTGCTCCAAAACGGAACTCGAACCCAAACGCGGAGTCCATACCGTTCCTGTTCCCGTTTTCATTCTCGATTTCAGGAGGCTCGCAGGACCGTCTTGCCGACAGGATCCTTCATTTCCTTCAAATTTCCGCGAGCCTCAGGAAACGCCAGAAGGCAATGAACGCACTTCTGTATCTTGCGGATAAGTTCCCCGATTCCGACACGGTATGCCGAAACTGTGCGAAAGCGCTTTTCACACAGATGAAATTGGAGACAGATCCTGAAACCAGAACGGAATTTCTAGCCAAACTGGAGACGCTATGCCAAGAGAAGCCTGACGATCAGGAGATAGCGTGTACCTACGCCATGGCGGCAGTCCATGTACTTGAGGTCTGCAGAACACAGCGTGAAGCACACGCACAGCTTGACGTCTTGCGCAGACTTCATGCGAGTGCCATAAAGTGCGGATTCCGAGCCGAGAAACTCTGCCGACTTCTTGCGCATGGGATCAGTCAGTTCCTTCAGCGCCAAAAATTTTCGGAAAAAGGGGAAACGCTTTTACTGGAACTAAAGCATCTGTCGGACGCTTCATCTGGGGACCTAAAAATTTCAGAGGAGTACATTCGCGGAGTCGCCGCCGTCATGCGGAATGTGCATGAACCAGAGGAACGAAATGCCTGGTTTGAAGCTCTGGAAAAATTCACAGAACGAGAAACGCTGACAGCTGAAATGCGTGCGGGGATCTTAGAAGGAGGGACGTACTGGCTTCTCGCACGCCTTTCCGGAAATGAACGGACTTCGGAAAATATTCTGAAAAAAAACTCTGACCGCGAGAAACAGAAAATAGCAGACTGTATGCGGATCCAGTCCCTTTGGCGGCGGCTTTGGTGCGAAGATGCGCAAAATGCAGAATCCCGATATTTTTTTGCGTGTGCGATCTTGGCATCCATGCGCGGGGAACCTTCTGCGGAGAAACGCAAGGATCTAGCCTCACTGCTCGCAAAATGCCGTTCCGTACGGCTCACCGAACTGGATGGACTTTACCGAACGAGCCGTAATGAATTCCTCGCGAATGAATGGAATGAAGAGGTCCGAAACGCGATCCTTTCAGCTCTGCGTTAAATTTTCATACTGCCGCGTCTCTATTTTTCTCGAGGCGTTTTCTTCGGCGGAACAAACTCCACGACGGGCCGGAATCCAGCTCTGGAAACGTTTCTTTGAGATTCGCGAGCAGCCGCACGGCAGGAAGTTGCTTTCGATTCAAAATTTCCGCCTCTCAACACACGAAATCTTCCTCGATCCGGACCAGAAGGGTCTCTTTCCGACGAATTGGCGTAAGCGCTCTCATCATACCGATCGCGGCACCACTCTGCCGCATTTCCGTGCATGTCGTAAAGAAACCAGAGATTTCCTTTTTTCTTTTTCACAGGGTGGAGTTTTCCCTTTGCATTTCCCGAATACCATCCAGTCCCGTCCAGCTCACCGCAAAACGCGCGTCCGCTTCCGGCCCGACACGCATACTCCCACTGTGCTTCCGTTGGCAGTTTGGCACGATAGCCAGTCTTTCTCCCGAAAAACTCGCAGAAACGGATCGCTTCGTCCCACGTGAGGTCCGCTTTGGGAAGACGCTTTTCCTTTTCTTCCGGCAGAGTCTCTTCCATGACGGCAGCCCACAATTCACGCGTCACTTCGGTTTCGAGGATCCAAAATCCATGAGTCAGCACGACACGATGCTGCATTTCCTCGTCATCCCGTCCTTTTTCATTTTCCGGAGATCCCATTCGGAACGTTCCGCGCGGACACCATCGAAAAACGCACTCCACACCGTTGATGTTCAGGACCCGTTTCTGACCGGCAAACTCACCCTGCCGAACTTCTTTAACTGTGAAATCTCCGTCTCGGCTGAAACCATTCTGAAAAAAATGCACCATGCCGCTGAAACTGCCGCACCAGCTCCAAAACCAGAAAAACCCAGCAAAAAGCAAAAAGAAGAGTCCCCAAAGCAGAATCGAATCTCCGAAACGCTTCCAGAAATACTCCCAAGCGGTCGGAGCACGAAAATTTTTAGATTTTCCGGCTTCTTTGGAAGCCTCGGCAGCCATTTTTTCGAGGGAGCGAAAACGGGGATCTTTTTCTTTCATGTACAGTCTCTCATCTTCAGGAAAAGTCAGACTCCCCCCAAACAGCTCAAACTAAAAAACCGCACGGTACGCAAAATACCGCGCGGTTTTGGATCGTTCATTTACTTTCGGTCAAAAAGTTCCTTTTCTACCGGCACGATGTCCGTATTGTCGATGATCCGACCGCTGAAGCCCCACATTTTTCCAAATGCGTCATCTGTACAGCGAACACGTTTCTCGAAGAGAGGCGCACCGGCACCATAGACGTAGAACGGGACGGGCGCATTCGTGTGACTGCGCGAGAAATAGCCAATTTCCGGAATGTTTCCTTTTCCCTTTCCGATCGGCGTCTGGAAAAGCGTGCCTTCCTTATCGGCATCAGGTCCCCAGATGGAACCGGTCTCGTGGTCGGCAGTGAGGATGAGAGTCGTTTCTTCCCAAGAGGAGTTCTTTTCGACCCACGCGCAGACCGCTTCGACGGCATCGTAGAATTCATTCATCTCATCGATGATCTTCTGCGGGTTCACGTTTCCGTGCGCCAGCCAGTCGACCGAACCGGATTCAACGAGCAGGTAAAAGCCCTTTTCGTTCTGATTCAGGACATTCAACCCGGCAAGAGTGCATTCGGTAAGCGTCGGGACCGTTTCGTTTCGCTCCGGTTTTGAGCGTGAGGACTGGAATGTGCTGGTGACTTTCGGAAGTCCCATGAGTTTTTTCGGCGGCGCGGCTTCACCGCTGGCGATTTTCTGGAAATCTTCACGATCTTCGATGTACTTCCAGCCGTAGTAGAGTTCCTGCAACCAAATCTCACCCCACGCGTGTTCCGAGGGACCATACTCGATGAACTTTGGCTTTTCGCGACGTTCGGCATTTTCCGTGTACCAGGGATGACAGGCTCCCATGATGACCGACAGAATATCCGATCCTTTGACCGATTCACGCCAAAGATCCTTTCCGGAACCGCGTTTCATATTGTGACCAACCACGCCAGCGGGAGTCGCATGGGAAGGCATGACCGTCGTGATGACACCGGCTGCGAACCCCTTTTTCGCGATATATTCCGCGATCGTTTCGAGTTTCTGGTCGTTTCGGTCGTAATTGATCCTGCCGTTTTTCGTTTTGACTCCCGTATTGATCGCCGTCGTCGCAGCTGCCGAATCTGTCGGATTTTCCAGATGCTTTCTGAAAGACGTCCAGTGTGTCGCCGGATCGTAGGAACCGTCCTCGCTATAGCTCGTGATCTGCTGAACTTCGCCATCCACCACTTTCGTGTTCTGAACGATGCCGCTCAGGCTGTACGTCGTGCATCCGAATTCGCTCCAGCCTCCGTCCGCTTTCATGAACGGAAGTCCGCGGTCTTCACCCGTGCGGTACTGGGAAGAAATGCGGTAGGCTCCGTATCCGCCGCCGTCTACGACCATGATGATGACGTTCGTCTTGGCGAAAATGAAAGACGTGCAAAAAACGAAAGTAAGGACCACTCCCGTCAGGAATCGGCCGGAAAGTCTGCTCAAACGAGACATTTTCTGAATCCTTTTTGTGTTTCAGAACAACACGCACTAAATTTTATGGAGCTAGGAAAATCGGACCTTCCTGCGTGCATTGGGAAGTTCCTTCGCATATTTGCCAATTTACCACAAAACCTCAAAAAGTCAAGGGTACACACTCATTTTTAGAAAAAATCGACAAAATTTCTCCATCCTTCCACGAAAAGATCCGCCAGAAACAGACCATTCCCAGCGGATCTTCAAAATTTCTACGGAAATCTTGATCCGTCAGACAGATCCCCTCCTGTTTCTCAGCACGAAGATCCCAAGCGCGCCGAGAACCAGAAGCGTAACGGATGCCGGTTCCGGGACCTGCGTCTGGAAAGAGCCGTCATTCGCGAAAAACGCAAACATGAAATCTTTATCTGCCAGCGCGCCGTTCGCTCCCGTTTCAAAGAGGTTGATCAGCAATGTGCCGTTTTCCGTCACTTCGTAAGAGAGGAGGCCTTCCTCGTTCTCACCCGTTTCGTCACCGGCGAGTCCGAGAAGGAGGTAGCCGTCGTCTGCCGTCAGTCCATCGCCAAGCGTCAGCTCAAAAACGCCCACATCGATCTTTTCCATATCGAAATAACCGAACGAGCTGCGAGCGCTTCCATCATCAGAGTCAATCCAGCCGCTGATCCAGCCGCCGTTTTCACCGCCGTCGCCGCCGCCGTACGGAAGGTAAACGAAATCAAGGGCTTTATCCACGGCAGCCCCGTCAATGGCCTTGAAAGTGGAAAGATTCCACGAACCGTCTTCCTGCGGTGCGGCACTGATGAGATGATTATTGTTGTTGTCGCGCCCGATCGTCAAAAGAATGCCGTCCGTGTTAGCGTCCACTCCCTCGATCTTGAGATTCCGCAGACCGGTCCCGAGTACCGTAACGGACGCATCGTATCCGGAAGTCCGTTTCGTGAGTGCGCCGGATGCGTTGAGGTACCCGTTTTCCCAGAGGTCCGAGCTGTTGGAGAAGTAGCCGACGGAAATACTGGTATCTTTTTCCTTCCCGTTCAGGTCCACCGTGGACATGTAGAGCGTTGACGCAGTACCGTTCCAGACCGACTGCGGGACGATGCGGTAATCGTTCTGCGAGGGGGTCACGATGGCGTTTCCGGCGTTCAGTCCATTACCGTTGGAGAT
>SUVI01000048.1 GCA_015062085.1 Planctomycetaceae bacterium
CAGCACGGGAACGGTCGAAAACTGGCGCAGACAGCTCGCGTTTTCGCTCCTTCTTTCCGGGAGACCGAATGCCCAAAATTTGAGTCAGGCTATCCTCACGCTTCCGGCCGGTCAGGAAAAAGACGGACTTCTGCTTCTTACGAGCCGTGATCTTGCGCTCCTTTTGGCCAAAACGGAGGAAAAAGAGGGCGTTTCGCTGGCTCTTCTGGGACTCGCGGACCGAAAGACGGGACTCTGCTTCACCGACGGCACTCCACAGCCGCTTTTCTCTGCCGAATTGCGTGAAACGGAGACGAAAAGGCGTCTCGATCTCACCTCGCTCTCCGTCTGGAAGGAGATCTCCATCGCACAGAGACCGGGGACTTCCGAGTGGTCCTTCACGTTCCGCTCGCCGGTAAACGACGAGACCGCCGCGCCGCTGGAATGGACACTCACGATCCTGGCAGATCCGGAATGCTCCGCCTTGGAATTTGGCTGGCTCGGCAGGACGAACACGCCGAAACTCTCATTCATGCGCGTTTGTGCCGGTCAACTCGTCTGCGGTCCTTTCGGCGGGAAAACGTGCGGACTTTACCCGAATACGTCTGGGCTTCTGCTTCCCAAACCATTTTCGACCGCGATCTCCCGAAAGGCTCTCTACCCGGCCGGCTGGTGCGTCATGCCGTGGATGGCGATCTGGGAAGAAAACGCGCAGCGCGGGATCTATGCCGGATTCCATGACCCAAAAGGGAGTGCGAAGACCGTCGATTTCGTCTCGGAGCCGCTCAAAAATCAGGTAACGCTTTCCTTCACGCATTCTGTCCCGAACATGACGGTGCCGGGAAATGAGACCGTTTCGCCCGGAAAGTTCGTCCTTCAGCCATTTGACGGAAACTGGTTCGACGCAGCACTCATTTACCGCGGCTGGGTACGTGAAAATGCGGAGTGGTTCCCGAAACTCGGACCGGAAGGACGGCCGGACACGCCGAAGTGGGTGAAGGAACTCTCCATCTGGGCACAAGGCGGAGGGGAACCGGCGGCGGTCGTTCGGATGATGCGCGATTTCCGCGATGCGTTCGGTCTGCCGTGTGCGCTTCACTGGTACAACTGGCACAAAACGCCGTTCGACAATGACTATCCGCACTACGTTCCGGACGACGGTTTCCGCGAGGCCGTCAATGAGATCCAGAAAGACGGCGACATTTTCGTCATGCCGTACATTAACGGAAGACTCTGGGACACGCGCGATCGCGGGATGGAAGACTTTCAGTTTACCAGCGTCGCGCTGCCTGCCGTGACAAAAAACGAAGCCGGCGAGCCGTTTACGGAAACGTATCGAAGTTTGGAGGAGGACGGCTCCAAAGTCAGGCTCGGCGCGATGTGTCCGTCCACGCGGCTCTGGCAGGAAAAGGTCACGTCGATCATCTTGGGACTCATGAACGACCAGTACGTCAAGGCGGTCTACGTCGATCAGATCGCGGCGGCGAGGGCCGTCGAGTGCATGGATCCGACGCACGGCCACCCGCTCGGCGGCGGTTCCTGGTGGGTCGCGTCCTACGCGGAGATGATGCGGAAGATCCGCGCGGAGATGAAAGTGTCCGGAAACGAATTCTCGCCCGGAAACGAGCGGATGCTCACCACAGAGTGCAACGCGGAAACGTACGCGGACCAGTTTGACGGCCTGCTGACCTGGCATCTCCAGTCCGATCAGGCAGTTCCCGCGTTCGCGGCAGTTTACGGAGGCGCCGTCCAAATGTTCGGCCGAAGTTACTCCGGCGACGACACGGCCGTCCGAATGAAAGCCGCGCAGCAGCTCATTTACGGCGAGCAGATCGGCTGGTTCTCCCCCCTGACGATCAAGAGGAAGGGGGTCATGGAGTACGTGCGTCCTCTCGTGCATTTCCGAAACCAGATCGTGCCGTACTTCTTCAAGGGGGAAATGGCACATCCTGCCGAGTTCCTGGACCCGCTGCCGACGGTGACTTCCGACTGGAAATGGCACGGCAAAACTCTCGTGACGATGGAGGCCGTCCAAACCTCCGCGTGGCGCATTCTGGAGTACCCAGAGAGCGAAAAGAGAGACTGGACGCAGGGAAAAGTCCGAAAAATGGTCTTCATTTTCACGAATTTCTCCGACACTCCCGTCAAAAGCCGCCTCCGCGCGCATCTCGAGGAATCGGGCTTTGCGGACCTGAGCAAAGTCAAGGTCGAAAAAATCGGATCCGACGGCACTCGCACGCCGCTTTCCCTTGAGTTTTTCAAGCAGGAGATCGACTTTGCACCATTCCAGACCTGGGGTGTGGAGCTCTCTGAAACAGAGTGATGAACAAACATAAACTTCATTTTAGGGGGAATAAAGGCTCTTCCGGCAAGTGCGTACCGATCAGGTCCGATCTCACCACTGAGAGCACTGAAAAGACGCAGAAACAGACTGAAAAGAAAGAAAAGAGGAAAAAAAGCAGGGAACGTGCACTGACACGAATTTCACGGAAGACACAGAAAGACACGAAAGGTTTAAAATATTTTTAATAGCCTTTTGGTGTATTTCGCATCTTTTCGTGTTTCCTTTCAGTGTCTTTCTGTGAACTCCTCTGTATCTTCAGTGGTAAAACTGGTACGCAGTTCCCAGATGAACCATTTAAAAAGAAAAATCGCAGATTTTCTGGATCCGTGCGGTTATGAATAAAAATTTGCCGCACGGATCCTATTTTTACCGCGTAAAATGAGTAATGAGGATCCATACGGCAATGAACAAAGTTTATCCAACGGGCTGACCGTCAGTTCAAGACTACTCTTCGTCGTCTTCGAAGAGATCACCGTCGGACGCTTCGCCTTCCATATCAACAGACGTGGAGACCTGGATGTTCTTAATGATCTTGCCAATGGATTCAAAAACGGCACTTTCAATTTGGAACGTACCGGCGAGTTGGCCGTCATTCACGTCTACGACGTAAGTGACTTTTCCATCAAGACCGAGGTCCGCAAGTGCGGGATTCAGGCTGGCGACGAAGTCCATGTCGAAGGTCACATTTCCGTTTTTGTCGACCGTTCCGACTTTCAGCGGGTTGGCTTTCAGCGTTTTCTTCAGCAGCGTGGAGGCTTTCTGGGATTTCGCGGCTGCGACGAAGATGTACTTTTTGTGGACGCCGATCGCGATACTTTGTCCGCTGACGGCATGCTGGAGTTCATGGATCACAATGGACTTTCCGATCTTGCCGGCATTGGCGGTACCGGTCACGTCGCCGTCTTCTTCCATTTCTTCAATGGCTTCCACGATCATTTTGTTGATCTCATCACCATTGCTGATCCCCATTGCTGCGATTAGGCTTTCGCCGTCTGCGCTGAGGACAAAGTCCACTTTCTCAACGTCCATGGCGAGAAGGATAGCTTCACGGAGTTTTTCGGAGATTATTTCTTCCGAGGTCAGAGACGTGACCAGATCGCGGCGGTTATTTTCATCGAACGCGCCGAGGACCTGGACCGTAAACGGTGCGTTTTCATCGCAGAGGTTGCAGAGAACGGATTTCGTGAGTTTTTCACTGTTGGCGAAGTTTTGCGCGATGTCCGTTCCTTCTTTCGGAACCTGGGTGAACGCCAATTCGAGGTCGCCGGCGTTCGAAATATCCAGATCCATCGTGAAAGATTCCATCTGAGCCATGTTTTTCTGCATCTGCTCGATCTGTTCCGGTTTCATATCCGGATTGAGAACGACAAGCATTCCAAGAAGAGGAGCCAATGCTTCCGGTCTCGCGTTGAGCGAGAGGACTTTCGAGCCGTCAAATTCCGGGACATCATCGGTCCATTCCATGTTCATACAGCAGACGGCGAAATCGTTTTTGAATTCGACTTTGACATCTTCCGAAATCTTTCCGTCTTCCTGAAGTTTGCCGAGCTGGGTTTCAAACATGGTCTTGTTTTTCACCGGGAGGAAGATGGTGTATGCGAAACCGTCTTCCGGCATATCAGCGATCAGTCCCATCGGTTTGGCGATGTCGATCCCGAACACGGCAGGCTGCGAAAGGAACATCTGAATGAGGATCGGATAATTCGGATCCATTTTCGCGGCGATCGTACTGGCTTTGGTCTGAATGCTTTCGATGCTGGCAAGTGTCAGTTCAACATCGTGCGTCTCAGCCTGGACAAAGGCCGGAACGGAGAGCAGCATTCCAACGGATGTCACGAAGGCTGCGGAAATACTCATGAATTTTTTCAGCATGGAATTCCTCCATAAAAGGAAAATCAGGACAATAAAATCAAACGAAATGCGAAAATGCCAGTGAATCATACGGAATAAAAGGAGCTTTCAAAAAACTCTACAGTTTTTCGCAGACAGTTTTTGGCATAATATGCCGAATTATAGAGAATACGCACAGGATTGTCAAGTGCCACTATGATTTTTTCTTCAATATTTCCAAAATTTTTTGGGAAATTATGCTCTTTGAAATTTAGAAACTCAAAAACCAAGCTCTCGAATCGATTTTAGGGCATGCCCCGTCATTTTAAGGGGGAAACAAAATTTGGTCCATCCGGGAACTGCGTACCACTTTCACCACTGAATACACGGAAGAGTTCACTGAAAGACACTGAAAGGAAACGCGAAAAACTCGAAAAAATGCGAAATTCACCAAAAGGCGATCAAAAATATTTTAAATCTTTCGTGTCTTTTCGGTTTTTTCGTGAAATTCGTGTCAGGGCACGTTCCCTGCCTTTTTTCTCTTTCTTTTCAGTGTGTTTCTGCGCTTTTTCAGTGCTCTCAGTGGTGAGATCAAAATCTGGATCGGTACGCACCTTCCGGAATAGCCTCAAATTTCTCCCCAGCGGTGTTCCGTCAAACTACTCGATCGCCTGAAATTGGATAGAATGTTCC
Source organism: Planctomycetaceae bacterium (assembly GCA_015062085.1). The sequence goes on from SUVI01000048.1 coordinate 4,847, forward strand.
GTCGCAAACTCCTCCGCCTTCGAGCCTGCTTTCCCACGGATCTTCCCATGGCTCATGAATAACATGGCGTTGCTGAACACACTTTCTTCAATGTTCGTCACGCTTTCGGGGATCGTCACTGACCTGAGTTGCATGCAGGCCTCGAACGCGCGCGCTCCAATGCTCGTCACGCCTTCGGAAATCGTCACCGACGTGAGATTCTTGTTGCCGCAGAACGCAGCATCTCCAATGCTCGTCACTCCGTCGGGGATGGTGTATTCGGTGAGCTCCTTGCCTGCCGGGAACTGAACGAGCGTTTTACCGTCGGCACTGAATAGGATGCCGTCCACGCTCTTGAAATGCGTATTGTCCGCGGAGGCATGGATCTCTGTCAGGTTCCAGCATGAGGCAAATGCACTGCCGCCAATGCTCGTCACACTTTCAGGGATCGTCACCGACGTGAGGCTGGAGCAGGAGTTGAACGCGTTATCTTCAATGCTCGTCACGCTGTTGGAGATCGTCACGGTCTCGAGGCTTTTGCACAAGCTGAACGCGGCCTCTCCAATACTTGTTACGTTTTCGGGGATCGTCACCGACGTGAGGCTCTTGCACTCGAAGAAAGCGGCCTCTCCAATACTTGTTACGTTTTCGGGGATCGTCACCGACGTGAGGCTCTCGCATCCGCGGAACGTGCGAACTTCAATGCTCGTTACACCATCAGGGATCGTCACTGATGTGAGGCTCTTGCAGCCGTCGAAAGCGTGATCTCCAATGCTCGTCACACCATCGGGGATCGTCACTGATGTGAGGCTCTCGCATCCGCTGAAAGCATAATCGCCAATGCTCGTCACACCATCGGGGATCGTCACCGACTTGAGGCTGGAGCAGCCGCTGAACACGCGATCGTCAATGCTCGTGACCCTGTCGGGGATCGTCACGGACGTGAGGTTCATACACCAGAAGAATGCGGAATCTCCAATGGTCGTCACGCTTTCGGGGATCGTCACCGACATGAGGTACACGCAACTGTCGAATGCGTTACCTTCAATGCTCGTCACTCCGTCGGGGATGGTGTATTCGGTGAGCTCCTTGCCTGCCGGGAACTGAATGAGCGTTTTACCGTCGGCACTGAATAGGATGCCGTCCACGCTCTTGAAATGCGTATTGCCCGCGGAAACCTGGATCTCGGTCAGTTTATCGCATTCGATAAATGTACCGCGGTCAATGCTCTTCACGCTTTCGGGGACCGTCACCGACGTGAGGTACTCGCAGCTGTCGAACGCGGAATTTTCAATGCTCGTTACGCTGTTGGGGATGGTGTATTCGGTGAGGCCATTGCCTGCCGGGACCTGAATGAGCTTTTGGCCGTCGGCGCTGAACAGAATACCGTCCTCGCTCTTGAAATGTGTATTATCCTCGGAAACCAAGAACTCTACCAAGTTCACGCAACCCATGAATGCACCAACTCCAATGTCTGTTACACTTTTGGGGATGCTTATGGATGTGATGGGGGTGTTGCTGAACGCGAAATTGTCAATGTTCGTCACTCCGCTGGGGATCGTAACGATGAGGGCATCGCCCACGTATTGAGTGATGTTTACGGAATCGTCGGTGATTTTGTATTCGAATTTCCCGTCAAGTTGTTTTGTCAGTTCCTCGATCGTCGGAATCTGTTCCTCACTCGTCGGAATCTGTTCCTCACTCGTCGGAATCTGTTCCTCACTCGCCGAAATCTGTTCCTCACTCGCCGAAATCTGTTCCTCACTCGCCGAAAGCGGGTCAGATCCTATTTCTTCGGACTGCGGGACCGAAACGGGATCTGTCGCGGAAAGAATGGTTTCATCTTGTTTCTCTGAAGGATCACAGCCGCATAAATGAAGCATCGGGATCAGAAACGCAAGCAAAATTGGTACGTGTTGTTTCATAAAATCTCCTAAGTCTGAAAAGTTCTGCGAAATACTCGCGTTACAGTTTTTGTAGTGCCGAGCATTTCTTGAAGAATCTTTTACCAGCGCGGCGGCCATTCCGGTGCTGCTTCTCCAGTGAGTGTCCCCTCCGGGATCGGCATCACGGGGACGCTGCCGGTTTCGGCAGTTTGCGGAGCGGCAATGCTTTGCATCGGTTCCGCCTGCTTGAGCTGCTGCGTGAATGGATCCTGAATGCCGGAGTTTTCGTGGGACACGATGGAACGCTCGTCGGCAGCGGGAGAAGCCGAAGTGTTGATCGGGGTGTTTTGCTGGGGATCTTGAGGGACTTCGATCACGCGCGAGGTCGGCATCACGTTGACCGGTATCTCCGGATTCGGATCAGTATTCGCCGGCGGAAGAGCTTCCAGCGCGATGCTCTGTCGCGGTACGTCGATCGTTCCGCGGCTCTCATTCATGGGAGAGTGGACGAAACGTTCCATTTTCAGGTGTCGGAAATAGGCGTGGATCTCGGTCAGAGAAGTAAACATTCCCTCTTGGTCCTCTACGTCCGCCGCGATGCAGACGCCGAGAAGTTCGCCATTTTCGGAAAACATTCCGCCGCCGCTGCGTCCTGCGACCGGCACGGCAGAGACTTCGATATTTTCTGGACCAAGGTAACGATTCAGGTTCGTGATGTTCCCAGTTTGGATCGTCGGATCAGCACCGCGGCTGCAGCCGCACGTGGAGATCGGGAGACCTTTTCGAAGCGGAAAATCGTTCTGTGCGACGCGGACCGTCTGGATGGGAAAATCGACCGCGACGCTCAGGATCCCCAAGTCAGCTTCTTCGTTGTGATGGATGTATTTGCCTTCCAGCGTTCGAGTGCCATTCGGAGTGAAAATTTCGACGGAGATCGTTCCGCCTTCCTTGACGTACTCGCGGAAAAGGTGTCCGCAGGTCAGGATCAGCGCGTATCCGGAACGACAGTCGATGAGCGTCCCCGTGCCGCTTCCCTGCGTACTTCCGAGGACGTGGATGCGCACAGTCGAAGCAAGTATCAGGTCCGAAACGCTCTGGGATGCCGGAGTGTTTTGTGCGTCTGTTTCCGATGCAGGAGCAACACTGCGCCAGGAATGCTGTGCGGGTGCGGCTTGAGGTGCCGTTTGAGGCGCGGAAGCTGCCGAGACTTTCTGGAAGGCGTCCTGTGCATTGGAGGCGACAGCGGCATTTGCGGGACTGGTCGTGCCGAACGGATCTTGCTGGGCCAGTGTTCCCGAAGCCAGTGTTCCCGCGGCCGGTGTTCCTGCGGCCAACTGCGTTTCCGTGTTTTGAGGCAAACCGGTGGAGAAACTGCATCTTCCTGCCAGAATATCCTGCACGGAGACATTCGCTTCCCGGCCTCGCCATGCGGAAGGGGCTGCCTGAACGTACTGCTGCGAGTCGCTCTTCATTCTCCGCGGACGGAAAGTGGGTGTTCCTCCCGCTTGGACGATGAGGCTTTCGAGTTTCTGTTCTGAAGTGACTCCGACATGACGTGCGACTTCTTTACCGTCCACGATGACGACGAAACAGGGAATTTTCGTGATGTTGAAGCGCTGCGCCCAATCGGGGAACTTGTCTGTGTTGACCTTGCTGATACGGTATCCGCGCTGGACGAGACTGTCTACTGCCGGCATCATCGCACGGCATGGACCGCAGGCGTCGTTGAAAAAATCAAGCAGAACGACGCCGTGTTCTACAGAATTTTCCTCGGAAACGAACGTTTTGCTTCTGGAAAACAGGCGCGCTGTCGTGTGCGTTTTTGAGGAATCTTCTGCGTAAACTGTGCCGCTGACCAAAATCATGATCCCCAACAGGGCACAGGAAAGGAGATTGGAAGAACGAATCATTCGTGAAACTCCGAAAACTCTTTCCGTTTTGCGTTCGCCGCCGCGTTCGGACTGCCTGATCGGCGGAACGGCAGGAATGGACGGATCTTTCGCGTAATGAGCCGGATATTGGGCCGTGATCTCGAATTGCGGAAACACTGATTTCATATTTTGCCGGCGTTGAAATGAATAGTGACGCGAAAAAACGAAGGAAAACGGAAACAAAACCTGCATTGGAAATTTCCAGCTGCCCCAAACAGCGGTTTCACTTTTCTCGCGCTTTTATGAAATCATGCGAAGAAAAAATGCAGGATCCATCTCAAAAAAACAGTGAAATGCAGCGGCACGGTACCTGCTGCATTTCAGCTGGGTCGGAAGAAAGCCTTCCATGGCCTTCTTTCTGTTTTTTGTCCCGGCGAAAGGGGGAAGCCGAAGGTTTCATTGCCTACAGATACGCCGTCCATGGCTCACTGTAAAACGTTGCCCCAGGGGGAGTACCGAGACGCACGTATTTTCTAAAAAATCTTGAATTAATGCAATGGCAATTTGGAGGTTTTGAGAAAATTTTTACGAAAAAAGAGAAGAAAAAGGAAAAAGGTGCGGATCTTGCGAAGAGATCTTAGAGTCCATCCAGTGACGGATGCGCAGCTGCCGGATGCCCCCCAAAAGAAAATTTTTTCAAAATGTTTTACTTCTTTTATTTACGGAGGCCTTGACAAAACGGTGTCTCTCGACTAAAATCAGAGTAGAAGTGGAGGCTTTGTGCCTCATTTTCCCCACCTTGGGAAGATTTTCTTCCCGCCCATCTCTACGGATCCAGAACAGTGAGCCGTCCTGAAAAAACGGTTTTCTCTCTGACCAGAAAGGTTTTCCTTATGGCAAATACCTCCCGACGCACATTTTTGAAAAAAGGGACTCTTGCCGCGACAGCTGCGCTTGCCGGTTTTGCGGCTCAGGATCGAGTGTATGCTGGTGAGACGAGTGTTTTGAAGATCGGCATCATCGGCTGCGGCGGACGCGGCTGCGGTGCTGTCGGCGATGCGATGAGTATTGACCCGAATATCAAACTCACCCATGCGGCAGATCTTTTCCCGGAAAAGGTCGCGAACGCAATGGCGGCACTGAAAGAACAGATCGGAGACCGGATCGCCGTGACGCCCGAGACGATGTTTTCCGGTTTTGACGGATACAAAAAAGTGCTCGAAAGCGACGTGGACATCGTCTTTCTCACCACGCCGCAGTTCTTCCGTCCGCAGATGCTCAAAGAAGCGATCGCAGCAGGAAAGCACGTTTTCGCAGAGAAACCGGTCGCAGTCGACGGCGCGGGGATCCGCATGATCTTGGAAGCGTCGGAAATGGCTCGTCAGAAGGGATTGAATCTCGTTTCCGGTCTCTGTAACCGATACTGGCCCGGAACACGCGATTTCGTGGCGAAACTCCAGGACGGAGCCATCGGCGACATCATCGCGGCGAAAGCGAACCGTATGGGCGGCGACCTCTGGAAGCGTCCCCGTCGGGAAGGCGATACGGAAATGAGCTACCAGATGCTCAACTGGGTCAACTTCTGCTGGATGGCCAGCGAGTACATCAATGACGTGACGATCCATCAGATCGACGTAGCCCTCTGGTGCATGGGGGATCCCACTCCAAAATCCGCAATGGGAATGGGCGGCCGTCTTGTCCGCCGCGGTCCCGATACGGGCGACATGTACGATACGATGGCCGTCACGTACGAATTTGAAGACGGAAGGATGCTGCAAGCTAACTCCCGCCAGATCCCCGGGGCGTGGAGCGACGCTTCCACGTGGCTCTACGGCTCCAAAGGCTACGCGCAGATCCGGAACTGTGCCGGAAATCTTGAGATCTTTGGTCCCAATCCGTACAAACACCGTGAAAAATACCCCATGAACGGTCTGCAGGCGGAACACAAAACACTTCTGGACGCAATCCGAAGCGGCGGTCAGACCTACGTGAACAACGGACAGTACATGGCAAACTCCACCGGCGCGTGCATCATGGGACGCATGGCTGCGTATACCGGAAAAGTCGTGACGTGGGAGGATATGCTCAATGATGAACTTCCGAAACCCTCTGCGCTCGATCTAAATGCGGTCCCGCCGACCCTTCCGAATGAGCAGGGCAAGTACAAGATCGCAATGCCGGTCGTGGGATGGGATTTCATGTAACAGAGATCTGCTGATAAAGTTTAGGAGCCTCTTCGTTTTTAGGACGGAGAGGTTTTTTTGTTTTGCGGCACACTGCCGTCTTAAAAATCGTATTTTGACAAAATATTTTAAGGTCCATCCGGGAACTGGTTTCGTTTCACCACTGAAAGACATTGAAAGGAAACACGAAAAACTCGAAAAAATGCGAAATTTACCAAAAGGCGATCAAAAATATTTTAAATCTTTCGTCTCTTTTCGCGTTTTCCGTGAAATTCGTGTCAGGGCCGTTCACTCCCTTTTTCCTCTTTCTTTTTAGTGTGATCCAGCGCCTTCTCTGTGCTCTCAGTGATAAAATCGGACCAGACGGGTACGCACTTGCCGGAAGAGCCTATTTTAAAAATCAAAACGAAATCGAACAAAAGAAGAACCGTCTCTGGGGGCATGAAGACGGTTTGGAAAGCAAAAATTGCACGAGTACGATCTTCGGTCTTAAGGAAAATGGGGGCTGAAAACCGAAACGTTACTCATTCTCCTTTGCCGCAGAAAGTGCAAAACGCTTCTGCTCTTCCAAAGCATCGTGAAGCGCAGCCTGGATACACTCCTGGAAGGCTTCCGCCAAGCGATTCGTCGCGGTCGCAGAACGAGTCAGCTCATTCATGATGGCGCGATCCAGGAATTTACTTAACGGTTCCGGGATCTGTTTGACACGGTCGAACACTTCTGCATCGAGCGTCGTCGTGACTTGGATACGTTTCGGTCGAATTTTTTTCATACATTCTCCTTGAAGTCCAAAAAAGTTTCTTAAATAATGACCTTTAATTATAGACGAAACTCTCTGTAAAGTCAATGACCGCCTCCCAAAAATCGAACAAAATTTTTAGAGAAGGGGAAATTTTTGAGTTTTTCGATTTGAAAAGGAGGATTTTTCCGGATGAACGTGCAAAATAAATGGAATTTCCACGAGGTTTGAGACGATTCCATGAAATTTTGAAATTTTCAAAATATGGTATTGACAAAAACCGGTTTTTTTCGGAAAATCCTCTTTGGAAAATTTTGAGTTTTTTCGATCTCTGTTTGGGGGGAATTTCAGGCGTGCGGGAATCAAAGTCAATGCCGTCTGTCGACTCACTCTGAAAAACAGGATCGAGAGCCGTCGCAGTGTTGAAAAAGAAGGAGTTTTTTGTGAAAAGATCCATTTTTAGTTTAAGTTCGTTTGCTTTACTTTTAGTGTTCTTGTCCTTTGCTGTTTCCGGATGCTCCAAATCTGATGAGCAGAAGGACGCCGAAGATACGGCAGCTGAAACCGCTGGAGCGGCTGAAACTGCTGAAACTGCTGAAACTGCTGGAGCGGCTGAAACCGTACCGTCGGCGAATACTTCCGCTTTGCCCGAAACCTCTTCCGATGAAATCGTGAAACCGGCTGAGCTGGATAAAGCGGTCGAGGCGCACATTCAGAAGATCCTGCAGGAAAATCAGGACATCGCCAAAGCGGAACCGCCGCAGCAGATGACCTACTTCTTCATCCGTGCCCTTCAGATGGAAAATGAAGATGCCGTTCTGGGAATGCTCACGCTGGATGCGTATCGTGAAATGAAGCGTCTTCAGAAAGAAACGGGGCAGAAAGGCCTGCCGTGCCCGGATTTCATCAAAACATCAGATGTCGTGCTGGGAAATGTGCAGTATCTTTCCGATGAAACGGATGAAGAAAAAGTCGTTGGGGCGCACGTTGGGACGATTTGGCGTGTTCCGTCGGAAAACGGCGTCATGGAAGAAAATATCGCGTGGGTCTTCCGTTTTGAAGACGAAACGTGGCTGGTCGCGGGAATGCTTTCCATTGTGGATACGAAATATCCGCCGATCCTGGTCAATTTTGAGAACATGGAAGATACCGAAGAGCAGGCGAAACTCTGGCAGGAAGAAGTCGAGCGCATCGAGAAGGGCGGAGACGCACCGGCTGCACAAAACGCTCCGGATGCTGCAGTCAGCGATCTGGGGACGGATCCGAAACCTGCTGCCGATGCGGAGATCAGTACGGAAAACGGCGCGGTTCCGGCAGATGGTCCGGAACTTCCCGCTGAGACCCCGGCGGAACTTTCGGGAGAACTGCCTGCGGAACTTCCCGCGGAACTTCCCGCGGAACTTTAATGGATCCCTGACGTTTTTTTAATGAAATGGAGTCGAAAATGCGGTCCGACCTCAAAGCAAATTTTGCGTCGATCTTCTTCCTGATCACGATCCATCTTCTTGCATGGACGGTGTCGGCATTTCCTGCGGCGGCGCATGCTGCGCTGAAAGCATCCGAAGTCGCAGTTTTGGCGGTCCGGAACGATCCGGATTCCATGAAAGTTGCGGAACATTACATGCAGGCACGAAATATCCCGCAGGAAAATCTGATCCTGCTTGAGAAATCGTATCCAATGGTCATCCCGCGCACTGTGTGGGATTCTGAGATCCGGCCGACGATCCAGACGCAGCTCAAAGCGCTTCCGGGAGTAAAGTGTGTCGTTTGTGCGTGGTCCGTTCCGCTTCGGATCGAGGCGCCGCCGATGGATTCTCCCCGACGGAATGAGCAGCTGGAGTTTTTCCGTACACAGGAAAAAGCGCTTGCTCAAGTGATGACGGAGACGCTGCGCATCATGCATCGCGACATTGCGCCAACACAGGTCAGCATCGTCGAGGCAGAAAGCGTACCGGATGTTGGGAAACTCTCAATGCAGGAATGGCTGCGTTTACTTCAGACGACACTGCAGCAAGTCCGTGAGCGTGTGGCGGTACTGCCGGAGACGGATCGGAAAGCGGAGATGCAGAAACTGGACAAGATACTCCAGCAGACACTTGGATTCGCAGCGATGCGGAATCTTCTCATTGCACGCGCCAGGCAGAATATGCCGATCCCGAAAGAAACTTTTGTGAAGATCATGAAGGTCCTTTCCACGCTTGAGAAGCACATGCTGGAACTGCATTTTCGTGCGGATTCCCCCAAACGCGATGCGGAAATGCTCCTAGTCACCCGGCTCATGAATGGTCCGTACTCTGCGATGCTGTATGCGAGAGAGTGCTGTATGCGTCTGGAAAAAAACGAGTCGCAAAGTGCTTTCGACAGTGAACTTTCCCTGATTTTCGAGACGGAATCGTATTCGCTTCTCGGTTGGGTCCCGAATCTTTATGCGTACCAGTACAGAATGCCGCCGACCGTTCAGCTCCGAAAGAAAGAGGATCCGAAACTCGCCGTCCCGGAAGAAATGCGCGATCGGCTGGACGAACCGGCCTCAAGTGTAGAGGAACCGCTCGATGCGCTTCCGCTCCCGCCGCTGAGCATGACGGCAGAGATCAAAACCGCGTGGGGACAGGAAGTCACATTGGGACCGCCGCCTGCGATGGATTTTGGACTGGATGAAGAGGATGAAGAGGATGAAGAGAAGGAGACTGAAAAAGAAACTGACGATGAAATGGTCTCTCTGGATATGACGGCGCCGGAACTGGAAACCGATTTGGATCCCGAAGAGGAAGAGACCCCATTTCATGTTCTTGAACCCGCGCGTAAAGTCCTGTTCGTCGCACGTCTTGAAGGCCCGTCGGTCGAAACGGTCCTGAAGCTCATCGATGATTCTATCGCGGCAGAGAAAAAAGGTCTGGAAGGCACGGTCTACCTCGATGCACGGAAAACGCGGCCTGCGCGTGCGGGTGCCGGGCAGATGGACAAGATGGAACAATCGCTGAATGACCTAGCGATCCGTCTCCAGCGGAACACGGACCTCGTCGTGAAGCTCGATACGGAAGAGGCTCTCTTCATGCGCGAAACGTGTGATTCGCCGTGCGCACTTTACTGCGGCTGGTACTCCGTGCGGAATTTCCAGGACATTTTTACATTCTCGCCAGGAGCCGTCGCATACCACGTTGCGAGTTTCGAGGCGGAATCACTGAAGACCGGTCCGTTCTGGTGTCCGAACCTGCTGGAACACGGTGCCGCCGCGACTCTCGGTCCGACGTTTGAGCCGTACCTTGCGGCATTTCCGGAACCGGATGAATTCTACTCGCTGGTCCTAACGGGGAAATTCACGATGGCGGAGTGCTTCTACATCACGCTGCCGTTCCATTCCTGGGCGATGACGTACGTCGGCGACCCGCTTTACACGCCGTACCGCGCCAAACCCCGGCTGAAAATGGAAGAACTCCCCGTGAAACTCCAGCGTTTCTTCGGCATCCAGCCGCAGTAAGGTACGGAATGCTGCACTGGGTACACACTTCCATAAAAAGTTGAGGAAAAGAAAAAAAGGAAGGGAATGCGTTCATTCTCTTCCTTTTCTTTGGGGGGTCTAAAGGGGGTGCAGGCACGCATTTTCCAGATGGATCTTCTTTTACTTTCCGGAATGGACTTCCTGATTTTCCTTTACGTCAGTCGGAGATCCGACTGTCCAGTCGGCAGGCTGGTTTCTTTTCTGTTTCGCGAGCCACGCAAAACCAGCCATCGGAACGCCGGAGTGTCCGCCGTCGAAGATCGTGAGCCGCGTGTTTCCGCTCGTTCTGCGGAAAAGAACTTTCTGTTTGCCGTACTGCGGGTCGTTCTGCGCTTCCGGGAGGAGTTCTTCCGGGATGGTCTGCGTGCGCCAGATGAAGTCGATCTGCGCGTCTGAGACTTTTTTCTCCGGCTCTGCGAGAAGATTGAACGCCCAAATGCTGTGAGCGGCAGGAACGCTGCCCGCGTGTCCGTCGTGAATGCCGTGGTTGAGGCAAAGCGGGACGGAGCCGGCATTTTTCAGGTACGTGAGCGGACTGCGTTTCCGGTACTCTTCATCCACTTCGGCAGAAGTGCCCGGTGCGCCGCCGCACGCAGATTCCAGGTGCTTCCAGTAATTGAATCCTTTGGCTTTCGTGGATGCGTGCCATTTGGCGAGATCGGAGATCCCGACCCACGCACACACGCCGGCCCAGACTTCCGGATGCCGGCCGGCCATGAGCATCGAGCAGTGTCCGCCGCCGGACATTCCCATGAGGTAGATCCGGTCCGGGTCGATGTTCGCGTTGGCTTTGGCATACTCGACGGCAGCGAGAATGTCAGCGGAGACCAGTTCGCTCCCGCACGCACTCGGCGTCCAGTTTGGACCGCGGAAATGCGGGCAGATCATGACCCAGCCGTACTTTTTCGCCCCTTCATAAAAGTAGGGGTTGGCCTGCGTGTACCCGCCGCTCCAGGTGTGAAGGCCGACGATGAGCGGAACGGCTTCCTGGCTTTCACGCACACTTTCCGGGACGTAGAAAAGCGCGGGCTGCCAGGACTGATCGGCTTCGACGCGGTAGTGGATGGTCTTCACTTCCGCATTCCACCCTTTGGGAGCCGGACCATCTGCAGGTCTTGCGTCGGAAGATTTTGCGTCGGCGGAGCCTGCGAATACTGCGGCTGAGAGGCAGAATGCAGTGGTCAGGAAGAAAATGAAAAAGGAATGGGATGAAAAAATGAATGGACGGAGGGTTTTCATTGGGAAACCTTTCTGCATAAAATGGGGCTGGAGTATTTGAAAGAGGGGGGCCGGAACCGGATTTCAGAACCAGCGGCACGAAAGCGGCACGCGCGGTACCGCTTTTCGTGGTTTCCGGGAAGGTCAGCGTTTACGCGAACTTTACGTTTACGCGAACTTTACGTCCGCATCCTCACCTTCAGAAATTGAAGTATCCGTGCGCGTTATGGTAGCTGACGTCAGCGACGAGACTTCCAAGCAGTTTCTCATCGTTCGGCAGGATCCCTTTCGCGACGTCGTTTCCGAGCAGATTGCAGAGGATCCTGCGGAAGTACTCGTGCCGCGTGTACGAGAGGAACGACCGGCTGTCGGTCAGCATTCCGACGAATCGGCGCAGGAGGCCAAGCGCGGAGAGGACGTTCATCTGCGTTTCCATCCCGTCTTTCTGATCGAGGAACCACCAGCCGGAACCGAACTGGATCTTTCCTGCTGTCACACCGTCCTGGAAATTACCGAGCATCGTGCCGACGAGGTGATTGTAGATCGGGTTCAGATTGTAGAGGATCGTCTTCGTCAGTTTATCTTCGCGTTCCAGTGCGTCGAGATAGCGCGACATTGCCAGTGCCGCATCGCCGTCTCCGATGGAATCGAAGCCGGTGTCCGGCCCCAGTGCAAGATATTTCCGCGTATTGTTGTTGCGCATCGCGCCGAAGTGGAACTGCTGCGTCCAGCCGAATTCGTGGTTCATGCGCCCAAGCTCAAACAGAACGCGCCACTGGAAGGCGTTGATCTCGTCTTCCGGAAGCTGGAGCGTTCGGTCTGCCAGTGCTTTCTGGAAAATCTGATTCGCACCGTCGCGGGTAAAGGCCGGAGTGAGATCTCCGGAGAGATCCAGCTCGCATTTTGGGAAAAGTCCCAGTCCGTGATCGGAAAGGCGGCAGCCTGCGGCGTTGAAGAAAACGTAGCGGTCGTGCAGTGCGTCGATGAGCGTATCGAAATCGCGGATCGAGCGTCCCGTCACGTTTTCCAGCTGTTCGAGCCACGGGAAAAAGACGGCCGGCCGGTCGATCGCCATCGCTTTGTCCGGACGGAAGGTCGGAAGAACGCGCGGTTTGAAGATCCCGGACGCATTATCTTCCGCGACTTTTTTATGGTATTCGAGCGAATCGACCGGGTCATCTGTCGTGCAGACCGTCTCAACGTTCATCTGCTCCATGATCCCGCGGGCAGAACATTCCGGAGCTGCGAGCATCGCGTTGCAGTCATTCCAGATCGAATCTGCCGTCGCAGGCGAGAGAAGCCGGTCATTGATCCCAAATGGACGGTTCAGTTCAAGGTGCGTCCAGTGGTAGAGCGGATTCCGCAGCGTGTACGGCACAGTCTCGGCCCATTTGTCGTACTTTTCCCGATCGGAGGCATCGCCGGTACAGAAACGCTCTGCGACTCCGTTGCTCCGCATCGCGCGCCATTTGTAGTGGTCGCCGTAAAGCCAGATCTGTGCCAGGTTTTCGTAAGTTTTGTTTTCTGCGACTTCCTGCGGCGGAAGATGACAGTGGTAGTCGATGATGGGAAGGTCTTTCGCGTACTCATGGTACAGAACGCGCGCCATTTCTGTTTCGAGCAGGAAATCTTCGTGAATGAACGGTTTTTTGAGTCTTTCGGTCATGGTATTTGATCTCTCCTTTGGAGGAGGGCTTTTGGTGAAAAAGTAAATGTGGACGGAGGAGGCGGAGTTTCCCGCAAAACGAGTCCCCGCTCCAGTCTGTTTTTATTTCGCGATGCCGATCTTGTAAATACGCAGTGCGTTCTGTCCGGAGTTTCCGTCCGCCGGGATCCGAAGCGTGACGGTGTGTTTGCCCGGTGCGAGTTCGTCGGCGATGACGACCGTGCGCGGATAGTGCAGCCCCGTACTGTACGAGTGGCGGACCTGGGTCTTCTGGAAATCACCGCCGTCAATGGAGAATTCCACGACTCCGGAATCCGGACCAGCCAGCACGAAAAGACTTACCGCGCGGCCTTCAAAATCGAACGTGCAGCTCGCTCCCGGTTCTTGAGCGTGGAGGAATTCCTGACCGCCGAAGTTCTTTCGGAAACCGCCGCGGATGCTTTTCCAGTCCGGAATGCTGCGGGTGAAGCCGTTCAGCGCAACTCCGTCGAAGCTGCGGAAACGGGCGTCTGCGTAGGAATATTCGTCGATCTGCTCGGGGAGCGCGTGCGGTTTGAGTCCGTCGGCTTTCGTCTTCCACGCTTCATTCAGGACCGACTCGATCATGTTTGCGCAAATGCGGTTTCCGCGCGCTGCAGGATGAACTCCGCCGAATTCACGCCACGTAATCTGTTTCGCGTCGATCTGCTCTTGGATCTCTTTCGCCAGATCGATGACCGTCAGACCGTACTTTTCCGCAACGAGCGAGTGTGCCTGAATGCTCAGCGCGGCATCTCCCTGACGGTATTTCGCCATGAGGTTTTCATTGACGAAAAACGTCACGACGATGTCCACGTTCGGGCAGGCGGTACGGATGTGACGCACGATCCCCTCGAAACCGCGGATCGAGTGTTCGACGGAAAATTTACCGTCCTGATCGTCGTTGACCGCGAATTCCAAGAAGAAAAGGTCGACCGGTCCGCGGGAAAGAACGTCGGATTCCAGACGAAACGCACCCGTGTCCGAGCAAGTGGAGGCGATGCCGGCCGCGATGAAATCGAATTCCGTGTTCGGAAATTTTTTCTGAAGATACTCGCAAACCATGGGACGGTAGCCGTCCATTTCCGTGATGGAACCGCCGAGGAAAGCGACACGTCCTTTCCCGGTCGACTCGAACGTGAATTGCGAATTGGCGTACGAATCGCGCACGATCGTGTTTTTCGCGACCTGCGCTTCTGTGCCCGCCGCGCAAAAAAGTACTGCCAGAGTCAGAAAAAAGGCAAGGAAACGGAATTTTTTCATGATCTTCTCCTGAATGTGAGTGGGAGGGAATGAAATTTCTATGTACCGCATTTTATTTTATCCCGGAGACTCTCTTTCTGCAAGTACCCCATCCGTAAAAATAGAGGGATTTTCACGGATTTTTAGGAAAACTTTTCGTTTGGATGGATCGATATGCGTTCCCAGTTGGAGTCCGGGATCTTTTTATTTTGAGGCATGAAGTGCTTCACTTTCATTTTATCGGTGCGATCCCTTCATGGGTCGGTTCGACGACGCGGATCCTTCCGTCCGAATGGAAGGTCATGCGCTCGATGCAGACTTCCCGAGCCCACGGATCTTTCGGACGCGGCCAGATGTGGCGGTGGTAGACGATGAACCACTCATCCGTTCCAGGCAGATTCATGACCGAGTGATGTCCAGTGCCGTAAATGTTCTTTTCCGGACGCTTCCAGAGGATCAGACTGTCTTTTTCCGGAATCAGGAACGGACCTTCCGGCGAGTCGGAAATGGCGTGCCGGACGCGGTATTCCGGGCTTCGTGCGTCGTTTTCCGACCAGGTCAGATAGTATTTTCCCTGACGAAAGAAGACGTGTGCACCTTCAAAGAATCCGGGCACCTCGAGACGGCGGACGGTCTCTTTTTTCAGCGTCACAAAATCGTCTTCCAGCTCAGCAATTCCGAGGTAGCTGTTCCCCCAATAAATGTACGTTTTCCCGCTAACCGGGTCGGTGAAGACGTCTGGATCGATCTCTACGCCATGCGGGACGCCTTCCGGTTTGAAGTCGATGAGCGGTTTCCCGGAATCCGTGAACGGCCCAGTCGGAGAATCACTGACGGCAACGCCGATCTTGAGGTTCGCGCAAAAGTAGAAAAAGTAGCGGAATCTACCGTCGATCTTTTTCTCCATGATGCACGGCGCCCACGGATACCGGTCCTCCCAGGAAACGTCTTTCAGAGAAAGGATCGGACCTTCGTCTTTCCAGTTTACCAAGTCGTCGGAGGAAAAGGCGTGGAACGTGCCGAGCGTGAAAGTGGGGTAAATGTAGAATTTCCCGGTCTTTTCCGAGTACAGGATCTCCGGGTCGGCCGAATTGATCCCGCGAAGTACCGGATTGGCGTTCTGCGGGACGCTGGAGTCTTTGGAGTGCGTCGTTTCGTTTGCGGAAACGGCAGTCAGAACTCCCAAAGAAACGGCAAAGCAGAACACAAAATGAAATGCTCTAAAAAATGGCTGGCTGGACATGAAAAACTCCCCGGGTCTTGATCAGACGCCAATGAAATGAAGGAATGGACGGCGAAAAAACGGCATGTGCCGGTCAAATTTCTTTCAAGGTACTTCCAGTATACCAAAATTGACCGTTTTGTAAATCGGGGAGGGGGAAATGCGGGATTTTTTTCTAAAAAATAGGAAAGAACGGCAGGCAAGGTTTGACAAAAAATCGTTTCTGCGTATAATTGAGGCTTTATGGTATTTTCTGTTGATCAAAATTTCCAGAGGAAAACGAACATGAAAAAAATGGGATCCGGCGCGGAATGGAAATCGGATTTTCAGACTCCAGAGCAGATCGATGCAGAGATCCTGCGTTTGATGGAATTGCGTGCCGAGTTGACAGTCTCGGCATCGGAAGAGCCGGGAAAAAAGCTGGGGAAAGAGGCGGAAAAGAGCGGAAACGAAAGTGTGGACGAGAGCGGAAATGGACGGTCACGGAGAAAAAAAACGCTTCTTGAGTCTGCAGGCAAAGACGCGGTCCTGCACGACATCCGGTCTCTCTGCGACGCGCTCGTCCGTCCGAAAAACGTAGCGTTTCTTGGTCCGCTTTTCAGTTTCACGCATCAGGCGGCACTGAAATTCTTCGGTTCCGGTGCGCATTTTTCGCCCGTCTCGACGATCGGGAGCGTTTTCGAGGAAGTGGAACGCGGGCAGTGCGATTTCGGCGTCGTGCCGGTAGAAAATTCCACGGATGGCCGAGTGGTCGATGCGCTTGAGACGTTTACGCACGCGAAAGTGCAGATCTGCGGCGAAATAGAGCTTCCGATCCACCATACGCTCATGGGAGTCTGCGAGCGTTCGGAGATCCAAGTCGTGCTGAGTAAACCGCAGGCTCTTTCACAGTGTCGGCACTGGCTCGCCAAACATTTGCCGGGAGTTCGGATGGAAGAGACGGCCAGTACGGCAGCGGCTGCGCAGATCGCCAAAGAGACGCCGAATGCCGCTGCGATCGCAAGCATTCTGGCCTCCAAAGCCTACGGTTTGAATGTTCTCGTGCCGGAAGTGGAGGATTCCCGTTTTAACGTGACCCGTTTCGTGATCCTTGGAAAGGAAGATGCCCCCAAAACGCCGCACAGCAAAACGATGCTCATGTTCGAGCTGCCGCATGAAGTCGGTGCGTTGGCAGACGCAATGCAGATCTTCAAGAAGAACCGCGTGAATCTGACGTGGATCGAGTCTTTTCCGATCCAGAATGAACCCGGACGCTACATTTTCTTCGTCGACATGGAAGGGCACCGTTCCCAGATGAAGATACGGCGTTCTTTTGCGGCTCTCGAGAAAAAGCATGCCAAACTCGTCATTCTTGGTTCGTATCCAGCTGCGGAATCGACTCGAGCTCAGCTTTAGATCCATAAAAAACCGCCGTCAGGAATAAACTTAACGGCGGGTCGGTCTTAAAACAGTTTTCGATCTCTTACGGTACTTGGACCGCTGCTTTCCAAGAGTCCTGGAAATAGTAATCGCGCGGCGTGAATCCGATCCCGTGGAGCTTTTTGTTGAATCCGATGATCGAATTCCGATTGTAAAGCCAGATGCACGGATAGTCTTCGTAGATCAGCTGATGGATCCTCTGGTAGATCTTCTGCCGTTTTTCCAGATCCAGTTCACGGATCCCTTCTTTGTAAAGACGGTCCACTTCCGGATTGGAGTAGAAAATGTGGTTTCTTCCCGCATCGGTTCCCCAAATATTCTCACCGGAGTACGGGTCGCTCCCGCCGCCCCAGCCGCTGAACGCCATTTCGAATTTGTGCGCCTGCATACGCTGGGACTGAACATTGAATTCCATCTGCTGTACGGAACAGGAGATGCCGAGGCGGTAGAGACATTTGGCCAGAAGCTGGCACATTTCGAAGCGCTCTTTGTTGGTCGTCGTGATGATCGTGAATTTAAATGGGATGCGCGACCCTTTCCATTCATGATCGAGCAGTCCGTCATTGTCCGTGTCCTCCCATCCGGCTTCTTTCAAAAGTTCCCGGGCTTTCCCAATATCCTGCCGAATGTACGGCAGGTTCGCGTCGTGCGGGAAGTAGGGAGACGTTTCCGCATAAATTCCGCGGCACTGGAGCGAGACGCCCTTCTGGTGGACATCCAGGAGTTCCTGATAGTCGAAGGCGTACGAAAGTGCCTTGCGCACGCGAATGTCATGGAAAAATGG
>SUVI01000049.1 GCA_015062085.1 Planctomycetaceae bacterium
AACTGCGCGATGGTTTCGAGATCGAGCAGAGTGCCGACAATTTCATCACGACCGTCCCCTATGGTCTGGATCTCTGCCGGCGTCTTGGGCTTGAGTCCGACATCGTGACCACCACTCCGCGCAACCGCCAGACGTTCATTCTCTGGAAGGACCGGCTGCACAAACTCCCCGACGGCTTCATGATGATGGCGCCGAGCAAATGGTGGCCGATGGCCGTCACGCGCCTTCTGTCGCCGTTCGGAAAGCTGCGGGCCGCGATGGAGTACTTCATTCCCGCGAAAAAAGGAGATGACGATGAATCGATGGAGTCGTTTGCCGTCCGTCGGCTTGGACGTCAGGTCTTCGACCGGCTCATCGAACCGCTGGTCAGCGGAGTTTACGCAGCAGACATGACGCGCCTTTCGCTTCTGGCGACGCTTCCGCGATTCCGTGAAATGGAAAAGAAACACGGTTCCCTCATCCGCGCGATGCGTAAAAACTGCGCCGAAATGAAGAAAAAAGCCCGACAGGAAAAGAAAAAGAACGGCACATCCACCCAGAACGCCGACACACGGCAGAGCGGGCCGCGCTACAATCTGTTCGTCACGGTAAAAGGCGGGCTTGGCCGGATCACGAGCGAGATCGAAAAGCGTCTGGATCCTCAAACGGTCTACTGCCGGACGGAAGTCACGCAGATGACGCAGACGGAAAGCGGAAAATGGCTCCTGAGCTGGTGTTCTGCGGAAGACGGCCGAACGGAAAGCGCGGAATTCGATGCCGTCATCCTCGCAGGCGAATCGCACAATATCGCGCGTCTTCTGGACACTGCACAGGTCAAACGGCCCGCGGAACTCCTCGGCGGGATCGAACACACAGGAACGGTCATCCTCACAGCAGCGTTTCGGCGTGAAGACATCGGACACCCGCTCGACGGCATGGGCGCGGTCGTTCCGGCAAAAGAGAAAAATCCGATCCTCGCACTAAGTTTCAGCAGCGAAAAGTACCCGCACCGTGCGCCGGAAGGAACGGTCCTTCTGCGCATTTTTAGCGGGGGATCGCGCGATCCGAAGATCGTGGATATGCCGGAAGAAGAAGTACGCGATCTTCTGCTGGAGAAAATGGCAAACTGTCTAAAGATCCAAGGCTCCCCGCTGATGACCTCCATCTCGCGCTGGCCGAACACGATGCCGCAGTTCCATCTCGGACATTTGGAACGGATCGCAGAGCTGGAAAAAGAGATGGAAGCCTACCCGACACTGGGCGTAGCCGGTAATTCGCTCACCGGTGTCGGCATCCCGCACTGTATCCACTCCGGCGAAGAAGCGGCACGCAAAGTCCTCGCAGCACTGGAACGATAAAAATGGTTCCAGCGTTCCGTAAAAAAGCCTCACGCGGATCCATTTCAGAAACCGCATGAGGCAATTTCATTTCGGCCAAAAGCCGGAGAAGATCAGAAATTAGTTCTGGCCTTCCTGGATATTCGGACGGACGCGCTGGGACAGATCGGTCTCAACGATCCCGAAAGTGGCTTCATGACGCTGGAGAGTCAGCTGGAGCGCCTGGAGCATACGCTTCGCCGTGTAGTAATTCATGACGACGCGCTGGGAGATCGTGATGGGCTGGGTGGGGAATCCGACCGGCTGCGGATTGAGACCGAAATCAATGATCAGTTCTTCAGGAGCGCCGGAAACACGGCAGAAGTTCGCGTAACCGCAAACTGCTTTTTCATCATTGATCTGAACGACGCGGGGAGCTTCCTGCTGAGCCTGGGCCTGTTCGACTTCATTCGACATTTCAAAAATTCCTTTCGTTAAAAAAAAGCATCCTTCCGTTTCCATACTGAACTCCCCGTCCCGGCAATGCCGAAAAAAGAAGAGACGCATGGAAACTTTCGGCAGATTGAAATCTTTCAAAATTTCATGCTGTGCAGAGTATAGCGGATTTTACGCATGGAGTCGAGAGCAATTTCAGACAGAATGTGCCAAAATTTGCAAAAATCCACGAAAAAAAAGAAGATCCCAACGGAGAAAAATACAATGAAATTCTATCGAATGACATTCACCATCGACGATCAGAGCACTGGAGAGAAGATCGCTGCAGAACTTCTCGAACGCCGATGGATCGCCTGTTCCCAGCAAAGTGCCGTCCTGAGCCGATACCATTGGAAAGGGACTCTCGAAGAGACGCCGGAATGGAAATTTGAGCTGAAAACGACTCTCGCCGGCCGGGAAAAGGTCGCGGACTTCATCCTCGCGAATCACCCCTACGAAGTCCCGGAGCTCCTCTGCGAAGAAGCCGACTCCCTCAACCCGGCATACTCCCTCTGGCTGGAAGAAGAATGCGCCGGGCTGAATGCGTGAGAAAAAGCGGGATGCGTGTACTGCGGAATTCGTTTCCTCAGAGAAATACTGCGGATACTGCTGTACTTCCTGTCATAAAAAAGCCGAAAAAAAGACTATTCCTAATGACGAAAAAATACCAGCAGCAGACAGTCAAAATGAAGCCGTCATTTTGACAGGAGGACGTAATGGGCATTCCGACAAACATAAAAACACTGCTTTCCGGACAGGTCGTAGAATGGGCACGAATTGAATTTAAAGAAACCTGGGATGCGGAAGCATCTTTAAAAACCATCTGTGCTTTCGCAAATGACATTGACAACTGGGGAGGCGGATACCTGATCATTGGAGTTCGGGACAAGCAGGGACAGCCTGACAGTATGCCCGGAGTACCGCCGGAAAAAATCGATGCCTACCAAAAGGACATGCTGAACAAATGCAAACGTATTCATCCCGAATATATGCCCATAACAGAAGTCGCCGACTATCTAGGGAAAAAATTTCTTGTAGTCTGGGCCCCTGGCGGCAGCATACGCCCATACTCCTCTCCTAAAACAATGGCAAAGGATTGCAGAGAACGAATCTACTGGATCCGTAAAATGGCAAGCACCATCATGCCGACTGAAGTTCAAAAAAAAGACCTTTACGAACTCGCCAATAACGTACCGTTTGATGACCGGGTAAATCATCAGGCCAGTCTTGAAGATTTGAATCTTACGCTCATCCAGCAGTATCTTCGTGAAGTGGACAGCGGATTATATCATGAAGCCGGACAAAAAGATTTTGTGCGTCTGTGTCGGGACATGAACCTGATCAGTGAACTTCCGGAATATGCCAAACCCCGAAATGCCGCTTTAATGTTCTTCAGTCTGGAACCCGAAAAGTTTTTTCCCTATGCCCAGATCGATGTCGTTCAGTTTCCGGACGGCCTCGGCGGAGACCAGATCATCGAAAAGATATTTCGCGGTCCCATTCATCAGCAGCTTCGGGAATCTCTACAGTATATCCGCAATGTAATCATTACAGAACGGATCGAAAAATCCCCAAACACAGCAGAGGCAGACAGATACTTTAATTATCCGTTTACTGCAATCAAAGAAGCTCTTTCCAACGCAGTGTACCATAAAGGCTATGATGTACGCGAACCAATCGAAGTCCGTATTTTACCGGATAGGATCGAAATCCTCAGTCATCCGGGAGCAGACCGGTCGATCAGTATCGAAAATCTCCAAAACTACCATGCAGCAAGCCGCCGTTATCGAAATCGGCGAATTGGCGAGTTTTTGAAAGAACTGCATTTGACAGAAGGCCGCAATACGGGTTTTCAAAAAATCATCCGTGCCCTGAAAGCCAATGGTTCCCCAATGCCGATATTTGAGACAGATGAAGAACGAACCTTTTTTTTAACGACCATTCCGATCCATGAGGATTTTATTGGTCTCAATGATACTTTAAATGATACTTTAAATGATACTTTAAATGATACTTTAAATGATACTTTAAATGATACTTTAAATGATACTTTAAATGATACTTTAAATGATACTTTAAATGATACTTTAAATGATACTTCAAATAAAGAATTGACGGAAAACGAAAAACATATTCTAAATGCAATAAGAACAGATCCTTCCATTACAGTACTTCAGATCTCAGAGCTTTTGGGCACATCAAAAGCCACGGTTCAACGTGCAGTAAAAAAACTCAAAGAGAAAAAAATCATCCGGCGGGAAGGCGCCAAAAAAAGCGGGATCTGGATCATTTTACGATAGCTTCCGGATTTCTTTTCCCGATTTGAAGGAAAAAACCGTCAGCCGAAATACGACTGACGGTTTTTCCCCTACTCAATGATCCGATCTTTACTTTTAGCGTTTTGCTGTATGGAGGAGTTCGTTTCCGGTTTCTTTGAGGAAATCGGTGTAGAGCTTTTGGAGCTCCGGATTTTCACGGCTCATGCGGACGGTGCGCGTTTTGTCGGTCGAGTAAAGTCCGCTCATTCGTTTTGCCCGCAGAGCGTCGGAAAGCGGGATCTCGGTCTTCGGCGTTCCTCCGCCTCCGATGCAGCCGCCGCGGCAAGCCATGACTTCGACAAAATCGAGTTTCAGCTCCTGGAGCTTTCCGCTCTCCAGCAGCTTACGCGCCGCCGCAGTTCCGTGCACCAGCCCGACACGCAGGACAGCATCTCCGATCTTGACCTCCGCTCTTCGCAGTCCGTCCATTCCGCGGACCGGCGTGAAAAGCAGGAAGTCCATTTCCGGCGTTTTCCCAGTCCGCTCAAAGTAAATGTGGCGCAGGACCGCCTCCGTGACGCCCCCCGTATTTCCGAAAATGACGCCCGCCCCGGAACCGTTTCCGAGCATGGAATCGAAATTCCCGTCCTCAAGAGCCGGAAGATCGATGCCGAGCTCCTGCATCCACCATCCCAGTTCCCGGGTCGTGAGAACGAGATCGACGTCTTTTCCCGTCCCGAGCGTCCGTTCGTACTTTTTCGCGGTACAGGGAGTGAACGCCATGACGACGAGGTCCTCCGGTGCAATGTTCATCTGTTTCGCAAACCACGTTTTCACGACCGAGCCGTGCATCATGATAGGACTTTTGCACGTCGAGATCTGCGGAAGGACTTCCGGGAAAAACAGTTCCGCGAACCGGACCCAGGAGGGACAGCAGCTGGTAAAAAGCGGCACGTTGGCAGTCTGGGGAGTTTCGGCCCGCTTTTTCAGGTGCGCTTCCAGTTCCGCAGCCTCCTCCAGAACCGTGAGGTCCGCGCCGAAAGTCACGTCGAAAACGTAATCGAAACCGAGCTTCCGCAAACCGGACACGAGTTTTTTCTCCACGTTCGTTCCCGGTTCCATTTTGAACATTTCGCCAAGCGTCACGCGTACCGACGGCGCAACGAGCGCGACGAATTTCTTCGAGCCTCCGCTCTGTCGGTTGGAGAGGATCTCATTGTACGCAGGCTGAAGATGGAAACGTTCCGTAACGGCATTCGCCCAGCAGTTCGCGGTACACTGTCCGCAGTGGATACACGGAGTCTCCGATGCGGGGAAATTGCCCGGATGTCCATAAACGGTCTGAATATCGCGGCAGACCGAGATGCAGTCTCCGCAGCGTTCGCAGTTTGCACGATGATACTGGATCGACGGACTGTCCGGTGAAAACCGCACATGGCTTGGTCCGCGCGGCTTGGCGTGAGACGAGGATTTCATCCAGCTGAACTGCGCGTTTGCCTGCTTCGGCCCCGACACGATCCCGGCCGAAAGTGCCGAGACGGCAGAAACAGAGGCGGTCTTCAAAATATTTCGGCGCGAAAAACGCTTTTTCATGGCAAATCTCCTTTCACTTCTCCTTTCAGTTCTCCTTTCAGTTCTCCTTTCAGTCACAAAGGCGGGGAAAAAGAAAATCTTTCCGCAGGCGGCTCCGTCAGAAACCGAAAGACTTCCGCAGCCTAAATGCTCAAACATTTTTAGTATAGCACAAAACCTCCTGTACCGCTACCCCCCATCGATGATTTTAACCAAAAAATTTGAAAAACTTTTTCATTTACGGATTCTTTTTGGGAAAAGGCTTAAAATTTTACTTTAAATCCCCCCCCCCGTCCTTGCGTTTTTTTCCTTCTGGGGTAAACTATAGAAAAATCGAATTGCAGGACCTGGCCTCCGCCGCGGCTCGTCATTCATCGTAAAGGTGTGGAAACGCAAAGATGCGGAAACCGGGGCCGGTACAGTTTTCCAGACATTCTTTTCGGGCGTTCTTTGGAACGTTCCTCCGGAATCTCATTCACATTCAAAGACAGACAGGAGAATACGGTGTACAGAACCCACACTTGCGGTGAATTGCGCAAAGAAAATGCCGGACAGATCGTGACCCTTTGCGGTTGGGTGGATCATCAGCGCGACCAAGGCGGGCTTTCCTTCCTTTGGATCCGTGACCGTTACGGGATCACGCAGATCACCTTCTCGCCCGAAGCGGGAAATTCGCCGGAGGAAGCGGAAGAACTCATCCAAAAAGCACGCACACTGCGCCAGGAATTCGTCATTCAGGTAAAGGGTGAAGTCATCCAGCGTCCGGAGGGCGGCGAAAACAAAGCACTCGCGACGGGTGAGATCGAGATCCGTCCGCTTGAACTCGTGATCCTGAACCGCAGCGACGTTCCGCCGGTCCAGCCGAGCATTCCGGATCTTCCGAGCGAAGACGTGCGTCTCCAGTACCGCTATCTCGACCTGCGCCGTCCCGACATGCAGAAAGCGCTGGCTCTGCGTCACCGGATCGTGAAGATCATGCGCGACTACACGGATGAACTTGGATTCCTGGAAGTCGAAACGCCGATGCTGGGAAGAAGCACTCCGGAAGGCGCGCGCGACTATCTCGTCCCCAGCCGTGTACACGCCGGGAAATTCTACGCCCTGCCGCAGTCCCCGCAGCTCTACAAGCAGCTGCTGATGATCGCCGGGTTTGACCGTTACGTTCAGGTCGCGCGCTGCTTCCGCGACGAAGACCTCCGCGCGGACCGACAGCCGGAATTCACGCAGATCGACATGGAAATGTCGTTCGTCTCGATGGAAGACGTCATGGGAATGATGGACGGCCTGATCGCGCGTCTTGCGAAGGAAGTGCTCGGGATCGAGCTTCAGCTGCCGCTGCCGAGAATGAGCTACGCAGATGCCATGGAACGCTACGGACACGACGCGCCGGACCTCCGCTACGGAATGGAGCTGATCGACCTGACGGACATCGCGAAAGAGTGCGAATTCAGCGTCTTCCGCGGCACTGCCGACGCCGGAAATCGAGTGCGCGCGGTCGTCGCGAAAGGTGCGGCGGACAAATACTCCCGCAAGGCGATCGATGAACTCACGTCTTGGGCGAAGGAAAACTTCGGCGTGAAGGGACTCGCGTTCTTCAAAGGCGCAGAAGGAACGCTTCAGGCTCCGATCGCAAAATTCTTCAACGAGGAATTCATCGCACGCATCAAAGAACGTCTGGAAATGGAAGACGGCGACATCGCCTTCATCATCGCGGACACATTCGAGACGAGCTGCCGAGCGCTGAACGGTCTGCGCCGCCGTTTGGCGAAAGAACTGGAACTTTACGATCCGAAATCGTTCAGTTTCTCCTGGATCGTGGACTTCCCAATGCTGGAGTGGGACAGCGAAGAGGAACGCTGGGTGGCGGTCCATCATCCGTTCACCGCGCCGCTTCCGGAAGATGAAGCGCTTCTGGACACCGATCCGCGTGCGTGCCGTGCGGCTGCGTACGACATCGTGATCAACGGTTTCGAGGCGGGCGGAGGCTCCATCCGTATCCATGACAACGCGCTGCAGAAGAAGATCTTCTCGCTTCTGAACATCGACGATGAGACCGCAAAAGACCGCTTCGGCTTCCTGCTCGACGCGCTGCGCTTCGGTGCTCCGCCTCACGGAGGGATCGCGCTTGGTCTGGACCGTCTCGCCATGATCTTTGCCGGTCTGGACAGCATCCGCGACGTCATCGCCTTCCCGAAGACCGCACGCGCTGCGGACCTCATGAGCGGCGCACCGGGACTGGTGGATGAGAAGCAGATGAAGGAACTTTTCATCAAAACAGACATCCCGGCAAAATAGAAGCGTCCGGAACTGCCGGGAAATGAGGTCCTTTTTTACTGCAGGCCCGCATTTCCCGGCCTTTTCTGAAAAACAGGCAGGCGTAAAGACTTACAGGAGGACCCCAAAAAATGGTCAGTCATTTTCCCAATGAACTGGAAAATTTGGAGCCGGGCATGGCAAAGGATGCCGGAATTCCGCAAGAGGATGCCGGCTGTACCTTCGACCCGATCTCCTGTCGGATCGGCAGTGTCCAGTTTCTCAATGCGGTCCCGCTGACGTGGAAACTTTCGGAGATCGCGGCAGCACTGAACATTCAGGCCGACGTGACGTACGATACTCCCTCCCGTTTGGCAGACGGTCTCGCACACGGAGAGTACGACGCCGCGCTCATTCCGCTTGCAGAAGCGCTCCGGCATCCAGAACTGACGCAGGTCTCGGACGTCTGCATCGCGAGCGAAGGAAAAGTCGCCAGCGTTGAATTTGCTGCCTTTCGTCCCCTGAAAGAGCTGAAGCGGATCGGTCTGGATCCCGCGTCGCGCACGAGCAATGCAATGCTCCGGATCTGCCTGGAAGAACGCTTCAAGACCTTTTGCGAATACGAACCATTCGACCTCGGCGAGGCGCTGGGACTCTCGGACGGAGGAACGGAAAACGTTGATCTGTCGCAGGGGTCTGCGTGCCGGGATCTTGCCGAAAAATGCAAAGAAAAGGGGCTGGACGGCATTCTGCTCATCGGCGACAAAGCGCTGACGCTCCCGCACCACTCCGACCATTTCGCGTGCATTTACGACTTGGGCCACCTTTGGACCCAGTGGATCGGTTTGCCGTTCGTCTATGCAAGCTGGTTCACTTCATCAAAAGATACGGAATTCCAGGCGAGACTTTCCACGCTCTTTAACGAGGCGCGAAGAGCAAGTCAGATCGAGATGGACGTCCTCACGATCCATGAAGCGATGCGAAGAAGAATGAATATCCCATTCTGTCACGACTATCTTCTCCGAAAGATCCGCTACCGCCTGAGCGGAAGAGAACGCCGCGGGGCCGAGGTCTTCTGCAAAATGATGCAGAAATGCGGACTCGCGCCGCTGGGGACCGATATTTTGTTCGAAGCCAACCGAAATCGCTTTGCGGCAGAATGATCGGGAACCGAATGATCGGGTGCAGAAATCAATGAAACGGAACGGAACAGCAGACGGTTTCTTCACGAAGCCGCCTGCTGCGTTTCTTTTTCAGTCTGCATTCATTTTCCGTTCGCGATCGGCAGAACGGCAGCTCCGAGCAGAGCAGCTTCGTACCCTAAGGCAGTCCTTTCGATCTTCACGTCTTCATTCGCCCGCCGAAAGATCTCCTTGCGGAAAGTCTCCTCCAGCGACGGATAAAAGAGGTCCCACGCCCGCGCCACACCGCCTCCGATGATGATCTTTTCCGGATTCAGGATGTTCGCGGCATTCGCGAGCGCCATTCCCAGCACTTTTCCCTCCCTCCGAAACGTTTCCAACGCGGCATTTTCTCCCTTCTCGGCACGTTTTGCGATCTCGGAGGCAGGGAGCTCCTCACCAGTCAGACGTGCGTAAAAACGCGAGACCCCCGGTCCAGCACATTCCGCCTCGAGACACCCTCGCTTTCCGCACCCGCACAGCTCTCCGTCTTCCGCGACACACACATGGCCAAACTCACCGGCAAACCCCTTCGCACCGCGGTAGATCCTTCCATCGAGAACGACCCCGCCTCCGATCCCATTCGAAATAGTGAGCCAAATGAAATCGCGCACCCCGCGGCACGCCCCGAGAAGTCCCTCGGCTGCGGCACAGGCATTGACGTCATTTTCGATGAAGATCGGTCTCCCGAATTCCTTTTCCAGCGCATCCGCTATCGGAAAATTCTGGATCCCCGAGAACGGCGCGTAGATCCAGACCCGCTCGTCCGCCAATCCCGGTATCGTAACACCGACGGCCTCGATCACGATCTCAGGATCCGTTTCCGCACATTTCTCAAGAGCAGACGCAGCCAGAAAACGGATCTTTTCCAAGATCGCGTCCTCCGTCATCGCCGGCGGAAGGGACTCACCGGCCGCCGAAAGGATCCGGTTCCGCCATCCGCTCTCTTTTTCTGCAGGATCACTATTTTTCGACAATTCCACAACACCGGCAAGCATTTTTGACCCGCCGATATCGATCGCCAAAATATTTTTCTCCATCCTGTTCTCCATCCTGTTCTCCATCCTGTTCACTTAAAGTATCGGCCCCAAAGATAACCGTTTCCTCTTCATCTCTGATGAAATAATGCATCGGCACGATTTCACCGGTTATGCGGATTATTTCTAAAAAAACGAAAAAAATCACTGTTTTTGTTTGAGACAGAATAAAAAAAACCGATACATTGGATAGGGTGCATACCCCTGCACAGAAAAGGTATGTCCCTTTTCAAACGAATCAAGACACAGGAAATTTTCCGTTCACGCAAGACGCATGCAGGAGAATTTTTAACAGAACGATTTCCTAGACAGAATTTGGAGACCCCAAAATGGCAGCCAAACGCCTGAATATCCGTTTTGTCATCATATTTTTCGCGATCCTTGTCATTGGCGGCACATGCGCACTGGCGGCGTACCATATTCAGAAAGGACGCCATGTCGCGAAGAGCTATGATGTCGGCATGAAAGCATTTGAAGAAGGCAACATGGAAGAAGCCCGTGCGAATCTTGGACATGTCGTCGAAAAGCTCGGTAACGAAGAAAAACAGACGGATGTCGTATTGAAACTGGCGCTTGCCTATGCAGATCTTCTTGACCAGCCGAACAAGAGTCATCAGGATCTGGTCAACTGCCAGCGAGCGATCGGCAGAGCACTAGATCTCGATCCCGGCACGCTTGCCGCACACGCACTTCCGCTTAAGGAAGCAAAGGCGAAATGCAGCATACTTCTCGGTGCCCCCACCGCAGCGGCGCAAACATACATTGAGTTGGCAAAAGAATTTCCAAACGAACCGAAATATCTTTTGGAAGCCGCGAAATGCTACATGAGAAACAAAGATTCCAAAGCGGCGGACACCCTGTCACTGCTCGTGACCCGCCACGTGAATTTCATCCCCGGCTGGATCGAATATGCGCGCTATTTTCAGGACAGCGGTCAGCCGGACCTTGCGCTTCAGCACCTGAATTCGATGGTCGCGTCCAATGAGGATTCCGCGCAGGCGTTTGCTCAGCGGGCGATCTTCCTCTACATGCACCCGGAGATGGACGGAATGGCGCTTGCGGAAGAGTCGGCGATCAATGCGCTTCGTCTCGACCAGAACAACATCGACGCACTGCTCGCCGGCGCGAAAATGTTCATTTACACCAAACGCTACGATCGGGCTCACGAATGCCTCAACAAAGCGCGTGAACTCTCGAAGCAGCTGGTCGATGCCCCGCAAAATCCCTACCTGGTCGATTTCGGGATCCAGCTGGCCGATGCGGAAGGTAAACCGGAAACGGCCCTGGACATTCTTCAGGGAGACGTCGCGGACGACCCGCAGAACCTTTCCAAGCGCATGAAGCTGTTTGAACGTCTTCTGAAATCCGGAAAAATGGCAGAGGCGAAAAAAGAGATCGAAAAACTGCGTGAGATCAAAAAACTTCCGCCGCCGATCATCGGTTTCTTCGAAGCTACGATCGAGATCTCGGAAGAAAAATGGGAAAGCGCCAAGAACAAACTGGAACTTGCTCGTCCGACGATCGCTGCATTCCAGCAGCCGCAGCTGAATGTCTACGTGGACCGTCAGCTGGCTCTCTGCTACGGGAAACTTGGACAGATCGATAAACAGTTTGAGGCTTTCGACAATGCGATCAAGCAGGCCGGAGAGGGAGAGATCATCCCGCTTTACGTCGCGTACATCCACGCGCTTCACACCGCGAGCCGCATCCCGCTGATGGAAGAAAAGCTCTACGAACTTCTCGACAAGATCGGAAAAGAGAAGTTCATGAAATTCCACGAACTGCGCACGCTCTATTTCGCTCTTCTGCAGCAGAAAGAAGCGGCAAAACCGAAAGATGAACAGAACTGGGACAAGATCAATCAGGAAATGGCCCAGTACGACATGGACCAGAACAATCCGGAAGGTCTTTTGCTGACGATCCGGATGATGGTCAAGCAGAACAAATTTGACGAAGCCAAGGCACTGCTCCGTGATGCGATCGAGAAGCATCCGGACACCATTACCTTCGTTTCCTACCTTGCCCTGATCGAAGCACAGCAGAAAAACTTCGGTGAATCGCTCCGTATTTTGGATGACGCCATCGCCAAAGGAAAGAGCGTTCCGGGACTCCTCATCACAAAAGTCCGGATCATCTCACAAATGAAGCCGAAAACTCAGGCGGCGAAAGACGTCGTCGCCGAAAGACTGCGCTCGATCGAAACATTCACAGACAAAATGCAGGAGACGCCCCGCATACTTCTCCTGAAACAGCTCGCGACTGCATGGATCCAGATCGAAGAACTGAATGAAGCGGACCGCATCTACAATATCCTGGCGGAGGCGGAACCGCACAATATCGGTCTGAAGATCCAGATCTTCGACCTCGCCAGAAAATCCGATGACGAACGGAAAATGAACGACCAGATGAAACGCATCGAGCAGGAGATCGGAGAAAGTGCCCCCGAATCTCGTTACTGCCAAGCGACAAAACTGGTTTGGGAATACTCGAAGAAAACGAAGAGTCCCGAAAAACTGCGTCTCGCGAAAGAACTCCTCACGAAAGCGCAGCAGCAGCGTACCGGCTGGGTCTTTATCCCGCGTGCGCAGGCGGAAATCGCGATCCTTGAAAAGAATTTCGACGCAGCCATCAACTACCTGTACCGCGTTGACCAGCTTGGAACGCTCACCACGCAGCAGCTGAACCTCCTCATCCGTCTTCTCTACGTTCAGAAACGCGACCAGGAAGTCCGACAGCTGATCGACCGGAAACGCGAAGCCAATCTCGCCGCAGACGCCGCGATGATGAGTGTCGAAGCTCTCGCAAATTCAGGCGAGGGAGACGAAGCCGTCCGACGCGGGTCGGAGATCATCGATGAAAGCAATCCGAAAGATCTCCTCTGGATCGGACACATCGCCCTCCGCGCGAAGGATCTCCACAAAGCGGAATCCGCGTTCCAAAAAGTCACAGAGATCGCTCCTGAAAATCCGAACGGCTGGCTCTCGCTCCTGCAGGTCCAGAGGATCCAGGGCGTTGATGTTTCGAAGGAAGAATTTATCGCAAACGTCACGAAACACGTTCCGGCAGAAAAACTCCCCCTCTGCCTGGCGAAGACTCACCAGCTCTTCGGTGACGCCATAAAAGCAGACGAAGCCTTCAAAGAAGCGATCGCACAGGCGCCGGACGATCTGGAAGTGCTGCTTTCCATCAGCCAGTTTTACATGCAGACCACGCAGCCGGAACTCGCTATCCCGCATCTGCAGAAAATGAGCGAGATCATCGCCAAAGACACGACGCTCGATCTTGAAAAGAAAGACCAGCGTATGGCTTGGACCCGCCGTTCCCTCGCACAGGTCTACAGCGGGATCCCCAATTTCGATTTTCAGAATCTCGGTCTCCAGCTCGTGGAGGAAAACCTCACGCTGCAGCCGGAGTCGATCGAAGACATGAGAGTCAAAGCGATGCTCCTCGCCGCAAGAAACAATCCCGAGGACAACAGCCGCGCGATCGAGATCATGGAAAACATTCCGTCGCATTCCGCAAGGGACATTTTCCTGCTCGCAAAACTCTACTTCATGCAGAGTTTCGATCCGGATGCCAGTACCATGAAAGAAAAGTACCAGAGCATCATGGCGGACCTCATCGCCTCAAACGAAACGAACGTGAATTACCTCAGCACGTTCATCGATATGCTCCTGGAGCAGAACGCGGACCTCACCCTCATCGGAAACTTTGCTGGACGCTTAGAATCCATCGCCGGTGAAAACAACCTCCTCACCCTCCTCCAGAACACTCGCACGCTCATGCGGCTCGGGAAAAAAACGGAAGCGGAGGCATACTTCAGAGAACATTTCCCAAGTTCCATTGAAGCCAAAGACATCCCGCTGGTCCGACGATGCGCTATCGAGCTGGAAAAAGAGGGACTCCCCGCCGTCGCAAACGACATTTGGGTCCAGCTCACGGCAAAAGAACCTGCCTTCATTGAAGAATTCATGCTCTTCATCTCAAGACAGCAGGGATTCACCAATGCCTTTGCGTACCTCCAGGCGAATCAGGAAAAGATCGATCCAAAACGCCGGCTAAACATGATCTACATGGCATGCCGTCATGCGAAACAGACCGTCTCCCGAGACGAATACAAGCAGGTCGACGAGTACGTCAAAGTACTCTTCCGAGACGATCCTCAGATCCTCGAAGTTCAGCTGTTCGAAGCGCGTATCCTCGAACTGCAGGGAAAATATGATGAAGCCATCGCCATTTACAATTCACTCCTCGACAAACCGTTTGAAGAGGCGCAGATCGCATGGATCGAAAACTCGCTTGCAATTCTGCTCTCCCTCACCGGAAAAGATCAGGATCGTGCCGTGGCGCTCATCGACGAAGTCATCAAGAAGTACCCCAAAGATCCTCTCCTCCTTGATGCGCGCGCGGTCGTATACATGCGAAGTAATGTTCGCAAAAAAACAGATACGGCCATGGAAGACCTCAAGTTCACTCTGATCGTTCGCAACAATGCGGTCAGCCAATTCCACATCGCGGTCATGTACTGGAAACACGGAAATGCAAACGCTGCGAAAATCGCTTTCGCGACCGCAAAACGAATGGATCCTTTCCTCTTCCAGAACATTTCGCCGCTGGAAGTCCCAGACTTCACGGAATTGACCAACAATCTTGAGTAAATTTGAAACCTTTTTCAAAAAAGACCAGTCATCCCCGGCTGGTCTTTTTATTTGGTTCATCTGGAAACGGCGCACAAGTTTCACCGCTGAAGACACGGAAGACACGGAAGACACGGAAAACTCACAGAGAAACACGGATCTTAATGCCAAAAGCAGTAAAAAACAGAGTGCGCGAACATTTTTTAATTGTAAAAAATTCTTTTGCGTCTTTTCGTGTTTTTCGTGAAATTCGTGTCAGGAGACGTTCCCAGCCTTCCTCTTTCTTCCTTTTCAGTGTCTAGTGTCTCTCTGCACCTCCTCTGTACTGTGCTTTCAGTGGTAAAGATCGCGGCCCAAACAGGTACGCACTTTCCGGAAGAGCCTTTTATTTTTTATGAAAAATCTCCAAAATTCCATTTCACGGCTTGAAAACTTTCCCGATACATGATATAATGAGATCGTGCTCAAGGTCCTCACTTCTGCACACCCCTCAAATTTTCCCTCCCACGGTCCGTCTGATGCTTCGCGCATTTCCGTAATGCTCGAACGCACATCCGGCAAATCGAAACTTTGATCCTTTACCCTCAGAAAGGAACTTTCCATGCCCACCAACCGACGTGATTTTCTGAAAACCAGTGCGGCTGCCGTGACGGCGGCTTCCGTCCTTTCTTCTGTTCCGCGCGTACACGCTGCCGGCTCCGACACCATCCGCATCGCTCTGATCGGCTGCGGCGGACGCGGACGCGGTGCCTGTTTCCAGGCTCTCAGCACCCAAGAAGGCCCCGTGGAACTCGTCGCGATCGCGGACGCTTTTGAAGATCAAGCCAAAGGTTTCGCGCAGATACTTAAAGCTGACACAGAAAAGTCCAAACTCTGCACATTTACCGACGACACGATCTTCTCCGGCCTGGACGCATACAAAAAAGCGATCGACTGTCTCCGTCCCGGGATCGACCTTGCGCTTCTCGTTGCACCTCCGGCATTCCGTGCCATGCACTTTGAATACGCAGCACAGCGCGGAGTCCACATTTTCCTCGAAAAGCCGTTCGGCGTCGATACTCCGACTCTCAAGCGTTCCTTTGCCGCGTGGGAAATGGCCAAAGCAAAAGGCCTGAAGATCATTACGGGACTGAATAATCGAAAGTACTTCCGAACGGAAGAGACCGTCAAAAAGATCCAGGACGGCGAGATCGGCGACATCCTCTCCTGCTACGTCTACCGTCTCCATGGTCCGTGCCGATGGAATCCGCGCGATGAGTGGACGCCGCTTCAGAATCAGCTTCGAAACTACAATTCCTTCACCTGGATGTCCGGCACGCCGTGCGTGGACTGGATGGTCCACAATCTCGATATTTGCTGCTGGTCGAAAGGAATGCATCCCACGTGGGTCCAGGGGACTGGAGGACGTCAGTGCCGTACGGAAAAGGACGAAATGCAGGACTACATCGTCTGCGACTATGAATTCCCCGACGGCGTGAAGCTCGTCATGCAGGTCCGTCACATTGCGAACACATGGAGCAGTTTCCGCTCGGTGATCCGCGGAACGAAAGGAATGGCGATCGTCGGCGAAGGCATCGGCGAACCGAAGATCTACAAAGGCTACCGGGCCGTGAATGAGGACGTCATCTGGAAGTCGGAAGCGCCGCGGAATGACTCCTACCAGGAAGAGCATGATCGTCTGGCGAAGATGATCCGTGAAGATCTCCCCTGCGAAGACGTGGAATTCTGCCTGAAATCCAACTTCACGGGCATCATGGGACGAATGGCGATGGAATCCGGAAAGGAAGTCACGTGGGACACCGCCTGGAACTCGACGTACGAGCTCTGTCCGAACCTCGACACGCTCGACTTCAACGGTCCGTCGTACATCATGCCCGACGAAAACGGAAACTATGAGTGCCCGAAACCGGGAATCACGAAACGTTTCTAAGACCGTTTCTAAAAAAACGCAGGGGCGCGTGTGACCGTGCCCCTTTTTTCTAACTTTCCGCAGCCGTTGGCGAAAAAGACCGTCTCCGGACAGCTCATTCCGCCTCTCTGTGCTCCTCCATTTCTCTGTGCTCCTCCATTTCTCTGCGCTCCTCCCTCTTCACGTACTTGCGCAGGTCTGACGCAAGGAACCGATACGCACAGAGCAGGGAAATGAGAAACCAAAAATAGAATCCCATCGTGACCGTGATCCAGATCCAGCCCATCGCCTCAATGTCAGCCGTCACGAGGAAGGGAAGGCTCATGAGAGACAAAATGTAGGCTCCCAGACCATACACGGAACTCTCCAAAGCCGAATAGCTGCGGGATTCCGGCACGATATTCGCCAAACTGAACGCATAGGGAAAGAAAAGGACTCCCGCAATGTAGATCAGGCCCCTCCCAAGCCAGGAGGCCGCATTCAGCACTCTGACCAGAAAGAGATCATTCAAATCTTTTTCGGGGTGCAGCGCAAACAGGACCAGGATGCCGACGACTGCCGTGAGATGCAGTACCACTCCGACCGTCCAAGAAATGAACATCCACGAGCCGGTACGGTGCCTCTCCATTCCGCGGGGAGAACGCGAGATCTGCCAAGTTCCCCAACCGACCAGAAATACCGTCAGGAACGCGTAGCCGATGTAAAGGACGGACAGAAAAAGTTCAAAATCGGGCACGCTGTGGATCAGTTCTTCGATCCCCTTGCCGTGGATCTTTTCTGCGAGAGCGATCGGCATCTGGATCAGCAGCGAAAACAGAGAACCCAAGAACAACATGGAAAAGCCGGATGCGATCGTCTTCATCTGGTCCAGTTCCGGATCAAACGACAGTTTATGCTGATTCTGCAGCAGATCAAAATGCCCGTACCAGGCATCATGGCGATTCATAAAAACGTCCTCTTTTGGGAATGGGTAAATTGAAAAATGGGTAAATTGAAAAAAGTCCAAATCGTGAAGGAACGGAAACGAAAAACGGAATGAAATTTCAGCGCGTGACGATTTTCAGCACGTGACGATTTTCAGCACGTGACGAACTGCCCGACGTCATCGGCGGAACCGGGAAATTCCGACTGAAGGTAGTACTCGGACGTCCCCGTTACGGTCTGCGTTTCGGGATGAAAACGTTCGATGAGGTACTGCCCTTTTCGAGAGGCGAGACTCTGCACGAAACGCTCGCGCATCTCTTTTTCCAGCTCCGCGAGGTGAAGTTCCCGCCGATGCTTTTCTTCTTTCGGGACGGCCGGTCCCATTTTTTCCGCAGGCGTTCCAGGACGTGCGGAAAACGGAAAAATGTGGATCTTCGAGAAACCGATATGCCGGACGACTTCGCAGGTCTCAAGAAATTCCTTCTCGGTCTCTCCCGGAAAACCCACAATGATGTCGGTCGTGAGCGCCGGCTGATCGAGGATCTTTTTCGCGGACTCGCACCTTTCGACGTACTGCTCGACCGTTCCCGGCCGATTCATCCGCTGATGGACCGTCGGGGAGCCGCTCTGCATGGAAAGGTGAAGGTGCGGGCAGATCCGTTTCCGGTGCGCCGCCATGATCTGGAGAAGATCGTCTCCCGCTTCGTGCGCTTCCAGACTGGAGAGCCGCAAACGGAAATCGCAGAGACCAAGCCCATCCGCCTCCATTTCGGCCAGTCTCCCCATCAGCTGCGTCAAGTTCGTTTCCCGCGGACGCTTTCGGTCCTCTTCGAGCCAGCGGCTCTGTGTTCTGCTTCGGGGATTCAGACCGTAGTATCCGAGGTGGATCCCGGTGAGGATGATCTCGCGGTATCCGCGCCGCAGAAGGGAATGGACTTCCGAAACGACTTCATCCTCCGGAACGCTCGAAAGCTCGTTTCGCAGATGCGGAATGAGGCAGTACGTGCAGAATTGCCGGCATCCGTCCTGGATCTTGACGTACGCGCGATGCCGTTCGCCGAACTGACGGAGACCTTCCCCAAGCGACTGAACGCAGAGTTCTTCCGGGATCCCCATGGTTTCGAGGACCGCCGCGACGCGGTTTCCGCCGTGTGTTTTCCCCGTGACGGCATGAGTCACGCCCGGGATCTCAAGGTACTGACGGACGTCCTTTTCTGCCGAGCAGCCAAAAACGAGCACATTCCGCGGCGCGCTGCGTTTGACGGCCTGACGGATGAGCTTTCGGGATTTCGCTTCCGATTCCTGCGTCACGGCACACGAATTCACCAGAAGCCAATCCAGGACGGTATTTTCTGCGTTTTCTGAGCTTTCTAAGTTTTCTGCCGTTCGCCCGTTCTTTTCCAGACAGACGAACCCCGCGCGGCAGAGCGTTTGCCGGATCTGCTCGCTTTCGTATTGGTTGACCTTGCACCCAAGTGTGAAGATCTGAAACGTCGGATTCATGAAGAGGACTCCTTTTTTAATTTCTGCACGAACGGCAGTCTCATCGGCTCAGCACTTCCAGGATCTTTCGGCGTGCGCCGGCAAGTGTTTCCGGATCGCGCGTAAAATCGGTCGGCGTCGTGAAGACCTCTGCGCAGAGATTCTTTGCGAGTTCCGGATCTTTTTCCCGAAGCATCCAAAGCAGCTCGTAGTCTTCGTACGCATCACGGAGATTCGCCATTCGGAGGCTTCCGATGGCCGTTCCGTCTACGTTCGGATAGAGAAGACGCCCGTCTCCGTAGATCCACGTGCCGCCGAAGCACCAGTCGACCGGCCAGTCGAGAAAGAGCGTTTCGTTCGGGTCTATCGGTTTGTTCTGCGGGTGGCTCCAGATGTTTACGCCCCAGTAGAGCAGACCGTCGTACTTCTGTTCAAATGCCTGCCAGCCGAGGATCCGGCTTTCGATCAGCGGGAAACGAAACATGATGTTTGCGTACGGTTCTCTTGGACCGCAGCAGATGTAGGACCAGACTTTCTGACCATTTCTGCGGCACTCCTCCGCCTCCTCAAAATCGTAGACCGACGTGAGCGGACAGGTCCAGTCCACGTTCAGTTTTTTCAGCAGTTCGGTATCCGTTCCGATGTACGCAGTCGTGAAAGTGGCGATCTCCGGAAAGTTTTCCTTCACCATGCCGAAAAATTCCGTCATGATCGGATGGTACACCTCACCGCGTTCGTCGAAAGTGTAGATGTACGCGCGGTCCGAGAGTCCCAGGCGGCGCAGTTCTTCCACGTACGGCCGGAGCTGGTTTAGGAATTTCTCACGCATTTCCGGCGTGTAGAAAGAGGGATCCGAGTTACAGACCCACGCCCGCTCGCCCCGTTCCGCCACCATGTTCAGAATATTGAACGGGCCAAGTCCGCGGTCTTTCCACTCCTGGAGCAGTTCGAGAGACGGCATCTCCGTGCGCGAAATGTCCCCTTCCGGAGCCAATCGGTGCCGAAGCATGAGATCTCCGTACGCTCGGCGGATCTTCGGAAGATCGCAATCTTTTCCGTAGACTTTCTGCAGGAAACCATCCATCAGAGCGAACGCGCTCCCAAGATGATTTTCGACGGGGATCGTGACGGGCCAGACGGTGACTTCCAGCGGGATCTCGACGGCGTTCCGTCCTTCTGCGAGAGGTTTCCAGGTCATAGTCCCGCGGTACGTGCCTGCCGGAGTATCCTGCCGCGAGCTGACCGTCACCCAGAAAGAGACTCTCTGATCCGCCGGAACGAAACCGGTCTTCCGCGCAAGAAGCGGATCCGGGAACCAGAGCGGAAGGCCGCTTTTTTCTGCGGAGTGCTCCGTGATCTTCGGCGTTTTGATGTAGCCGACCTGCTGCCATTCACACGAATCTGCCGGGAGTTTCACGTTTGGATCCTGCACGGAGACCAGATCGCTGAACGTGAGCTCGACTGCCGGGATCTCCTTTCCGGAAAGAACGGTGAGCTGGAAACTTTCCGATTCCCCGCGGGCAAGATCGAGTTTCGCCTCAAGTTCTTCGGGCCGGCCGGGAAGTTCTTTGCCGTACTCGGGAAGATCCTCAAGATAGACGCGCCGCATAGAGCTTTCGAGCTGGAGAAGCAGACCGCCGGCTTGACCATTGATCTTTCTTTCGGACGTATCGCACTGGAAAAGTTTCTCCATCGCGAGTTCCCCTTCATGCCATACCCGTAAACGGAACGTCTTCACTCCGCCGGTCTCTGCGGGACGTCCGGCTGCCTGAAAATGCGGGATCCCGTCCTTGTGACAGACGACCGGGACCTGGACGGCCTGCCGCGGATCGCCAGGGACCAATTCCGCAAATTCGCAGCGGAAATCGTCCTTCAGAAAACGGGAATGCCAGAGGAATCGGCCGGACGCCAGGATGCTCCCGTCGCCGGAAAGTCCCCCGGCGAGCCGGATCGTTTCCAGATCCATCGTGTGCTTTTTCAGGAAAATGTCGT
The DNA here is from genome assembly GCA_015062085.1 of Planctomycetaceae bacterium. The sequence goes on from SUVI01000049.1 coordinate 21,036, forward strand.
CGAACTCCACATCTCCGGAGAAATCGCGGAAGAGAACGAAAAACTCGATTTTTCTGATCGGCTTTTCCGGCCAGATGATGTTCTGATCTTTCTGCCATGCATCGCCCGAAAGCTCAAAACGGACTTTCTGTCCCCACAGAGGCGTGCCGTCTTCGTAGAAAATGTCCAGGTAAATGTCAAAATCCTGACGCTTTGCTCCGTGGACCGGCTCTGCCGTTTCGTGAACGAGCGCGCTGCCGCCAAATACCAGAGGCTCCATACACGGCGTCTCGAAATGCACGTACTGCACCATGCCGCGAGTTCCCGCCTTCCCATGAGAGCAGACGCGCAAAGTCCGGTTTCCATCCGCATGGGTGACGATGCGGACCTCTCCGGACTCAAGATCACCAAGGATCCGCCACGGAGAACCGTTTTCACCGAGCGTATCCAGCGTACCGTCACGCAAAAAACTCTCTGCCGGAACTGCCTCTGCCGGAACTGCCTCTGCCGGAACTGCCTCTGCTGAAACGGCCTCTGCCGGAACTGCCTCTGCCGGAACTGCCTCTGCCGGAACTGCCTCTGCCGGAACTGCCTCTGCCGGAACTGCCTCTGCTGAAACTGCCTCTGCGGAAACTGCCTCTGCCGGAACTGCCTCTGCCGGAACTGCCTCTGCTGAAACGGCCTCTGCCTGAATGACGGAGGCACGCAGCCCCAGCGAGACGGAAAGAAGGCACAAGATCCCCAATACGCCTCGAAACCCTATTTTGGAAAGATCGTATTTACTCATAAACACACCTCTGCTTCAAAAATTTAACGGGAGGGAACTTTCGTTTTAAATATAGCAGAATCTGATGAAAAAACAAGGGAGACAAAACGAAGAAAAAAGAATTTCCACATTTCAAAACAAGCAAAATGAACAATATTTAACAATTCTTCCAACTGCAGTATTTAAAATCGATGTTTTTTGGGAAAAATTTTAAAATCCGCATTGACAAAAAAAGAAAATGGTACATACTAAATGATGTGGAGTTTTTTGAAGTAGTTTACTTGCTCAATTGGAGGTTTTTCATGAAATGCCTTCCCCGTAAGACACTGAAACAGTTGATCGTGTCCGCTTTTGCCGCCGGATGTCTCAGTCCTGCTCTGCTTTTTGCGGATACGCTGACTTGGGACGGCTCGGATTCCACGTGGGATTCTGCCTCAAATTGGCTCGTGAACGGCTCGCCCTCTTCCCGCGCTCCGGCTTCCGGCGACACGGTGAATCTCGGCTCCGGGACCATTACGTCCGGCACGGTGAATATCGCCGGCATGACCATCAACCACACCGGCGGGACCCGCGTCATCACCGGAAACGACTACACACTGAGCGGCGGTATGGTCGTGAATCAGACCGGCGGTACGCTGCAATTTACCGGCTCGGGTGATCCGTGGCTCAATATCGGCGAGACGGCGGGACAATCAGTCACCTACTCGATCAGCGGAGGCGA
>SUVI01000050.1 GCA_015062085.1 Planctomycetaceae bacterium
TCAGTCTGCGCTTTGGCGGATCAGTCTGCGCTTTGGCGGATCAGTTCTGCGCTTTGGCGGATCAGTCTGCGCTTTGGCGGATCAGTCTGCGCTTTGGCGGATCAGTCTGCGCTTTGGCGGATCAGTCTGCGCTTTGGCGGATCAGTTCTGCGCTTTGGCGGCCTGGACCTGACGCAGAAGCCACACAACGGCACCTTTCTGCGCGTGGAGCCGGTTGCCCGCCTCCGGAATGATCGCACTTTGCGGACCATCGATGACCTCTTCCGTGACTTCAAATCCTCGGCGAGCCGGCAGACAGTGCATGAAGTAGGCATCCGGACAGTGCTTCATCAGCTCCGCATTGACCTGGTATGCCGCGAAATCACGTTCGCGCTGCGCTTTTTCATCTTCCTGTCCCATGCTGACCCAAACGTCCGTGTAGACTGCCGAAGCCCCTTCGACGGCTTTGACCGGGTCTTCCGTCACCTCAAATTCCGCATCCGGCGCATTGTCGCGGATCTGCTGAAGGATCTCGTCACTAAACTGGTAAGCTCCCGGCGTCCCCATCGAAAATTTCAGACCGAGCTTTCCGCAAATGAACGCGAGACTCAACGCAACGTTGTTTGCGTCGCCGACCCACGCGAATTTCTTCCCTTTCGTGTCGCCGACCAGCTCACGCAGCGTCATGATGTCCGCCAGCGCCTGGCACGGATGACTGTAGTCCGTCAGTCCATTGATGACCGGAACAGATGCGTATTTCGCGAATTCCGTGACGTCTTCGTGATGCTTTGCACGGATCATCACCAAATCGACCATCTCGCTCATCACGCGGGCAAAATCATGGATCGGCTCACGCTTTCCGAAATCGACGTCGCCCGCAAGGTAGATCGCACTGCCCCCAAGGTGCGCCATGAGCGTTTCAAAACTGACGCGCGTCCGAAGCGACTGTTTCTGAAAAATCATTCCCATGACGAAATTGGGGAAAAGCGGTTCACGCACTCCGTGCTTCAGGTCTGCCTTCAGGGCATTTCCGATCGCAAGGATCTCTTCAATTTCAGCAGTGGTCAGGTCTTTCAGGGTAAGTAAGTGGCGCATTTCAGTACCTTTCGTTCCGTTTCTTAAAACGGGATGGAGTCCCTTTCCGTCTTGGGGGCTTTTCTTAAAAAAATCGAAGACGAAACCGGTTTTGCGACCGGTCCCGCCATTTTATCTTACGTTCTGATTCCAGTCAAAAGATCGAAATCTTTCTGTTTTGTCCGGTCAGCTCCGACTTTGAGCTCTTTGTGAGCTTCACACTGGAAACGGCACGTGTGAGCTTCACATTGTGGGCATCGCGTCGTGAACGGCTCGGTGAGTGCCGTCAAACTTCCCGGATCCGCAGTCTTCCTAGGATCAAAGTCCGAGGATGACGTCCTGCAGGATGTCGCATCCTTCATTGACGAGCTCTTCCGAGAGCGTGACTGCCGGCAGGAGTCGGATGACCGTACCGTGCGTGCAGTTGATCAAAAGGCCTTTTTCCATGCATTTCTGCACGATCTCCGTCCCGTTGATGCTCAATTCCATGCCGACCATGGCACCACAGCCGCGAACATCTTTCACGATGTCCGTCTTTTCACCGATCTGAAGGAAACGCTTGCGGAAAAACTCGAAATTTCGGTTGGCATTTTCGAGCAGATGCTCTTCTTCGATCTGCCGGATCGTCGCAATGCCGGCGGCTGCCGCGATCGGGTTTCCGCCGAAGGTGGCCGCATGCATTCCCGGACGCAGGAACGGAGCGAATTCCGGACGCACGACCAGCGCTGCACCTGCGATACCGCCGCAGAGAGTCTTCGCCAGCGTCATGATGTCCGGCGTCACGCCGAATTTCTGGTAAGCAAACCACTCACCCGTGCGTCCGCAGCCAGTCTGAACTTCGTCGAAATGCAGGAGGATGTCTTTTTTGTCGCACAGGTCGCGCAGTCCCTGCAGGAATTCGCGGTCCGGCACATTCACGCCGCCTTCGCCCTGGATCGGTTCGAGCATGATAGAGACGATCTCGTCATCATTTTCTACGATCTCTTTCACCGCGTCCAGATTATTGTACTCCGCGTAAATGAATCCCGGGAGGAGCGGACCAAGTCCCTGCTGGTATTTCGGCTGAGCCGTCGCGGCGACCGCGCCCATCGTGCGTCCATGAAAACCATTGAAGAACGTCACGATCTTGTACCGTTTACTCTCATTACCATACATTCTGGCGAGCTTGATCCCCGCTTCATTTGCTTCCGCGCCTGAATTGCAGAAGAAGCACTTTCCGCCGAAACTGCGTTCCGAGAGAAGTTTTGCCCATTCTCCCTGTTCCTGCGAGTACCAGGAATTCGGAATGTGGATGAGCGTTTCGACCTGCTTCTTCACCGCCTCAACGACGTATTTCGGACAGTGGCCGAGCATATTGCAGCCCCAGCCCGGGAAGAAATCAAGGTAACGTTTTCCTGCTTCGTCCCAAACCCAGGAATCTTCACCGCGTACCAGAGTCACGGGGTAGCGCGTGTAGTTCGGGATGACGTACTTTTCAAACGTTTCAAATGTGGACATTTTTCTTTTCCTGATTGGGTATTTTCTTGGATCTTGGTTTCTGCGTATTTTGAATACATTCCATGCATTTCGCATAATGTACCAAAATACATCGAAATGTATTGAAAATCAGCGTTTCGGCATCCAGTGCGGACTCGCAAGGATCTCGGTCCCGATCCCGACCGTCGTGAAGATCTCCAGAAGAAGCGAGTGCCGGAGACTTCCGTCAACGATATGGACCTTGCGGACCCCTTTTTCGACCGTGGCGATGCAGGCTTGGACTTTCGGGATCATTCCGGCCTGGATCACGCCTTTCTGGAACAGTTCGTCTGCCATTTCAGGCGTCAGGGTCGGAATGAGCGAATTCGGGTCGTCTTTGTCGGCACGTACACCATTAATGTCGCTGAGGTATACGAGTTTTTCCGCCTTGAATTCCTGAGCGACGACCATTGCCACGGTGTCCGCATTGACGTTCAGCTTCTGTCCGTCCTCCGTCAGGCACATCGACGGAATGACCGGGATCGTACCATGCTCGATCAGGCCTTGGATCGTCTCTTTATCGATGCGGGTGACCGTTCCAACATACCCGAGGTCGAGCAGTTCACCGTTTTCGTCCGTCAATTTCAGAGGTTCACCGAAAGCGATGCACTTCGTGTTGAAATTGAGCGATCTTGCTTTTCCGCCAAGGATGGTGATCTGCTCCACGAGCTGTTCATTGACCTGATTCGCAAGAACACGCTCTACGATCTCAAGCGTTTTCTCACACGTGTACCGCCGTCCCTGCACGAAACGGGACTGAAGCCCGGATTCCGCCATCGCACGATTGATCGCCGGGCCTCCTCCATGGACGACGATCGGACGAATACCGACCGTTTCCAGAAACACAAGGTCCTGAAGCAAATGCGACATCGCCAGCGGATTCACCATCAGGCTTCCGCCAAGTTTGATGACGAAGACTTTGTCGCGAAATTCACGAATCCAATGCAGCGCCTCGATCAGGACATCTGCTTTTTCCACTGCGTTAAGCACTTTGACTCCTCTTTCCCTGGACGCGATCCTTGCGCCGGCAGATCGGCATACACCAAAGCACGCCATCACGGTTCGACGGCTAAAAGAATCCATCTCAAAACAAATCAAGTATAGACATTTTAGCACGCAATAGGGGAAAGTCAAGGGGGCGAAGACGATTTTGGTAAAATTTTACCAAAATATCCAGAAAATTTATCCTTGAAACATCCGCTTTAGGCAATTTAGGAAGTCTAGAAAAAACAATTCCAAACATTCAGCCTGCTCGAGCCTGCGCGTCCGACTACTTTTCTTCGATCTTCCGCGGAAAAAACCAATGCTCGACGGCATACTGCCACTCATTCCATGCTTCACAGATCTCTGCGGCGATCCAGCAGATCTCATCCCATTCCTGATCGGAGACCTTTTCACGCATCAGCGTTCTAAGGCGAAGCCCATTAAGTATCGGAATGCCTCTCTCATCACGCGGAGCCTGCAAGAAAAGCGAGAAAAAGTCCTGCGACTTTCCAGGTTCATGGTTCCAGTCGCAAACATTCCGGTGGATCCGGCATTTACGTACCATTTTTTCCACGATCTCTGATTCTGTAAGCATTGGCTCTGCGTTCCTTTTTTGAGGCTGGACGAGCTCCGGATCACTGTCGACATCATCTTGCGCGACAGTATTCAAATCTTTTCGCATCTCTTTTCGCTCACGATCCAGCTCTTTCGGTTGACAGAAACTGTTGTTCGAGGAAATGATCTGCGGCGGTACCAATTCCGGTTCCAATCGACATTTGGTGCGATCCGCGAATTCCAAAGCGCTTTTCAGTTCCTTTTCCGCAGCACTCGGCCGAGGGGCTGCGTTTGTGTGTTCGCTGTTTTGGGAAGTACATTCATCATTTTTCGGGCCTGACGAGGTTTCCGTGCCGCAATGTGAAGCAGTTCCATGCGTCCAAAATCCCCAAGAATTCCACAGTGCCGGCCCCGAATCGTCTTGAGGAACAGCATCTTCCGATTCCGGGACGGACTTGCTCGCAGACAGTTTGGAAGAAGAAGAAGGGAGCCTTTTTTTCTTTTTTCTCTTCTTTTTCGGCGTTTCTGAAAGCGTTTCTGAAGTGCAGACAGACATTTTGCGAGGGGCCTGTGTGCGTCCGTCTTGCCTCTCCTCTTCATCAACGCAGCCTTTTTCTATCCCTTCCTTTTCAACGCTGTTCAGGAAGACCATTGCACTCGTTTCTGCTGCACTCGTTTCTGCTGCACTCGTTTCTGCCGCACTCGTTTCTACCGCAGTTTCAACAGGAAAAGATCTCGTCTGCCTGTTTGGAGTCCCGATCGCTTCCAGCGTGTCATAAAAAACGGGTTCAGGTCCCAAGGGATCCAATGGATCTATGCGGTCTTTGGATGCAGGCGGAAGCAAATGGAATCGAACACGGTAGAGTTTCCCGACAGGAACGGGACCGTAAATATTAAGGATCTCCGCACGCAGCGCCTCAATGGAAGAAAAACCATCCGGGACAGCATCTTCGTCCGTCAGCTGATCAAACGTAACTTCCTCGACGGAATCGATCCACAGAAAACCGATCCCGGGCGCGTAAACCTTTCGATCTGCCCGAAGACGCAAAACTTTCCAGATACGGAGAGTCTGCGTCTTCTCGCCGCGAAGGACAGCATCCCAAAATTTCCGCTTGAATGTCAGCATGCGGTCAGCCTAGGCGACTATTCGTCGTCATCGTCACTGTACGCCCAGCCGTCATCGTCGTCATCCCAATCGTCGTCATCATCCTCTTCATCCCAGTCCTCATCATAGTCTTCGTCATCCTCATCATCCCAATCATCATCCTCATCATCCCAATCATCGTCTTCATAATCATCATCGTCGTCATACTCATCGTCGTCGTCATACTCGTCGTCTTCGTCGTACACATCGTCATCGTCGCCGTCGTCATCGGAAAAGCGGGGCGCCGCCATCTGACACGGAGGAAGCGTAAACGTCTCGTTCTCGACGACACTGCAGCCGGAAACAAAAGTGAACCCGTTTTCAGAAAGGGACTTACGCATGATTTTCTCCTTGAATTAAATTGGGGGAAAGGTATTCCTGCTGGCTCCTTGCCGCTTCGTTTGGGCATCGAAAACCACTGAAAAACAAAACAAAACAAAATAATGCGAGACTTCGCATATTTTCAGGACAGCTAAACGGTTTTTCGGCACTTTATTTCAAAATCTTGCGCCGGTTTACTCAAAAAAGGCAAAATTCTTGCTTTTTTATTCATACTGTATTTCTGGAGTCAAATATCTGGTCTCTGAATGTGATTTTCTGCCGCTGAAAACCAATGTACACTCATCAGAAAGTCTTTCTTACAAATACAAAAGTGTCACGAGTGTGCAATGAAGGAGTTTTTGAGCAACATCCCCAGTGACAGTGTGCCGATCGACCATGCGTTCTGTGATTTTCAGCATTTTCGATAGAAATTTGGGCTCTTCCAGAAAGTGTGTACCGATCCAAGTTCCGATCTTACCGCTGAGAGCACTGAAAAGATGCAGAAACACACTGAAAAGAAAGAGGAAAAAGGACAAAAGGGAGTGAACGTGCCCTGACACGAATTTCACGGAAAACACGAAACGACGCAAATGAATTTTTTAAAATTCAAAATTTGTTCGAGCAGTCCGTTTTTTACTGCTTTTTATGTTAAGATCCGTGTTTCTCTGTGAAATTTCAGTGTATTCAGTGGTAAAACTGGTACGCAGTTCCCGGATGGACCGAAATTTGGCATGCACTTGCCGAAAGATCAAATAAAAAAAGCCCGCATAAAACGGGCTTCCTTTAGCGGAGAAGACAGGATTCGAACCTGCGGAAGGGGTCAAACCCTTCAACGGTTTAGCAAACCGTCGCTTTCGGCCACTCAGCCACCTCTCCGTCTCTTAATGATGTTCAAAGTATAGCAGAAATCCTGAATTTGAAAAGGGGGGGGAGGCTAAATTTTTCTCAAATTTTCGGAAATTTTCTGATTTTTTATTCCAAGCAGCGTTTTTCTTTTCTCGCACGCGGATGCGCCTTCTCGTAAACGTCCAGAAGCGCCGAAGTCGTCAGATGCGTGTAGATCTGCGTCGTCTCAAGGCTTTTGTGCCCCAGAAGTTCCTGGACACTGCGAATGTCCGCTCCGCGATCCAGCAGATGCGTAGCAAAACTGTGACGCAGTGTGTGCGGTGACGTCCTTCGGTCTAGGCCTGTCATTTTTAAGTACTTCTCCAGCATCCTGCCAACACTGCGCGTCGTCAGCCGCGTCCCATACCGGTTCGTAAATATCGGCCATTCCGGCTCCTCCTCAACTTCGCGCGCCAGTATCCGGACCCGAAGCCATTCTTTCAGCGCCTCGGCCGCATAGGACCCCAAAAGTGCAAGTCTTTCCTTCCGTCCCTTTCCGCGAATGACCATGACCCCCTCCGAAAAATCGACGTCCGTGTCGTTCAGCCCAACCAGTTCGCTAACTCGCAATCCGCCAGAGTACGTGACCTCAAGGATCGCTCTGTCGCGGATCCCGGCCGGTTCGTCGAGAGACGGAGCACTTAGAAGACGCTCCATATCGTCCGTCGTGAGAAAATGCGGCAAATTGCGGCCGGAACGCGGATTCCGAAGCGCTTTCGCCAAATTGACCTTCACGAGTTCCTCACGCTGACAGAATCGATAAAAACTCCGCAAAGACGCCAATCGCCGTGCGATCGTGGACGGAGCGTACTCCGCTTCGTGCATCGCAGATACGTAAGCGCGCAGCTCCGGCATCGAAATAGAATCAGGAGGCGGAATGCGCCGGCGTACCTGCAAGAGGTACTCCAAAAGTGCCGTCATGTCCTCACGATAGCTTTTTACCGTCAACTCCGACGCGTTGCGCTCAACGACCAAGTACCGCAAAAAACGTGCGATCGCAATTTGCATCTGTTTTCTCCTTTTTTAGCTCTTAGCAATTAGTTATCCTGCTCAAAAAAAGCTCCAGCTAAAAAAAGTTAAAAAACGCTAAAAACAGTAATTCCAGCATTGGCCATCCTCATTAAGCTCTTTTTGCCGCTCGATGATCTGCTGGAGAGAGACCTGCGCCAGCGCCTCACGTATAACAGAATTAATGGACTCCCAGATTCCGCGGACCGCGCAGCTTTCCTGTCTCTCGCAAGGATCCGATGAACTGCCGACACACTCCACAATGCCGATCGGCCCCTCCATCACCTCGATGATGTCAAGGAGTGAGATCTGAGACGGATCACGCGCCAGCCGATACCCTCCGTGCGCACCGCGTACCGAATGGACTAAGTCTGCTTTCCGAAGTCTGATGATCAGACGGCTAAGGTATTTTTCAGAAATTCCCTGAGATTCCGCAATGTCACGCAACAGCCGCGGCTGGCCTGTTTGAGGATAAAGTGCTAGATCAAGCAGGATCCGCAGTCCGTAACGTCCTTTGGTGGAAATTCTCATGAATTCAGGGCCCCTCCGTCGGAAAAGCGTCTTGATAAAATTTAAAAAACAAAACCACGAGGGCCCCGCATTGCACGAGGCTCTCGCTGAAATATAAAAACTGCGATCGGAAACGTTAGCTTCAGTTCGCCTTAGCAGCCGCAACAAAGTCACGGAAAAGGGGCTGAGCTTCGACCGGCCGGCTCGCAAATTCCGGATGTGCCTGCGTCGCGACGAACCACGGATGGTCAGCCAGCTCGATCACTTCCACCAGATTACTGTCCGGATTGTTTCCGGCGATCACCATTCCGGCAGCCGTTAGCCGTTCAACAAATTTCGGATTCACTTCGTACCAATGACTATGACGCTCGCGAATCATCTCCTGACCGTAGGCGGCACGAGCTTTCGTCCCTTCGTGCAGCCAGCAGGCGTAGGAACCAATGCGGCGCACACCGCCAGACGTGACGATCTGACGTTTCGGATCCAGCTGAACGACGACGGCTTTGCTCATGTCTTCCTGTCCGGCTTCCATCCACTCAAGACTCGCAGCGCCTTCGATCCCGCAAACGTTCCGCGCGAATTCCGCCACCGCACACTGGAGCCCCAGACAGATACCGAGGAACGGGATCTTGTTTTCGCGGGCGTACTGGATCGCCATGATCTTGCCCGGAACGCCGCGTTTTCCGGAACCGCCCGGCACAAGAATGCCCTGGACCCCCTTCAAAATCGCATCGGCACCATTTTCTTCGATCTCTTCCGCTTCCACTTTCAGCAGCTTGATCTTCACACGGTTCGCGATCCCAGCGTGCGTCAGCGCTTCGTAGATCGATTTGTACGAGTCCATCAGCGAGATGTACTTGCCGACCACTGCGATCTTCACTTCGCCTTCCGGCGTACGCACTTTTTCAAGCATTTCATTCCACCGAGTCAGATCGATCTCCGGCAGCGTCAGACCAAGCCGTTTGCCGAGGATCTGATCCACGCCTTCTTCCATCAGCATGACCGGGACTTGGTAGATAGAGTACTCGACGTCCTGCTCTTCGATGACGTTTTCCGGACGGACATTGCAGAAGAGCGCGATCTTACGGCGATGTTCCTGCTCGATCGGAACGATGGTCCGACAGACCAGCACGTCGGGCTGAATGCCGATGCCGCGCAGTTTTTCAACGGAATGCTGCGTCGGTTTCGTCTTGATCTCCCCGCTGGCACGCAGGAACGGGATGAGCGTCATGTGCACGAACGCGACGTCTTCCGCTGGCCGTTCGAGCTGGAACTGACGCATTGCTTCGAGGAACGCAAGACCTTCGATGTCGCCGACCGTTCCGCCGAGTTCCACCATGATGATGTCCACGTCAGGACTTTCGAGCTTCTTCCAGCGTTCCTTGATCGCGTTAGTGATGTGCGGAACGACCTGGACCGTCGCCCCTTTGTATTTTCCCTCAAGCTCAGCCGCAAAAACATCTTGATAAATACGTCCGGCAGAGACACTGTTGCACTGATGCAGATTCTGTCCGACAAACCGCTCGTAGTGTCCCAAGTCAAGGTCCGTTTCTGCACCATCTTCTGTCAGGTAGACCTCACCGTGTTCGTAGGGGTCGATCTTGCCGGGATAGACGTTGAGATACGGATCCATTTTGAGCATCTGAACACGCAGACCGCGGCTTTTAAAAAGCATGCCGATACTAGCAGAGGTCAAGCCTTTGCCAAGAGAAGAAACTACACCACCGGTGATGAAAACGAATTTGCTCATACATTAAACTCCTGGGGATTAAGGACAAATGACAAAAAGGATCTTCGAGAGACGGAACGAACGACACCGTCTCCCGGTCTAAATGTTTCTTCCAGAAACCCGTTATGGCTGCGCAGCTTCCAGCTCCTGGACTTCGATCTGGTAGAGTTCCTGTCCTTTCGGAGTCGGATATTCACGGTTCACGCAGCCCATGCAGAGATCCGATTCCGGCAGACCGATGCTTTCCGCGACACGACGGACCGGCACGAAACGGAGAGAATCGACGCCGATCTCTTTCGCCATTGCGTCGAGGATCTCCGGAGTCGGTTCCAACGGATCGCCCGGCTTGATGTACGCGGAGGCGAAAAGGTCCTTCGTCGTGGACATATCGACGCCGTAGTAGCACGGAGCCAGCACGGGCGGACAGGCGATGCGAACGTGAAGTTCCGCGACGTGTCCCACCTCACGCAGACGATGGACCAATGCACGGAGAGTCGTGGAACGAACGATGCTGTCATCTACGAGGAAGACTTTTTTGCCTTCAAGGACCGACGGGATGATCCAGTACTTGCTGCGGACGGCATAAGCTCGCGTGTCGTCGTTCTGGATGAATGTACGTCCGGCGTAACGGTTTCTCAGCAGCCCTTCGGTAAACGGAATGTTGGCCTTGAAAGCGTACCCGCCAGCCGCGCTTTTCGCAGTGTCCGGAACGGGGACCACGATGGAATTTTCGTCCCACGGAATGTCTTCTTCTTCCGCAAGGATCTTCCCGCATTTTTCACGGCAAAGGTAAACACTCTGATCGTCGATGACGCTTGCCGCATTGGCGAAGTAGATCCATTCGAAGAAGCAACTCGCCTTTTTCGGGCACGGAGCGAAACGTTCAAAATGGAAACCGTTCTGATCGACGATGACCATCGTCCCGGGCTCGAAGTGCCGAATGTCGGTGAAGCCGAGGTTCTGGAGAGCAAGGGATTCACTTGCCACGCCAAAAAGATTTCCCTGAACGGACCAGCAGAGCGGACGGATGCCGCGCGGGTCACGAGACGCAAACATTCGGCCGAGGCCGTCCATGTACACGATATTAAACGCGCCGTCAAGTTCATTTGAAACTTCCGCCATGACCTCTTTCAGATCCGGAGCGTCCTCTCCGCGCAGTGCCCGGGCGATCATGTGCATAATGATCTCCGCATCATTATCCATCACGATATGGTACTGGCTTTTAGAGAGAAGTTTTTCACGAAGCTGAGGATAGTTGGCGAGAGTGCCGTTGAATGCGAAAGTGAACCATTTCCAGAGGCGTCCGTGTGTGCGTTCGAAAGGCTGAGCGTATCGGGGATCGTCTTGACCGGAAGTGGCGTAGCGTGTATGACCGATGCCCGCCCGACCGGCGTAAGTGGTGAGAATTTCCTGAAATTTACGTTTCCGAGAGGTTTTGAAGACCTCGTTTACTGTTCCGGTATTTTTGAAGACGTCGAGAATGTTTGGGCGCTCCGTATTGTAGGTGGCGATCCCTGCGGCAAGCTGGCCGCGATTCTGCATTTCTCCCAACATCTGTTGAAGCAGTGGAGCTACATTTTTATTGAGGACACTGCGGCTGGCTGTTCCTTCCGGAGCATGCGCCTCGTCCATCAAGTAAAGAGCCGCTACACTGCATTCGTGATTCAGAACTTCGCTCATAATCGCTTTCTTTTTATCTGGAATTTTATGCTTCGGCACTGATTTTTATCCGTTGAAATACGAAAGGCACCTGGACGAATGGTCCGCAATGCGTCCCCCGGTTTCCACGGATCCAAACCTTGCGCCAAAGCAACTGAAACACTTAAACAGTGCCTGAGATTATACCCGATTTCGTTCCCTTTGTAAACCCCCACCCGCCGGATTTTTTTCAAAAAAATAAAATTTCAAAAAATTTCCCCTTTTGAAGGAATTCGGATGCTTCGAAAGGGGAATCGGCGGTCAAACGGGCCGTTCGAACGTCTTCATACCGTTAAGGACGGAACAGCGAAACATTACTCCATCTGCTTGCGGATATATGCCTGATCCTTCTTTGAGAACTTGCCGAAAAGGTAACCTTTCTCCGCGGTCTTTCCCTTTTCCGACACGACATCAATGAAAACAACGTCCTGCGACTCCTCCGAATTGGAAGGCTCTACCCGAAGGAAACGTCCCTTCACTTTATTTCCGTTTTCGTCCGTCCAGCTGCGGATCGGGTACGTTTTCGGCTTTTTCGTGACTTTAGACGGCTTCTTCGTTGGTTTCTTTGCCGGCTCTTCCGCCTCTTCCGCGTCCGTTTCCGACTCCGCGTCCTTAGCGTCCGCAGCTCCATCCGTTTCCTTTTCCGGCTTCACTGCGTCTTCCGCCTCTTCTGCATCCTTTTCGTCGGCGTCTGCTTCTTTTTCGCCGTCAGCATCTTCTGCTTCGTCCGCGTCATCTTCGGTGCTCTCCGAGTCTGCCGAGTCTGCATCCTCCGCAGTTTCCGTCTCCGTGTCGGGATCAGCCGGCTGGACTTCCGCCGGTTTGTCCGGAAGGAATGAATTCACCAGCGAGCTGATCGGCTCCTTCAGGAAGAACCACGCAGCTGCCGCGCCGATGAGGACCAGAAGGATGAGGATCTTCGAGAAATTCCCCGACGGGGCGGCTCCCAGCTTGCGGTTCAGCATGACTTTGATCCCTGCGGTACGTTTCTGAACGTCTGAAAGCGTCGTCTTCATACTGATCTTGATCAGGCCGCCGCGATACTGCTGGAGCAGTTCACTCAGCCGGTAGAGACCGTCCACATCATCTGCAATGGAGCGAAATTCCGATTTCACGTCTGCCGAACTTTTCATGTAGAGACCCACGATCTCTTTCAGTCTGCGTTCCAGCTCGTCGAGTGCGGCAGGCGGCATCACAAAATCTGGATCTGCAGACTTTTCGAGATGAGGATTCAAAAATTTCAGCATTTGGGCACAAAGACCCGTCATTTCTTTGGAAAATTTAGCCATGATTCACCTTTTTCGTTTGTGGGGCTGGCAGGAAAATAAATCTACGTTCATTTTCTACGATTTTAGCAGACTTTTTGTTTTCTTTCAATCCCTCTCCTGCCAAAAAAATGCAAAAAAATTCCCCAAAGAACTGGAAAGACTGAAAAGACTGCTTTTTTTATGGCTCTTCCAGAAAGTGTGTACCGATCAGATCAGATCTTACCACTGAGAACGCAGAGGAGACGCCCAAACACACTGAAGAGGATGGAAGAGGATGGAATGGGATGGGATGGTCCCCTGACACGAATTTCACGGAAAACACGAAAAGACGCAAATGAATTTTAAAAAATTCAAAAAATGCTCGAGCAGTCTGTTTTTTACCGCTTTTTGTGTTAAGATCCGTGTTTCTCTGAGAGTTTTCAGTGTTTTCAGAGTTTTCAGTGGTAAAAAACTGGTACGCAGTTCCCGGATGGACCTAAAAAGAAAGGTAAAGATCAAGAAGAAGTCAAAAAATGAGGAGAGGCTGTATCTTGAAGAGTCGGCATCGACGCTCCTTCCGCCGAAAACGCAGCCCCAGTCAGCTCATTTTGAGGAAGGAGTGCCGTAAGCGGCGGAAGGGTTTCGTACTTTTTACGATCGTTGAGGTTTCTGGAGAGTTCACCAAACTCTCTCGTCTCACTCCGCCTTGCCGTCCGCTCCCAGAAGCTGGATCTTGCTCACCGCGAAATCCTTCACCGACTCGATCGCACCGCGCATGAAGACGTCCACAGCAACGATCTCCCGCGAGGTCTCAAAGACACGGTCCAGGAATGAGAAGCAGACGTCCGTTCCGAAGTTCACCTTTCGGATCCCGGCAGCGATGGCGTCGCGGACCTGCTCATCCGGAATGCCGCTTCCGCCATGGAGAACGACAGCAGCGGGGATAGCTTCTCGGATCTCAGCAATGCGCGCAATATTCACCTGGGGAGCCTGACGGTAGCGTCCGTGTGCCGTTCCCACAGCGACGGCCAAGGCTGCGACGCCGGTCTGCTCGACGAACTTCACCGCGTCCGCGACCTCCGTGTAGACGAATTCCGTCACCTCTTCCTTCGTCGTGCCAATGTGCCCCAGCTCCCCCTCGACCGCAACTCCGCAGGACGCGCAAAGATCCACGACTTGCTTCGTCTGTGCGGCATTTTCCTCGAAAGAGAGCGACGACCGGTCAAACATGATCCCCGTGCATCCGTACCGCAGCGCACGCATGACCGGGTCGATGCCCGTTCCGTGGTCAAGATGAAAACAGACGGGGACTTTCGACTCCTCGGCCGCCTTGAGGATCGTCGGCGCAAGATAAAATGCGGTTCCGTACTCGAAAAGACGTGAGTATGCCTGAATGATGATCGGCGACCTCGTCTCTTCCGCCGCCTGGATCAGACCGATGGTCGTCTCCATATTGTACGAGTTGAACGCCGGGACCGCGAAAGATCTTTCCTCGGCAAGTGACAAAATGTCTTTGAATTTGACTAGCATTGAAATCGCTCCTTAAAAAATCTTTAAAAATCACCCCTTTTCTACCACTGAAACCACTGAAACCACTAAAAAGGCCGCAGAGACACACTGATCTTGAATGCGAGATCCACTAAAAAAGCGCAATTCACGAATACTTTTAAAAATTTTTTAAAAGCTGTTTTGTGAGTTTTTGTGCTTTTCGTGAAATTCGTGTCAGGCCACTCTCACATTCTTTTCCGTGGATCCCGGCATATTTTCAGTGATCTCAGCGGGGAAACTCCTTTCAGTTTAAAGACTCTCGAGGACCGCTTCTTCGATGGAAAGGAGTCGGCAGCCTTCGGGTTTCACGGCATCGAGGGCGGCGTAGTCGTCCGGGTTGGCGGTCACGAGGAGCGAGGCCCCGACGCGCTGCGCTTCTTCCCAGCGGCGAACGGCAACTTTCGTCATCGCTTCCGGCATGTACTCCGTCATGAGGAGATTTCCGGCAAGATTCGTGTCGCGGCCGTTCATGAGCATTTCCAGCGTCGTTCCGCA
The DNA here is from genome assembly GCA_015062085.1 of Planctomycetaceae bacterium. The sequence goes on from SUVI01000050.1 coordinate 14,693, forward strand.
GGCGTTCAGGATCTCGCGGGCCGGGACGGTCTCTTCCAGGTCGCGGGCCAGTGAGGCGGGGTCCTGGAACGTGAAGACGGACGCGCTTTTCTTCGGCGTGAGTTTCCCCTCGGCGATCAGCTCTGCCGTGAATTCCGTGAAGGTCTTCACCTCTGCGTTCAAGCCGATGCCCCATTCTTTGAACTGACGGCGGAACATTCGCGCGTCGTTCGGGTCGTACGCGATGACCGTCTTGAAGGAATCAAGAGCTGCGGCACACGCCTTCATCGTCTGCCGCGTCTCTTCCGCACCGCCTGCGAGAAAGAAAAGGTCCCAGCCGCTGGAAGGTTCATCTGCCAGCACGGTGAACGAAACTCCCGCTTTTTTCAGCAGTTCAATGGCGGCGCAGGCCTGACGGCAGGTCCGGTACGCCGCGTTTTTTCCAAGAAAAAGGACCGTTTCTGCGTCCGTCGGGAGACTGGCGATCGACGCGGAGAGACGTGCGCAGAGTTCCGTTTTTCCGTACGCGTTCCCGGTCCGCTCGATGTTTTCGATCATCGAAACGATGTACTCCGGCATTTCACCGGCCATCGCGGCTTCCAGCTTTGCTTCGGTCGTAAAGAGAATGGGGTCCCAGGCCGTCAGGCACTCTTTCGTGCATGCACCGCAAAGTGCGCATTCGTAAACGTTCGCGATGCTCGCCCCGATCTCCTCCACTCCGCGGGCAACCATCGAAAGTCCCAGAGCACGGGCACGCGCGGTGTTGCGCTCCATCCCAGTTGCATTGCCGATCGGGCAAATGTGACGGCACATCCAGCAGAATCGGCACGCATCGATCGTTTTTTTACTTTTTTCCGTAAAGTGCATTTGATTTTCCTTTGATTAAAATGTGATTTTAACGGATCGTTTTCGGATCGTTTTCGGATCGTTTTCGGATCGTTTTCGGATCGTTTTCGGATCGTTTTCGGATCGTTTTCGGATCGTTTTCGGATCGTTTTCGGATCGTTTGAATGGATCGCCGAACGGGTCAGAGTCCGAGTTTAAACGGATTCAGGATGTTGTTCGGATCCAGCTGTTTTTTGAGTCCCTCGAAGACCTGCATCGCGGGGCCGTACTGTTCTTTCATGAGTCGTCCGAGCTTGATGCCGACGCCGTGGTGGTCATTCACGACTCCGCCGTTTTCCAGAGCCGCGCGGACGCCGCAGTTCCAGATCTGCTGATGCAGGCGGAGAGCCTCGACGGGATCCTGCGGCGGTTCCTCGACGATGAATCGGTCGTAGATCATGGCGCCCCACTCGTACCAGTGGGAAAAATGCGCGATGAACCGTGCCATTGGGAAGTTGGATTCGACGGCGTTTTTCATCGCCCAGTAGATCTTCTCGATCTTGTCGAACGGCGCGATAGAGTCCATGGTGCCGAACATCCAGGGGAGATCCAGTGCGTGACCGGGGTAGAAGAAGGTGATCTTCTCCTTCCACCACTTCTCGCCGTACTCGCTTCCGAGGTCTTCCGCGCCGTATTTTGCGAAGGTCTCAAGGAGGATCTTTTCCTCGATCGCGACGATCTCGGCGATCCCTTCGAGCGCAATGTTCATGAACGCGCCTTTTTTCTCAACGCCGACGATCTTCTTGATGATGGAACCGGTCTCCGTCTCATCATAGAGGCGCATGACGGACGGTTTGATCTTTTGAAGGAGTTCCTTCCCAGCCAGGAACGCGTTGTGCATGTCGTGGAAAAGGAAACCGCGGAAACGGCGTTCTTCCGGCTGATTATAGATGCGCATCTGCGCCTTGGTGATGATGCCGAGCGTTCCCTCCGAGCCGATGAAGATCTGATTCAGATCCGGACCGGCCGCGTGTTTGGGAGCGGGGGAGGTCTCGATGATGTCGCCGTTCGGCAGGACGACTTCCATCTGGAGGACCATATCGTCGATCTTTCCGTACTTGGTGGAGACGACTCCGATCCCGCGGTGCGCGAGGAATCCGCCGACCGTCGAGCAGTTCAGCGAGCTTGGGTAGTGCATCGTGGCGTACCCTTTCTCGTTTGCCGCGTTTTCGATGTGCTTGTAGATGGATCCCGCGCCGCACTCAATGTACATCGAGTCGGTGTTCACGTCGAAGATCTGATTCATGCGCTTCGTGTCCAGCACGATCCCTCCGCAGACCGGAATGGCTCCCCCCTGCGTTCCGCCGCCTCCGCCCCAGGTCGTAACGGGAATTTTGTAGTAATTCGCGATCTTCAGGACTTTGGAAACGTCTTTCGCGTCCTTTGGCGAGACGACGAAATCCGCCTCGGGCATCTTCTCTCCCCGGTCCACAAAAAGACGCGAGAGCCAGAAGTAGTCCACACTGTGCGTCAGTTTGTCGATCGCGCGCGTCGAGCAGTTCTCGATCCCGACCGCGTCCTCGAGTTCCGTTAAAATCATCGAAAAGAGGAATTTGTTCATGAAAAACTCTCCATTTAGGGTCCAGTTAAATTAAAAATCTTTTTGGCCGCGCTTTCTTTTTTTCCGCCTCTCCGTCAGCGGCGCGGGCTACGGCGCGAGGAAATCGTCATCGTAGCTGCCGTAGTAGGGAGCGTTCAGGTCGATCCAGGCCGCAAACGCACGCCATTCGTCCAGCGTGAGTCCTTTCCCGCACTGCGAGTCTTTCAGACGGTGCATCAGCGGACTAACGAAAGAACCGACGGTCCGAGGCGGCTGGAAAGTCTTCATCCCCCGATTACTGCTGACCGGATAGTAGCTAACGTGCTTCGGGACCAGAGCGAGGAAAGAGGTCGAGACTCGATGCTGCGGCCCCTCATCCCGATCGATCCCCGGTGCCTCGACGCGCGTTCTTCCGCGAAGATCCGGGCAGGCGTTTTTCGTTCCGTCGTGGCACGAGACGCATTTGGCGTCAAGGATCGGCTGGATGACCCGTTCAAAGTGCATCGGTCCGGCACCGTACGGCGGCGGCTGGATCTTTTGGGGAACCCGCGGTCCCGCTGTCATGCGCGAGACCGGTGAGACGTCCAGCGGGCTTTCATGGCACCCGATGCACCCCTGCACTTCCCCTGGACGGAGCGTAAGGTAGTTTCGCATCCGCTGCACTTCCAGGAAATTTTCGTCCAGCGCTTCGAGGAAGATCATGCGGTCCGAGGGGACTTCAAAGCTGGCAGAACCATCCTCCGCGACCGGCACGTACCCCAGAACGCCGCGCATGTCCCACCCGGAATCGACGCCAAGACCGGCCCGATGCGGATCTGTATGCCGGCATTTCGGGTACGTCTCGCAGACCCGAAGCCATTTGACCGTTCCGCGCGGGACGCCTTCCAGACCGCGGTAGACGTCCTGAAGGAGCAGTGTTCCCGGAGTGCCAGCCGGAAGGCGTTCCATGTCCGCAACGGCAGGCGGTGCAGGACGAGGCTTGAGCGGGATCGGGCAGTAGCACGAGGTGTCGGCAAATCGGTAGATCAGCTCCTTGAATCCAAAGTCGGTCAGGAGGTAGATCCCGTACGTATCGTCCAGATTGTCGCTGCTGGGCGAGTAAACGCAGAGGAAGAGTTTTTCCGAAAGCGGCCAGGGGGAGGTGTACCAGCCCGCCTGTTTCGGGGCCTGCTCCAGGTCGTTGAAGTTCGGGTCTTCGCGTTCGTCATCCATACCGCGGATCTCCGGATACGCGATCTCCGGCGTCAGGAGCTTCATGCCGTCCGGTCCAAGACGATTCAGACTCAGATTGACGGTCAAAAGCGGTCCAACGCCGGAATTGTGATGCGCACAGCCGACGGCTGCGAGTTTCCGTGTGCCGGGGATCTGACGGACTTCCTGCATCGCGATCGGACCGCGCGAAAATTTGTACCAGTCGCCGTAGATCTTCATGGAACGCGTCCCGTCCGGGTTCATCGCCCAGATCTCCTGCATCGTATTGTACGGCTTCATGACGTAGTCCCACCGCGTGAAGAGGATGCGTCCGTCTTCAAGCAGAGCGGGGTAGAATTCCGTGTCCTGCGGCTGAGAGATCGGGTGCGGGTCGGAACCGTCGCCGTTCATGACGTGAAGTCCAAAGACGGGAGACCAATCGCCGCACTGAACGACTCGCCCGCCTCGGCATGAAGTGAAAGCGATCCGGCCATCCGGAAGCCAGCATGGCTCAGAGTCCTCAATGTCCGGCAGATCCGTCAGGTTTTTCAGACCGCTCCCGTCCGTGTTGATGACGAAAATTTCGTACGGAAGCGTCGCGCCGCCGTGATAGTGCGTCATGTCGGTCGGATCATTCGGGTCGTAAAATGCGTGTCCGCGTGCCCACGGATAGCGCGTCGGCGGGTTTCTCGGAAGCGCGAGCGGAAAGACGATCTTTTTCCCGTCAAAAGAGAGATCCGGACGCCCGATCCCGCATTTTTCCGCGAGTTCCGGAGGAAGCAGGCCGCGCAGCTCTCCGTCAGGCGAAAGTCCTTTCAAGATCATGAGATCCGCTCCCGCAGTCTGATTTTCACCGACGCGATGACCGCACTGATGGTTTCCCTGCGGCCAATGCCGCTTCACGAAAAGCAGTTCGTCAAAATCCAGCTCATTCTGCGCAAAAAGGACCTCCCGCATCGCACTCCGAAGCCGGATCCACTCCGAGCGGAAAAGCGGGATCGGCTTGCGCGGCAGCCGGTCGGCAAGTTCCGCTTTTTTCTCTTCCGACGGCGGATCCGCACAGAGAAGGTCCGCCTGTGCCACCGTAACGTTCGGCCCGGTCGTGTGGCGGATCTCGATCTCGGCGTCCGTCAGACCTTCCAGCGGATAGAAACGCTCAAACGCAGTCATGGCAGGCACATTCACGACCTCCACTTCCGCCCCGTTGATGAGGACGGGCTGAGTGCGCTTGAAATCCGACGTGAAAAGGATGCGCAAAACGTACTTTTTCGACTTTTCCATCCCCTCGACGCGGTACGTAATGGTCTGACCGGTCCGACACCATGTGTTCTGGTAGAGCGTCCCGTCCGGGTACGGATACATTGCACGGAAATCATATTTCGAGGAGGGATCGGCAATGACGCGCGGAAACGTTTTTTCTGACTCAAACGTCGGGGGAAGAGTCGAATGAAAAAAAAGCCCCTCCGAAAAACGATGGTCCATCGGATAGAACGCCTCAACTCCTTCACGTGCGAGTGACTCACGCGCATCACGCAGTGCCGTCTGAAACGCAGCTGAAACGGAGACGTCCTCCGGGATCGTCAGCGAGCGTGCCAGTTTTTCGGCAGTTTCGACCAGAGTCTCCAGCGACTCCCGAGACCCAAGAAGCCGAAATGCTCTTCCTTCCTGCATCTCCCAATCTGCAAGAACTTTTGGAGAGACTCCGCAGGAAAGAAGTGTTTGGGGTACCTGCGGCATTTCGGTGTCGGAGGCTGAAGGCGTACTGCCGGAGGAAGACTCGGCTGCGGTCAGTGAAGTCGTCCAAACGCTGCAAACAGACCAGGTGCCGAGAGTTATGTAAAGACAGAACGCGTAAAAAATGGACCGAAAAATGAATGAATCGCGGGACATGAGGGATCCTTTCCTGATGGAGGAGGGACTTGAATTTTCCAGCCTCCCCATTTAGGGAGTTTCTGTGTTTCTGGCAATGGGGGGCAGTGAAAAAATTTTAATTATTTTTCACCTGAAGGCTGCGGCTGCTCAGCTTCCTGCGTCATGTCCGCAATGAGCAGAACCTCTGGATCGAGCGCCAGACAGCGTGCCAGACATTCTCGGCACACGAAGTTCCGCAAAATGATCCAGGCGCCATGCTGAATTTCTCCGCCTCCGCAGAACATGGAAATTCCTTTCAGGGAAAAGTGCGTTTTCGGACTCACGTCAACTCACGTCAACTCACGTCAACTCACGTCAACTCACGTCAACTCACGTCAACTCACGTCAACTCACGTGCTCACTCACTTCTCAAGCGGATCGAAGATCAGACCTGGGACGTACTTCGCAAACTCACGCAGAACGTGCGCGTAACTTCCTTCCACTTCGCTGACGTGGTGGATGTACGGCCCCTCGACCAACTTGCGTTCCAGAGCGGGCAGGTCCTTGAATTCCGCCCAAACCCACGTTCCGAACGTTTCCGGACCTTCCGTCGTGTCGAATTCGCCGCCGAGGAGATAGTATTGTCCGCGTTCCGCCTGAAAACGCGCCATGGTGTAGTGTCCGTCCTTCCCGCAGAAACTCGGTTTGAAGACGGCCAGCGGTTTTCTCTCGTCCGTCTTTTTCATCGACGTCGGAAATACGCCGCAGTGCCAGAGCAGTTCCGCATTGTCGTTGAACGGATGCCGTACTGTGAACTCGCCAAAAAACGGGGGTCTCTTTCCGCGCGCGGCACACGAAAGGAGCGCTGACGTGATCGCGCCGTGAATGTCCGTCTCGCAGATGACCGTGATCCCCAAGTCCGCCAGAACGCTCATCGCCAGACACGGCATCGCGCCGAACGTCTGGTTCATGACCGTCCAGCACTCCGTCGCAATGATGTCGCAGTCGTTTTCGAGCATCAAATCGCGGTACGCCTCGATGAACGCGGCCATCCGGAGGACCGTTTCATGCTCAATGCCGCTCAGATCGTAGTGCTCCGCCATGAATTCTGCGTGTTCTTCGAGGGTCTCCGTTTTCGTTTCGAGGACCTCCTCCAGCTTCATTTTCATCGCCGTCATGTTCACCGGCACGACGTCGATCCCAAAACGCTCGGTCAGCTCCAGCTCGTTCGCCATAACGCACTTGAAAGGCTTCAGACGCGCGCCGACCTGAAGGATACGCAGTCGGCTAAAGTTTTTCACCATCGTGACGACGGAAAGAAAATCACGGAATCCGCGCGAAAATTTCGGGTCCTCCAGCTCGCAGTTCTCGATGTACGTAAACGGCACACTGTAACGCTTGAGCTGCTTGCTGATCGAGAAAAGTCCGCACTGCGTGTCCGTGTAGCGTTTCGTTTTAAACTCGTCGCGCGGTCCCCAAAGGAGCGTCGGAACTTTCATCAGCTGACCGATCTTGCCCGCAGCTTCTTCATTGCCGAAGTTGCAGTTGATGATGAAGATCGCGTCCACGTCCTGTTTTTTGAAGTAGTCCGCGACCCGATACGCATCGGCAGTCTGCTCGAGGATCCCCTCGTCGTTGAGCCACTCCAGATCGACGAACTCGACGCTGTCCGCTGCAAAATTGGCTTTCAGGAAACTCAAGACTTTCTGTTTGTTTTCAAACGCAACGTCCTGACTGAACAGTTCCGTACGCCGCGGCCCGGGCAAAAAACGCCGTTCCGGAACGAGACCGATCTTCACTTTGAAATTCAACATTTTTAACACCTTCTGAAATACGCGAGTCCAATTTTCGGAGTTCCCCCGAACGCTCCATCTATCTTTCCGTTCATCATACCACATTTTCCATAGAAACGCAAGCGCGGATTTCCGCAAACTGACCTTTTTTTTCCGCAAACCTGAAGTTCCGCCGTTCCTGTGCCTCCAAGCGCTCAGTTCCTGTGCAGGATCTGCATCTCAAGAAGTTTTCGGCTCCCCCCTTGCATTTTCTGCGGAACGCAATACAATAAAAGGATACCAAGCAGGAAATTTTCCATTTACCCCCCAATTCCTCACCCCCAATTCCTCACCCCCAATTCCTCACCCCCA
>SUVI01000051.1 GCA_015062085.1 Planctomycetaceae bacterium
CACGGAATCAACGTCTGCAAAATCCCCAGTTTGTACCCGAGTTTTTCCAACCTTTCGTCCCTTTTGTCCACAAAGAAAAAACGCATTTGTGACATTCCGCACCTCATTTTTCACTGAAAACCGAAACGGCTCCTATGATAGTAAATGTTGTCAAAAAATCAAGTGAACTTAACTTCTCAAACCGAAAAATCGGCAATTTTTTGAAAAAATTCCAAGAAATTACCCCTCCCCCCGCAAAACTCCTTGACAACCCATTTTCCCTGTGTTATAATGTGGTTTATGAATTGTGTGACTTCTGGATAAAAACGAAGTTTTTAGAGGTTGCCAAATAAAATTAAGTGATATAAAAGAGAGGTGTTGACTATGCGGAAATTAATACTTGAAAAACTTAATGAAATAGAAGATCGTGAAAAAATAAAGATTCTCCATTGTGTAGAATCAGGAAGCCGTGCATGGGGTTTTGCTTCTCCCGATAGTGATTATGATGTGCGTTTTATTTATGTTCGCCCGCAAGAGTATTATTTGCGCTTGGATAAGACGCGAGATGTCATTGAATGGCAGCTCGATGATACTCTTGATATCAATGGTTGGGATATTCAAAAAGCGCTGATTTTGTTACACAAATCCAATCCCACGTTGTTTGAATGGAATTCCTCTCCAATCATATATAAAACAACAGACGAGTGGGTGAAAATTGCGGAAGTTATTAACCGATATTTTGTGGCTAAATCAGGACTGTATCATTATCTAAGTACGGCGAAAACGAATTATCGCGCATATTTTAAAGGCGAAACCGTACGATTGAAGAAATATTTTTATGTTTTAAGACCGTTGTTGGCGTGTAAGTGGATTCTTGCGGAAGGAACTCCGCCTCCAATGGAATTCCATGTTTTGATGGAAAAATATCTTGATGAAGCTATTAAACCTGACGTTGAAAAGCTTTTGGATTTGAAAATGAATGCTCCGGAAATTGCCTTGGAAAAGAGATTTGATCGCGTAATCGATTATTTCGATACAACCATTGCTGAAATGGAAGTGCTTGGGGCAAACTTGCCGAGCGATAAATCAGAGTCTTGGGATGAATTGAATCATTTGTTTATGGAAATCGTGATGTAATAAACAGCGATGTCAGTTGGGCATTTGGACAAAAATGATATTTGATTATTATAAGGAGAACAATCATGAAAAGAGTACTTGATTTTCTGAAAAAAGCAGAGGTTTATTATTTAGCAACCGTTGAGGGCGATCAGCCACGTGTCCGTCCCTTCGGCACGGTCAACGAGTTTGAGGGCAAGCTCTACATACAGACCGGCAAGGTCAAGCCCACGAGTCATCAGCTCGCGGCAAATCCCAAGGCAGAGATCTGCGCGTTCAAGGACGGCGCATGGGTTCGCGTGGCGTGCGAACTCATCGAGGACGACCGCTATGAAGCCAAGAAATCCATGCTCGACGCTTATCCCAACCTTCGCGGTATGTACGACGAGAACGACGGCAACACGCAGGTGTTGTATATGCAGAACGCGACGGCGATCATCTGCTCCTTCGGCAGCGCACCTGTTGTGATCGAGTTCTGATATAAGGGAAAAGCTATGATTTTGCAAACAAAACGTCTGAACATCAGAGAGTACACACCCGATGATTTTGATGCTTTATACGAGATCCTGTCCGATGAGGAAACCATGAAATATTATCCCAAACCATACGACGAAAACGGCGTGAACAGATGGATCAATGGGTGCATCGACAGCTATAAACAAAACGGATTCGGTCTTTGGGCGCTGGAACTCAGGGAAACGGGCGCTTTTATCGGCGATTGCGGGATCTCCATGCAAAACATCGACGGTGAAATTCTCCCCGAGATCGGTTATCACGTTCACAAAAATTACTGGCGTCAAGGCTATGCCAAGGAGACGTGCGCCGCTGTCAAGGGTCGGTTCTTTGAAAACACCGAGAGTTTGACAGCGTTTATTCCTATATGAACCGTGAAAACGTCGCATCCTGTGCCGCCGCCGCAAACGGCATGACGAGGATCAAGGCGTACGAAAAGGGCGACGAAGCGCTTTACGTGTACAGGATCACGCGCGGCGAGTGGAAAAGATCGAGGAACAAAAATGATTGAGTATTTGGAAACAGATCGCCTCATTCTTCGTCCTTGGTGCGAGGATGATGCGGAGGATCTATATACATACGCGAGCGATCCCGAGGTAGGCCAACCTGCCGGGTAACCGCACACGAACGTGGAAAACAGCCGTGAGATCATTCGCACGGGGCACTCGAGCCTTATGACCAAGGAACGCTTCAAAAAGATCGTGCTCTTCCGTCAGCAGAAGGCTCTGCTCGATACATTCCTTAGTAACGGCACAATCTCTGCGGCACCACATCATCAAAGCTTTGGCGATCGGATCAAGCTGATGGAGAGGCACGGCGTGGAATAAACAAGAATATGACAAGGTGTCAAAATGAGCATCATACAAAAATTTTATGACAATATGGCTTCTCACTACGACAAGTTATTCCTTGATTGGAAAGCTACTACGAAAGAGCAAGCTGTATTATTGCAAAGTATATTTCAAAAATTCAATTTTGGGCAAAGCGTAAGTATCCTTGACTGTGCGTGCGGAATAGGAACGCAAGCAATAGGTCTTGCGTCGCTCGGATATAATGTGACCGCTTCCGACATTAGCAGCGGCGAAATTACTGAGGCGAAAGCAAGAGCATCAAACGCTAATGTTGACGTTCGCATTGAGAATGCCGACTTCCGCGCGTTAAATGAAGTTTTTACGGAAAAGTTTGATATTGTTATCGCTATGGATAATGCGTTACCGCATATGCTTACAAGCGAAGATCTGAGCAGTGCCGTAAAAAGCATTGCAAACCAAATCAAAGAAAACGGGATTTTTGTGGGCAGTATCCGAGATTATGATGCTTTGCTTCAAGACAAACCGCTATACTCTCCGCCATATATCCACGAAACCGAAAAAGGCAAACGAGTATCATTTCAGACTTGGGTTTGGAATGATGACCGTTATCGACTTACACAGTATATTATTGATGACGAAGAAACATTAGAAATCAATAAATTTGAATGTGAATATAGAGCAACTCGTCGAGAAGAACTAACGGCTTTGTTTACTTCCAATGGATGCAAAGAGGTAATATGGATGTTTCCCGAAGAAACAGGATTTTATCAACCGATCATAGTTGCAAGGAAATAAACAAATTTTAATTTGACGAGATAATGAAGGCAAGCATCAAGGAATATATAGAGAGACGACCTCGAAAGATCCAAAATTTCACAACACGATGATACAAGATCCGGCACTCAGGATAAATTCAGGAATTTGGATCATCGCGTTTCATGATTTTATGGAAACTTTCACGAATTTTACTGCGTTGATGCCGAATTTGAGCCCAATTTCGTTTTTTCAGGCGGATCTTGACTTCCGCGCGGGAAAGGCCTTTCGTGAAGAACTTTCGGCTCTCGTATGCCAGTTTACTCATGATGCGGAACCTTTTTCGCAGATGTGCAGTACAAGTCCTTTGGTGCGAATACCCAGCTTCCAACGCCGCCCCCAAGTACTCGCAGTCCGCCCAAACGTCTTTGTCGGCAGCGTTTTCGTCTAAAAGTTCCTCAAAACAGCGTGCACCCGATTTTTCCAGGCGATCGAGTCCCTTTTATCCACGAAAAAACGCATTTGCGACATTTTGTACTTCTTTTTTTGACTTAAAACCGGAAACCTTTTCCATGATAACCGATATTGACAAAATTTCAAGTGGACTTCAAATTGACATTTTTTAGGAAAAAATCTCTTCTCTTGCTCAAACTTCTTGACTTACCCTTCTTTTTATGCTAAAATGCTTTTCATTGGATGAGTTTTTGTGAAAAACATGGTTTTTCGCGGCTGCCATACCTGTACTGACGAGATCCTCGCAGGGCTTGGCAAGATGTACGTTACCGACGAACGATTCAAGAGGAACATTGGCACGTACGGTGACGGAACTGCGGAATTCGCGGCAGAGACGATTGCTCAATATAGTAAACAAGTGAAAGGTAAGAAAACAAATGGCGAAGGGGATCATTTATGTAATGACAACAAATGCGGATCTCATTTAGTTGAATATCATAACAAGTGGAATCCATATATTGAAAACGGAAAACTAGTTGATGATGAAATGTTTGCTTTTAGGAAAGAGATCGGCAAATAAGAATTTGGCAGAGAAAGTATGGTAAAGCGATTGTCGGAAATGACTTTGGAAGAATTGTGGCAGCTGTTTCCAATCATTTTAACAGCACACCAAGAGTGTTGGAAAGAATGGTATTTGGAAGAAGAAACCCTGTTGAAGCAAGTCCTTTCACAAGTTGAAAGGATAAGTCATATTGGAAGTACCGCGATCCCTTCCATTTGGGCAAAGCCTATCGTAGATATTCTTGTGGAGATCCCAAACGGGAGAAATTTGTCTGATCACAAGGCGCAGATCATAAATTGCGGCTATATTTGTATGTCGGAAAGCGAAAAAGGACTGTCCTTTAATAAAGGGTACACCGAGAACGGCTTTGCTGAGAGAGTGTTCCATTTGCATTTAAGATATACGGGCAATCATAACGAATTGTATTTCAGGGATTATCTTAACGAATTTCCCGATATTGCAAAAGAATATGAGAAATTAAAACTCTCATTATGGAATGAATACGAACATGACCGAGATGCTTATACAAATGCGAAAACGGAGTTCGTGAAGAAATATACCGAACAAGCAAAAATGATATACGGCAATCGATACTGACAAATTCTAATATATCGAGTAGAGGTGGAGAAAATGTTCCCCCTCCGCAAAAAGTATTAAAAATCAGTCCCCCTGCTTGACAGAGAGCGGAAAGTCGGGTAAACTGGGAGAGTGATGCGAAGCGGAATGGTTGCCGTTTTGCGGAAATTCCCTATCCTTACCCCCATCAGGATCTGCCATGCCTAAGAAGAATTCGATCGATCGCCGTCTGTTTTTGAGTCAGTGTGCTGTTTCGTCCATCGCGGCGGTACAGTTTGGAAACGTGGTTGCCTGCGATGCCGAAGAAGTTCGGGAGATCCCGGCTCCGGAACCGTCGGAATCTCCGGAAGTCGGGAAACCGTACGCCGGCTGGAAGGAAGGCGAGCTGGATCTGCATTTCATCTACACCGGGAACGCGGAATCGTGTTTCCATATCTATCCGGACGGTACGTCGCTGCTTTTGGATGCGGGAGACTATCGCCGAAAGGACAGCACGATCCAGCTTCCCGACGATTCGCGCCGTTCGGGAGAGTGGATCGCAAGGTATGTGGAGCGGGTCAACCCGTCCGGGAAAAAAGTCGATTACCTGATGTGTTCTCATTTCCACAGCGACCACTGCGGCGGCGGACATTTTTTTGCCGGGAAGACGGAAGGACGCGGAAACGACTACGAGCTCGGCGGATTGGCACAGGTCGGCGAGTTTCTCCGTTTCGGCGAGGCATTTGACCGGTCGTATCCGGACTACGAGGCTCCCGTGACGGCCATGAAGCAGCGCGAGACGCTCAACTGGCTCAAGTTCGTCGAATATCAGGAGAAAACGAACGGCCTGAAACGTACGCCGTTTGCCGTGGGACGCGCGGACCAGCTCGTTTTAAAAAAAGATCCTGAAAAATACCGCGGAAAGTTCCAGATCCTGAACCTTTGCGCAAGCGGTACCGTCTGCCTGGAAGCACCGAGACCCGAACAGGAATTCGATCCGTCCGTGAAACTCCCGACGGAAAATCTTTATCTAAAATACCCGAATAACTTGAACAGCAGGATCAACGAAAACCCGTTGAGCATCGGTTTCCGCCTTTCTTACGGCCCATTCCGATTCTTCTCCGGCGGCGACCTCAGCGGAGTGGTCCTCGATGAAAGCGGGAAAGACGCGGGGATCGAAGCGATCGTCGGACGCACGGTCGGAAAAGTCAGCGTCTGCAAGGCGAATCACCATGCCTCCCGGGATGCCATGCGGCCGGAATTTGTCCAGGCGGTCCAGGCACGGGTCTACGTGAATAATGTGTGGACTCCGGGACACGTCAACGAACACACGATGCAAACGATGTGCTCACGGGAACTTTACCCTGGAGAACGTCTCGTCTGCCCAACATACTGTGACCCGGAAAAAATGAAACGGCTTGCAGACGAAACGTGGCAGAATGACCTCGTAAAACTCGGCGGACACGTGGTGGTGAAAGCGTACGATGGAGGCCGTAAATTCAAAGTCTACTACCTTACCGCCAATGATGAGACCATGACCGTCAAAGCCGTTTTCGGCCCATTTGAGTCGTAGCCTGCATGCCGTAAGGAGGAGCGAAGTAAACTCGAACAAGAAACATGTGCGAGTTTACTGTCCTAATCAGCACCCACAGTGGCGGGGGTTCAACCAGAGAGATCGCCACTGCTGTCGTTCTCTTTTTACAAAGGAGAATTGATATGAAAGATCAGTTGATCACAGAGGTACAGCAGCAAATGCTGCCACACCTCAATAACGAACAGCTTTGCAAACTTCGTGCAGCTATGGAATTTTGCCTGCATGGGCTGGAGGTCACGCAGACCTATCAGCAGCAGACTCAGGAGCAGACAGACGTAACGGCGGCATTTATCGCTGCTAAGCGCATTGAGGGCTGCTCCGAAAAAACGCTGACCTACTATCACAAGACGATCAAAGCCATGACGGCAGCAGTCGGTAAACCAGTGCAGCGGATCACCACGGATGACCTCCGGCAGTATCTGACGGCATACCAGATGCAGCGGAGATCCAGCAAGGTAACCATCGATAACATTCGGCGCATTCTGGCCACATTCTATTCGTGGCTGGAAGATGAGGATCACATCGTAAAAAGCCCCGTCCGCAGGATCCATAAAGTGAAGACCGCCAAGGTCATCAAGGAAACCTACACGGACGAAGTGCTGGAACAGATGCGGGACAATTGTGATTCCCTGCGGGATCTGGCGATCATCGATCTGCTCGCCTCCTCGGGTATGCGTGTTGGAGAATTGGCGGCACTCAATCGCGATGACATCAATTTCAATGAGCGGGAATGCGCGGTATTCGGCAAAGGAAATAAGGAGCGTTTGGTATACTTCGATGCCAGAACGAAAATCCACTTGCAGAACTACCTCGATAGCCGTACAGACAGCAATCCCGCCCTTTTCGTCACGCTGCGCGCCCCATACAACCGGCTGCGGATCGGCGGCGTGGAGATGAGATTACGGCAACTGGGCAGAAGGTTATCCATACCGAAAGTCCATCCGCACAAGTTCCGACGAACACTCGCAACATCCGCGATAGATAAAGGCATGCCGATCGAGCAGGTACAGCAGCTCCTCGGACACCAGAAGATCGACACCACCATGCACTACGCTATGGTGAAACAACAAAATGTGAAGCTGGCACACAGAAAATACATTGGATAGGACGGTAAGAATATGGCATTATTAAAAGACTTAACTGTTGACGATAATGGATACGTTTACGCAGTCACGCTGTGAAAAAGGATGGATCCTGAAAGTGTCCGATGAGTATTTAACCTCGTAAAACATGGAGGCAAAGTGGTTTGAAGCTCCCGTTGGGAGGCCGAGCTGCCGTTAGATGAAAAAATAATTAAAAATTTTCACGGCCTCCCTTTGACGGATCACAGCAACTATCTTGGGCTGGGAAACTCCGCGGAATCTCTTTCACCGTTTATTTTTCAGTCTGCGGCGGCGCGATCGCGTAGCGGACTCTCAAAGGAGGGAGTTCCGCGGATGTCCGCCATGGAATACTCAAAATTTCGGGTGAAACGACAGCCGTCGGAAACCGGCGCGCAAGAAATTCCGGCACTTCGTCTGTTTCCGAGTCCGGCGTTTTCTCTTCGTACTGCCAAACGACGATACCTCCGTTTTTCGCGAAATCTTCATCTGAAATTTCGACAATCAACGGCCGACACCATTCTTCCAGCCCGTCGTAGTAGCACAGAACTGCCGGACGGTTTTTCATTCCGAGCGCTGCGTGTCCCGCGAGCTTCCAGTGACCGGTGAGCATGGGACACGGAATTCCGGCGTACCTCTCGTTCCAGATATCCTCCAGACGCGAACCGAGTTCCTGTGTCGGAAATTCTGCGTGTCCCGGCCTGGACGTGAACTGGTACCGGAACTGAAAATCCGCCCAGTAGCACGTTACCGTAATGAACAGAACGGCAGCCGCAAACTGAAAACTCCGCCGAAGTGGAAGACTTCCCGAGAAATTTCGGAAAAACAGAACGTACCAGAGAGCGAACAGCGTCCAGAGCGGCGAACCGTACTGAGAGCGCATATTTTCCGTTCCAGTGTATGCAAAAAGTCCAACTTGCAGCAGGATCGGAAACCAAAACATGAACGTCAGGAACCGACGCCGAAATGCCGATTCCTCCGGATCTTCCGACGGACGAGCCGCGGACTGAAGAACGGCGGTCCGATCCCGTTTCAGCTGCCAGATGTACCCGCAAAGAGGGATCAGCGGAATGAGGACCGGCAGGATGAGAAAGCATTGGCATCCCATGAAGCGCAGGGGGGTGAGCAAATGATTCCACGGGGAACTTTCGCTCAGCAGATCGACGGCAAATCGAAATGGCGGAAAGTCATTCTGGATGAGCCAGTAAAAATGCGGCGAAAAAACCAGAAACGCAGCCGCAGTCGTCAGCCACGGACCCGGCGTGAGCCAGTACCTGCGGCATTTTCGTTCCCAGAAAAGGTAAAGGACCATCGTGAGCACCAAAAGCCCGAGCGAGTACTTGCAGATCATTCCGATCCCAAGAACAAGACCGACCCAAAGCCAGTCGCGCAGCCGGTCAAATTCGACTGCCCGGAAAAGCAGAAATATCGCGAGGCACCAGATGACCGTCGGCGGAATACTGGTCGTGAAATTCACGTTCCCCATGTTCAGATACCGGTAGGCGGCACTCGCAAAAACGATCAGGAGTGCTTTGGTTTCTGAAACATAGTATCTTGAGAAACGCCAGATCGCCAGAAGTCCGACGAAACTGGCCAGCGCGCCGCACACGGCACTCGATGCGACTACGTGTCCGCAGAGCTGGTAAACCGATTCGATGCACCAGAACGCAAACGGCGGATGATGCGCCGACCCCAGGACCCATTCACGTCCAAGGATCAGCTGCTCAATGACGTCAAAGTTACTGGGAGCTGCACACATCAGGCACGGCAGCGCAACCCAGATACCAAACCACAGCGCGGCAAAGCTCCAGAAATACTTCGCGGCCTGCCCACTATTCAATTCCAGTTCATCAAACGTCTCTTTCATTGGTCTATTCCTTCTAAAAATGTCTCAAAGGCAGAAAACAGTACCTCTGCTTCCTGCCTCTGAGTCTCCATCATTTCAGAGTGAGGTCACTCAAAAACTTACGGCAGAACGATCGGCATGTCTTCCTCGATGGTCAGATCGTGGATCTTGCCGTCGGCGGTGCGGACTTTGAGACGGAGGTTTTTCACGACTCCGTACTGAACGTCGCCGAAGACATCGTTAAACTTTTGGATCTGAATGAGGCATTTGCCGTTCATTCGGCCTTTCAGAGCGTTCAGAACATCCACGCGTTTCGTGTCGGTGCCGTAGGTCGCTTCGAGAACTTCTCCCGTGAAGTCCTTTTCCGCGTTCTTCATCAGCTCTTCCATCGCCTTTTTCTTCGCGTCTTCCTTCGCTTTCAGCTCAAGCGCGGACGGTGCGAGCGTCAGCGGACCGGAGACTTTTTCCGAGTCGCCGTCCTGCCGAATGTCGAAGCGGTTGATGACCGGCGCGGACTTGATGCGCGGACGGATCGGCGGGACGGTGTTGACCGCGGTGGAGTACGGATCGTACATCGCGCGCACTTCCTGATCGCCAAGGTACGGACCGTTGCAGTCCACCCACGCGACGAGAAGTTCCGCGTCTTCCTTGCTCACTTTCACGCCGTGGTGCTTCCCGCTGGTCGCGTTCTGGATGAGCGTGCTCGTGGGACTCCACGCGGTATACGGCGGGAGAGTTTTGAGGTTTTCCGGGTCGTTCTGGTGGTAGCCTTCCACGACGAAAACTCCCGCGAGGTTGATCGGAACGCCTTTTTCGTTCTTCGGCTTACTTCCGCCCCAGCCGCAGTCGCCGGAGACGAGCGTCAGGTACGGTTCGCAGAACGGGGACTGATCGCCCGGACGGGAATGAACGTTGGCCCACCAGCCTTTTTTCGACGGACGGCACGTCATGTTCAGTTTCGCGTACGCGGGAGATTCCGGATCCTGATGGCATTTGCCGCAGTTACGGTCCAGAACGGGCTGAACGAACCGCATGTAGCTGATGCTCTCGGTGCCCCACGGAGTTGGAGTCAGATCGACGGGCGGCTTGCGAAGCGCAGCCCCCATCTGTCCGCCGCCCATCAGTTTGTTCGAACGCGTGCTCATGTTCGATTCATGGCATCCGAAGCAGCCGCGGTTTTCGCCCGGCATGACATACGTGAAGGAACGCATCACGTGGATCGCCTGACCGTTTTCGTCAAGCATCTGGAAGAAAATGGCCTGTCCCGGCGGGACGCGGAAGTTGACGGATCCGTCCGGTTCGATCGGGACGGTGCCGAGGATGCGTTTCACGCCGTCGGCCTGGAAGACGGAGATGGCAGGACCGTCATGCTGGACCGTTTTGTTCCACGTCGTGTACGTTTTGGGGTCCATCTGGATGACGCGGAGGTACTTGCCTTTTTCGCGCAGGATCGGATCCGCGCCTTCAAAGACGTTGTTGCTGTAGAGGATACCGTCTTCCGGTTTTTCACCGGAACCGATCTTCGGCCACTTCACCAAGTCGGGCTTTTCGACCGGAACGGGACGCGCACGCAGCGGAGATGCGTAGTAAGCGTTGAAGTCGCCTTCGTAAACGAGCTCTTTGTTGCCGTAGACGTCCTGGAAGTAGAGATTGAAGAACCAGCCGAAATCGCTTCCGCTGTAGAGGCAGCCGCGCCGAACCCAGCTGCGCCACGGCATGGTACGGTGGCCCGTCGCGTCACGCGCGGAGACCAGCATATATTCTTCGGAGAGCGGATACGGCGATTTGTACGCGAAATAGTCGCCCGCTTTATGGTAGTCGTAACTCGGCGGCGGGTCATTCGGTCCGCCCCGGTCAACCGGCCAGCTCGCTTCCGCCCAGTTGCACTCGCGCGTGATCAATTCGAGACCGTCGGGGTAGTTCAGACCCTCATCCGGATTGATGTATCCGATCGTGCCGTCAAACCAGGCATGGTGTCCCACCGCGGTAAAGACGACTTTCTTGCTTCCGGGGATCTGACGCGCTTCCGTCAAAACGTCGGGCCAGACGGACTGGTTGCCCCAGAACGTCTGCGGATTCGTTCCGTCCGGGTTGATCGTCCAGAGGGACTGAACGCGCCAGAGTGCTTTGTCGGTGTACTCCCAGCGCGTGAAAATGACGCGGCCGTCCTGCATCATGGAGGGAAGGTATTCCGGCTCACCGTTCGCGGAAATGACGTAAATGTTCTTTCCGTCCGCGTCGCATCGAGCCACGGCAAACGCATGCGTCATCGGCATGCAGCGGACGTAGGAGTGCTGTCGGCTCGTGCAGAAAACGATCTTTCCCTGCGGCGTGTAGATCGGATCCAAGTCGTCGTAGTCCCCGACCGTGAGCTGTTTCATCCCGGTGCCGTCCGCGTTCATTTCAAAGAGATGGAACGATTTTTCACCCGGAAGACGGTGGGAGAAGAGGATCTTCTTTCCGTCAAACGAAACGTCCGGACGCCAGAACGACCCGCCGTTATCCAGCAGCGTGCGTTTGA
Organism: Planctomycetaceae bacterium; assembly: GCA_015062085.1. The sequence goes on from SUVI01000051.1 coordinate 11,805, forward strand.
CTTCGCCCGGATTCAGCCCCACGACGAGCAGTTTCCCGCCGTCGGTCGCCATGAATCCGTTGCGGTGGCGCGCTTCATGGCCCCATTCATCCGTCGCGTCGCCGGGTTTGCCATGCGGGTACGGATTGTCGATGACGACGATCTCGTTGAAGTTCAGGAGCGGATTGCGCATCACGATCTCACGCTTCGCGCGGCGGACGGCGAGGTAGAATTCTTTCGCGGTTTCCGGCGTCTCCTGCACTCCGGAGAACTTCTTCTCCACTTCAGCCAGATCCGCAAGCTGCGGAGCGAGGTCCGGCGCACCGTCGAGTTTCGCGATACGTTCGGCAGCTTCGCGTGCGTAAACGATTTCCTGTTTAGCCTTCTCAAAAGTCGGCTCATTGTCGCACTGGAAGAGATAGTCGGCTTCTAGCTGCTTGATCCCTTTTTCAGTGGTGGGCTGATACTGCGCGAACGCCGGCGGGACGAAGCCCGTCAGACACGCGGAGACCAGCGTCAAAACGGCGAGAAAATGTTTTCTCATGATTTGATCTCCCAAAAACGGTGAAACGATAAAAAATTTAGTCATTTTTATTTTACTCCAAAACACCGGATGCGCAAGTACCCCGCAAAAAATTTTCCACGATTTCAGGCATTTTTCTGGAATCGCACGTCTCTGAAACCTGTATTTTTCCCAAACGGTCACTCATTGGGATCGTTTCCGGTACGCTGGATCTTTTTCTCATCACGCAGAAACCAGTCCTGTCCATTTCCAGTCAGTTTATTTTCCCGAAAAATTCCGCTTGCGCCGTCGATCACCGCGATCCCGTAGGCGGCATTGCTCTCCATGGTGCAGTCGGCCGCCAGAGCGTAAGCCCCTGCTTCCGCAGTGAGACCGGTACCGCCGCATCTTTGGAAAACGCAGTCCCGAAACGTTCCGCGTGCATTTTCCGAGACCACTGTCCCCATCTCGCCCTGATCCGTAAAATCGCAATGTTCCGCTTGAAGCTGCGTTCCTTTCTTTGTGATGTAGAGACCGCAGGCTTGATTTTGGAGGAATCGGCAATCCCGGATCTTCCCTTTCGCGCCGCCGGAATGGAGCATCCCAAAAATTTCCTGTGCCTGAAAGATGCAGAAGACCACCTCCACTTTAGAGTTCTGCATGGCATTGAGCCCAGCCGTTTTATTTCTCTCGAATCGGCATTGCGTCAGGGTCGCGGAGGCTCTGTCAAGCAACTTCACGCCGACGCCGCATTCCGTGAACCGTGAGTCAAAGATCTTCGCATTCGACCCTTTCCCGGTGAGTCCGATCCCAGAGGAACAGCGTTGAAAATCGCAATTTCGGACCTCCAGCTCGCCAGTGTCGCGCAAGAGCAGGCTTTCTGTCGTACTATCCGAAAAGAGACAGTTTTTCAAAACGCCCCGACCGCCTTCGCCAAGCTGCAGGTCGATCAGCGAATTGCTCCAGAACGTGCAGGCATTGAACTCGCTTTGGACCCCGTTTTTCAGAACAATGCCGATGTGCGATTTCTCGATGACGCACTCGTCGAAATTCAGCCGGACTTCTTCACCGTATGCCAAAACGCAGCATCCTTCCGAGGACCCCAAAACGCATTTCTCAAAGAAACCGCGATCGGCAGCCACTCGGACCGCTGCGTGCCGGGCATTGAAAAGGAGACGCGCTTTCTTTTCCTTTTTGCTTTCCGGTCCATTGGGGATCATGCGGACTCCGCCTTCATTCCGGATCGAAAGATTCTGAACGCGCACGAGACCAGCCTTCACGTAAAGCACATTTTGTTCTCTTCCCGCAAGCAGCACATCCTCCGGCTTCTCTCCGAGTCCGCGCAGCGTCAGATTTTTCCCGATCGTCAGCGGCTCGTTCACCTCATAGATCCCAGCTCGGATCTCGATCGTTCCCCCTTCCGCAGTCATCGCATACGCCTCGCCAAGCGTCCGAGCATCATCCGGCACGGTGACGGTCTGAAATTCCGCATTCTGCGCAGATCCCCGTGTTTCTGTCCCTCGCGTTTCTGTCCCTCGCGTTTCTGTCCCTCGCGTTTCTGTCCCTCGCGTTTCTATTTTCGTGCCGGCCTCTGGAATTTCGCCGTCCGAGGCATAGACAGTCCCCGTACCGACCGCAGCACTCAAGCCGACCGCCAGCAAAAGAAGTAAATTCCCGATTCCGTACTCCAGCCAAAATTTCATCGCAGGTCTCCCTTTTTCAGATTTGAACAAAATTTCTGCCAATTATATTACTTTAAGTTTACCTCATCCCGCTCCGGGTGTCAAGCAGGGGCTGGAAAAAAGTCCAAGCAGATCTCCCCAAACCGCTCACCTGTCTTCAGCGGCGGGATCAGTACTCGTTACCCAATGAACCTTTTTTCTTTTTTCCAGATGAAAATTTTTTAAAAAAGCAGGAGGCCCCCCATTGCAAAAATTTTCCAAATCTGGTAAAATGAAGCTGAACGGAAATAAAATGGACGTTTGAACGGATCAGACCGTTTTGTCCGTGTTTTTTCATGAAGTTTCGGAACTGCTCGTGCAGAAAAACTGAAATAGAATGAACCGTTAAAAAAAAACATTAAATTCCCATTTTTCGAGACTTTGCGGTTTTAAAAAATAAAGCGAGTCCATCACTACCACCCGGGTGACCGGAGATGGCTTGTCTACAGTGCTAAAATCGTGACGCCTATAGGGGTGTTGCGTAGCGCTGTAGAAAAATATCGGTCCTTGGACGCTCTTGTGGTAGAGAGCATGGTATTTTCTCTTTATTTTTAACGCGATGCTCCTATTTTTTATGGAAATTCGTTTCAGGACCGCATGTATTTGGCCTCCAGACCGCAGAACGCTTGGTTCCTGAAAGGTTTTTTATGCTGCATCTTTTTCTCCGCATTTTTTTCCTTCTGATCGTTCCTTCTGCCATTTTTTTCATCGGGATCATCATGGGGGAAACGCAAAATGATCCCGCGAAACTCGTTCCTTCAAATTCCGCCCCCCCTCCCTCACCCACGAAATACAGCGATCCAATGGATCTGCGTCATCTCTACATTCTCATAAATGACCCGCTATTTGAGCTTTAAATTACGACACTTCCGACCAGATCCCGCTCTTTTTTCACTCTCTTTTCACTCTCTTTTCACGCTCTTTTCACGCTCTTTTCACTCGTTTATCCTTCGTTCATCCTTCGTTTTTGCTTTTGTTTTTGCTTTTGTTTTTGCTTTTGTTTTTGCTTTTGTTTTCGTTTTTCTCCTCCTTTTCGATCGTCAGCATAGTCCGATTTCCCCAACGTTCCGGCTCCCCCCGTTGCGGCGCCGCTGAAATGTGGTATAATTACCGGATATTCTTGCGAAAATTTGCAAAAAAGGAGAAAGATCCATGGCAAAAATCGTTTTGGCGATGTCCGGCGGCGTGGACAGCAGCGTCTGTGCCCACATTTTGACACAGGCAGGACACGAAGTGACCGGCGTTTTCATGCGGCACGGGATCCGATCGGAAACAAACGGCGGTCCTGAAAACGTTCCGATCCGCCGAAAACACGGCTGCTGCAGTGAAGAAGATGCCGCAGACGCTCAATTGGTCGCAGACAGATTCGGGATCCCGCTGCACATCATGGAACTTCACGAGGAGTTTCAGAGTATCGTCTCCTATTTTGTCCGCGAGTATTCGACCTGCCGAACACCGAATCCGTGTATCGTCTGCAATGCCGAGCTGAAATTCGGGAAGATCTTTGAGTATGCAGACTCGCTCGGAGCCGATTTTGTCGCAACGGGACACTATGCACGGATCACGAAAAACGAGTCCCCAAACGGCCCAGAATTCCGCATTGTCCGCGGAGCAGACCCGAAGAAGGACCAGTCGTACGTACTGCATCGAGTTCCGCGTGAGAAACTTCCGCGTCTTCTTTTCCCGCTTGGAGACCGAACGAAGGAAGAGATCCGAATGATGGCGGAAGAGGCGGAACTCCATGTCGCGCACAAGCGGGACAGTCAGGAGATCTGCTTCATTCCGGACGGAGACCATGCGCGATTCGTAAAGGAGTATATTTTTCGCGAAACGGGAGCGTATCCGGACACGAAAGGAAATTTCTTCACGACGGACGGTAAAGATCTGGGACCGCATGAAGGACTGGAGCGCTATACGATCGGACAGCGAAAGGGGCTGCGTCTGGCATTTCGCGAGCCGCATTTCGTCGTGCGTCTGGAACCGGAAACGAACCGCGTCGTGCTGGGACTGCATGAGAAACTTGCGCGAACAGAACTAAACGCCTCGGAAGCGGTTTGGCATATCCCAACTCCGACGGACCCCTTTGAATGCGAAGTGAAGATCCGTTACCGCTCCCCATCCGTTCCCGCTCAAGTCATCCCGGCAAACGGAGGCCGATTCCGAATCAAGTTCCATGAGCCGGTCTACGGCATCGCCCCAGGACAGGCTGCGGTCTGCTATGCGGGAGAAACGCTGCTCGGCGGCGGGTGGATCGATTAAGAAGCCGACCAAAAGATCTTCAGAACACCAAACGGCAGAAAGAGGCCCTTTTCGGAAACGCTCTTTCTGCCGTTCATCTTTTTCTGCCGTTCATCTTTTTCTGCCGCTCATCTCTTTCTGCCGCTCATCTCTTTCTGCCGTTCATCTTTTTCTGCCGTTCATCTTTTTCTGCCGTTCATCTCTTTCTGCCGTTCATCTCTTTCTGCCGTTCATCTCTTTCTGCCGTTCATCTCTTTCTGCCGCTCAGCATCTTGCCAAATTTCGAGCCGCACTCCAGCCGCGAAACGGAAACAGTGTCTCATTTTCCGGCCAATTCCTCACTTCCGAACTGCCACATGCGGTACATTCTGGAGATATTTGCGCGAAGCGATCTAAGCAGCCGAACGTAAGTAAAAACGGCAAAAATCAGACACGCAAAGAGCAGCCACTGGATCCCGGAGACCGCAACCATGCCATAGGCAGAATCGTTAAAGAGCCATGGGATGAGCGTGACGGCCAGGAAAAGGAGAATGGCGTAAAAAACAGAATGATGGACCGTCCTAATGTGCTTCACCGCTTCCGGCTCTCCAATGAAAAGCGAAAACTGAAGAAGCATTTGAAGCCATTTCTGCCATGCGAGAAGGAGCAGGAGCGGCAAAAGAAACGGAATGAGCATCCCAAGCACGAGCGCACCGTACCAGATCGCTCCGGTAAACCATGCCCCAGGGAGGATATTCTGCGGCACTTTCGCGAACCAGATGACCCCAGTGACATTCAGTACGGTTCCGGCAAAAATGACGAACATGACCAGACTGACAGGCTGGACCATTTCTTCAATGGGCAGTTCATCTTTCAGCTCAAGATAAAGGGCCTCGGGCTCGAGCGACTGAAGGTACGCCAGTCTTTCCTCCGTCATGCTTTTCGCAAATTCGGCAAACTTTTCCGAACGTCCTAACGTCAGGGTCACGACCGCGATCATGAGAAGAAACGCTGCCGTCAAAATCAAATCAGACCAAATGAGAAACCCCATTCCGCGACGCATCGGCATGAGTACCTGCGGGGCGCATGGAAACCGTAGGGAGTAATCTCCAAAATCGCGAATGATCCCATTGGGTTCGATCCCATTGGGTTCCTGAGGGGATGAGTCTGTACGGGGAAATGATGGATCCATGAAAAGCTGTCCTTAAAAAAAGTGGATAAAAAAGAAAAACCTGCAGCAGCGCACCGCATTGACGGTGCACACAGGTCTTAATGCCCTCTAATTATAGGCAAAATCCGCAAAATGTCAAATGTTTCTCCTTGAAAAAAGAAGAAAAAAACGAAAAAATGCAAAAAAATTTTCCTCCCCCCCTGTGAAAAGTCTGAAATTTCGCTATAATATACAGCATTGGTATTTGTGTTTAATCGTTCATTCCGATCAATGGAGTGAATTGGGACTCAAACTTAAACAGGAGATTTACCGTGGGAACAAAAGTATCCGGAAAAGGGCGTCGCAAGATCGGTCGTAAAAAGAGGAAGATGCGTTCGAGGATCCGTCATCGCAAATAATTGCGTGCAGGTCCGGTCTTTCCGCACCTGCCTTCTTGATGTCGTGAGGCGAGTGAGCGTGCTTTCGCTCTGACCTGTTTTGAGTGGTTTTGTTTCTGCTCTCTTCGCTTCATGGAATTCGACGCAGTTGAATTTTCCGCTCCGGCACAGATATGGAGTTCGCTCCTGATTGCTTTTGTTTCGTTCAGAAAACGGAAATTTGACTGATTGACGTAAAATCCGGTGTAAATCTGGCACTGGATTTTTTTTTGGAAAGGTCCACTATGGCTCCACATCCCGGTTCAGTTAGCGTTCAGCATCAGAAAAAGCGAATCCAGATCATTGGCGCCCGAGTGCACAATCTGAAGGACGTAAGTGTCGATATTCCGCGAAATCGCCTCGTCATCATCACTGGGCCGAGCGGTTCCGGGAAGAGTTCGCTGGCGTTCGACACGCTGTATGCGGAAGGTCAGCGGCAGTACATTGAAAGCCTTTCCGTCTACTCACGTCAATTTTTTCATCAGATGGAGCGCCCGGATGTGGACCGGATCGAAGGGCTCCAGCCGACTATTTCCATCGATCAGCACTCCGGGATCAGTAATCCGCGAAGTACCGTTGCGACCGTAACGGAGATCTACGACTATCTCCGTCTTCTTTACGCGCGTCTCGGCAAAGCGGTCTGCCCGAAGTGTTTCCGTCCCATTCGTCCGCAGCTTCCGGAACAGATTTTCGACACGTTGTGTGCCTATCCGGAAGGTACGCGCATGATGCTTCTGGCTCCGATCGTACGGAAACGGAAAGGGAACTGCCTCGACGTTTTCGAGCTGATCCGCAAAGCCGGCTATGTGCGTGCGCGGGTCGACGGTGTCATCATGGAGTTGGATCAGGTGAGGGCGCAGGATATTCGCACCCCGCACACCGTCGAAGCGATCGTCGACCGAATCGTGGTCAGGGAAGCGTCACGTCCGAGACTCACGGAAAGCGTCAATCTGGCTCTGCGGCACGGCGGCGGGCAGATCATCGCAACGATAGAGCATACGACACCGCAGGGGAACGTCTGGAAGGATCGAATTTTCTGCACAAAAAACATGTGCCCGGTCTGCGGGATCAAATTTGATGTTCTCGAACCCAAAATGTTCAGCTTCAACAGTCCATACGGCGTCTGTACGACGTGCGAGGGTTTCGGTTACCTGGAAAAATTCGATCCGGATCTGGTCATCTCGGACCGATCACTTTCTCTGGCTTCCGGTGCTGTCGGGATCTGGAAGAATCTGCCGGAGCAGACGCTTCGCGGATTCCGCACCCGTCTCTCATCCTGTCTCGCAGTCTTGGGCATCCGCTGGAACACGCCGCTGGAACGGCTGAACGAAACACAGATGGACTTCCTCCTCTACGGTTCTGGAAGCGATCTTTTCGACCTGAACGAGTACCTTGGGACCGTCACAGCATTGCGCAATGCTTCAAGTTCCGAAATACGAAAAGCGGCACAGCTGATGGAGCGTGCCGGGCAGGAAGATCCGTCGGATCTGGAACAGAAAGCGGCGATGAAAGGCACGTTCAAACCGACGATGAAGCAGGAAGACGACGGCATCTCGCTGGCTGCCGTGCGTGCGTTCGATGAAGAGGATCCCGAAGACGGTTTTTCTGCATCGAACGCGAAAAACACCGTAAAAAGCACGGCGAAAAATGCAGGGAATGTCTCAGCTGAAAAATCAGCAAACTCTGCAAAAAAGAAAGATACCGGGACGGCGCTGGATGAAAACCCGACAGATAGCGAAACGGTCGATCTGGATATTTCTCTCTCCCCGGGGAAAAACGCAAAAAACGGCGCCGGCGACTCCATGATCGACTATGCCGCGGACCTCAAACCGGAAAGTTCCGGTTCGTTCATCGATCTTGCATCTTCCTCCTCGATCTCTCTGAGCGCAAGCGGCATCGATCTGACGGCAAAAACTACGATTTTCCGCAAACTTCCAGAGATCGGCGAAAAAGTCGAAGGGATCTTCGACATCCTGAACGACGAGTACCAGAACGGTGCGTCTGCTTCGTTTCGCAGCACTCTGGAATCGTGTCACGGGCGCGTAACGTGCCCAACGTGCCATGGTGCACGCTTGCGAAAAGAGGCTTTGAACGTCCGGATCGGCGACCTGAAGCGAAAGGATCATATGAGGCCGCACACGATCCAGGAACTCACTGCGCTGAACGTTCTGGATGCGCTAAAATTCTTTGAAGAACTGGAATTTGACGCAGAAAATGAGCTTCCGATCGCCGAGCCGCTCATCTCACAGATCGTGCCGCGTCTGAAATTCCTGAGCCAAGTCGGCCTCGGCTACCTCACGCTCGATCGGTCCGCGGATACGCTTTCCGGAGGTGAACTCCAGCGCGTGCGTCTTGCCGGCGGTCTTGGTTCCGGGCTGGTCGGCGTCTGTTACGTGCTCGATGAACCCTCGATCGGTCTGCATCCGCGCGATAATCAGAAACTCATCGAAACACTGCGTCAGCTCCAGCGCATGGACAATACGGTCCTAGTCGTTGAACATGATGACGCGATCATGCGGCAGTCCGACTGGATCATCGACGTTGGTCCCGGTGCGGGCGTGCACGGCGGAACGATCGTCGCGGAAGGAACTCCGGAAAGTATTCAAAATCATCCGCGTTCCCTGACCGGCAAGTATCTGCGCGAGCGCCAGAAGTACGCTCTTCGCCGAAAACGCCGTTCCATCAACACCCGCACGCGCTTCGTGACCATCGAAGGGGCCAAAACGAACAATCTGCAGGACGTCACGGCAGCCTTTCCGCTAAAGCGTTTCGTCTGCATCACGGGAGTGAGCGGTTCCGGGAAGAGTTCACTCATCAACGAAACGCTCGCACCGGCCGTCATTCGCAGACTGGGCGGAGTCTCGGCAAAACCAGGACCGTTCACCGCACTGAAAGGCGCGAACCGGATCGAAAAAGTCATTCTCGTGAATCAGGCACCGATCGGACGCACACCGCGGAGCAATCCGGCAACTTATCTCGGGATCTTTGACGAAATACGCAAAGTTTTCACCGAAACGCGCGAAGCGAAACAGCGCGGATACAAGATCGGCCGATTCAGTTTCAATGTGCGCGGCGGACGATGCGAACACTGCCAAGGCCAGGGTGTGCAGAAGATCGAGATGAATTTCCTCCCCAACATGTACGTCCAGTGCCCGGAATGTGAAGGAAAGCGCTTCAACCGCCAGACACTTGAGATCACGTACAAAGGGAAGTCCATCGCCGACATTCTGAAAATGAAGATCGAAGACGCGGCCGAATTTTTCGAAAACTTCCCAACGATCCACCGCCCGCTTCAGAGTCTGATCTCCGTGGGACTCGGCTACCTGGAACTCGGTCAGCCTTCCACGACGCTTTCGGGCGGTGAGGCACAGCGGATCAAGCTCGCGCTGGAACTCGCGAAAACATCCAGCGGCGACACGCTCTACATTCTGGACGAACCGACGACCGGTCTGCATTTCGCGGACATCGAACGGCTCCTGAATGTTCTCCATGATCTGGTGGACCGCGGAAATTCGGTCTTCGTCATCGAGCACAATCTGGATGTCATGGCCTCCGCAGACTGGATCATCGATCTGGGACCGGAAGGCGGGAGCGGCGGAGGAAAGATCGTGACGGTCGGAACTCCTGAAGAGGTCGCGGAAATGCCGGAAAGCAGAACGGGGATCTTCCTGAAAGAGCACCTCACACGCTGAAAACACAGAAAACGGAAGGAGGATCCATGATTTCGCCATTTCAAACGCTCCGAACATTAAACGCACCATGGTTCCTCCTCTGGTGTATTTTCAGTACCCAGACAGCACTTTCGGCAAAATCTTTCCAGGAAACGGAAAGCGTGAAAAAAACGGAAATGGAAAAAATCTACGTGCTTCCGGAAGATGTGCAGTCGTCGGAGGTCCGCGAGCTGATTTTTCTGACCGAATCGCTTTCTGGGGAGGAGACCGGGAAAAAAGAGTTTCTGCTCAGGGTGAATGGTACGCCGGAATTTCATGCCGGGCTCACGTCCGCTCTGAAAATCGCCCGGGATGGCGATCCGAGAGAAACGCAGACCGAACGGGAGGTCCGTGCTGCTCTCAGACAGACCGTTTCGTGGAAATTCGAGGAACTTCATCTGGAAACGTTTGCGGAAGCTCTTCAAAAACTCCTGCCCGTCCCCGTCGTTTTGGATCCGGAGTCCCTTCCCGCTGAAAACTGGGAAGAAAATGTCGGACCGGTCGATTTCTCCGGACTCACACTGCGCAGCGTGCTGGACCATCTTTTCGTGTCGCACCATCTGGAGTGGTTCATCCAGGATGAGAAATTCTTCCTCACCGACGCGGACGGCGGCTCTGTTCCGCTGGAGTTGAGACGTTACCCGCTCCCGGAATCATTCCAGAAGACTCTCGACCAGC
>SUVI01000052.1 GCA_015062085.1 Planctomycetaceae bacterium
GTAGTTCGCGATCCCGAACTGACCGTAGAGCATCGTGTCGGTCGACTTGTCGCTCATGCTTCCGTAGTTCGTCACGAAGGTGTAGTTGAGTCGGTCGGTGATGTCCCAGCTGACGGCAATGGTGTGCATGTATTCGTTCATGGTTTCGACATCTTCGCCTTCGAAGACGTCAAAATAGTCGAATCCCATCGTCGAGCCTTCTGTCACGCGGTTCCACATTCCAGCATACGAGACGCTGAATCGGTCGGTGAACTGATAGGTCGCGCCGAAAAGGAAACCGTAGTCGTCGCTTCGGCCTTCGAAACTGTTGTCGTTTCCGGTCGTGACACCGAAATTGACAGAGAATTTTTCCGTCATGTCGTACGTGCCGAGAATACCCGTATGGGTCATCGGTTCGTGATCGTACATGTAGGTGTGGGAGTTGAAGAGTTCCTCGGTCTCATCGAGGCATTCGTAGCCGATGGTGGTTTCGAATTTACCGACGATCATCGAGAAATTGTTGACTCCGAACTCGGCATAGGCCTGGAAGATCGCGGCGGCGTACCCGTCTCCGCTCACGCCCCATTTGCCGTCAAAACCGCCATCGCCGTAAGACTGCGCATCGGCACCGTCTGTACCGTAGATCGTATCGACACGGAAACCCCAGTCTGTGCCGTACTTATCCGTATCGATCGCACGTTCTGCCGTGAACCACGCCTGCGTGATGTTGCCGGCGTTGCCTTCACGGGTGAAACCATCCCACCAAGATCCCCAGATGTGTCCGCGAAGGTCAAGACGTGATTCATACTCCACGTATTGGATCTGCGGAACAGCTTCTGCCGGAGCGGCTTCTGCCGGAGCGGCTTCTGCTGCTTTTGTCGTTTCAGCGGTTTCCGTCTGGGCTGCTTTCGACTCTGCCGCAGCGTCTGCAAGCAGGATCGATTCTGCTGCATTGCTCATCGTGCACGACATAAGCAGCGCAGCAAGGAATCCGGAAACACCTAAAAATTCCTTCTTCATGTTTCTCTTCCTTGAATTAAAGACAATATTTACAGATACGCTCGTATCGGAACGAATGTATCCACACACTCTCTCCAGACTGTTATTTCGTCTATGTGTGAAATTATGGTTAGTTCGATCGTGTCGGTTTTGCGGTTTTTTAGTGGATATTTTGTCTCTGTTGCTGGAATAATCGATACAAGCAGGATAGATTGCCTATTTTTCCTATTTGATTTTGGCGGGGAATGTTTGACGGCGGACGGGAGAGGGAGGCGGGGAAGGCAAAATAAAATGTCAAAGTGGGTTTGAGATCGATCTTATCCATCTAAAAGGGACGCTTTGAAAGAAAATAGGGAGAAAATCAGCCTTTTTTTACCCAATTTTCCATTTCATGGGTCGCCCCCCCTTGCAGAAAGCTGGATTTTGGCTATAATACGAATTCATTTATTATTGGGTTTAAAATTTACATTTACCATAACCAAATTAAGCTGAGGAAAACAATGTACGCGATTATTCGAGATGGTGGTCGTCAGTTCAAAGTCGAAGTGGGAACAGAAATCCAGATCGACTATCGTGAAGGCCTGAAAAAAGATGACGAAATCGTTTTCGACGACGTGTTGGCCTGCCGCACGGATGACGAACTGCTTATTGGACAGCCCACGGTCAACGTGAAAGTCAAAGCTGTGGTTTATGAAGAACTGACGAAGGGGCCGAAACTGGTCATCCAGAAATTCACCCGTCGCTCCACGTTCCGCAAGCGCACCGGTCACCGTCAGAAGTACGTCACGGTGAAAGTGGTCGCTATCGACGTCACGAAATAAGAAAGAGTTGATCGACTCTCGAAAGCAGGAAATTTTCGGATCTCCTGCTTTTTTTATGCAGAAATTCTGATTTTTTCGAGAAAAAAACGGAAAATAGACCGGGGTGGGCCTTGAAAATTTCTGGATTTGTGGCATAATGTATCTTAATTGATGAGCGGATTTTTTCGTTCCATCGGCGGGGCATGGCGCAGTCTGGCTAGCGCGTTTGACTGGGGGTCAAAAGGTCGCAGGTTCAAGTCCTGTTGCCCCGATTTAAAGCTCATGTGTTTCTCATGAGTTTTTTTATGCACCATTTGATTTTTGAAAAACAAACAAAAGATCGCGTTTCTTCTGGATTGAATAGGCAGGTGGGAATATGGCATGGGAGAATGAAAAGAAGAGGATCCGGACGGCGTTAAATCTGGTCTCGGCGGAGCTGCCGTATCTTGCGGGGCTCGCGGCGATCGCGGATGTGCATTTTGATGAGCGTGTGTCGACTGCGGGGGTCTTTGCGTCGGGCAAAATGCTGATTTCGCCGAAATTTATGGAGACGCTGAATCGTGCTGAGCTGGGGTTCGTCGTCGCGCATGAGCTGATGCACCTTTTCCTTCGTACGCATGAACGTATGGGAAACTCCTCGCAAGAACTGGTCAATATCGCGCACGATTTTATTATTAATGATAAATTGATCTGTTTGCGTGAAAGCAGCCATTGGTCGGATTATGGTGTGTGCACGAAAGGAGTTCCGGCGAATGGTTTGGACTGGAATGACTATCGAGATAAAGTATCTGGCTGGAAGCCCGCGTCGGAGTATTCTCTCGAGGAACTCGTATCGGTCTTGAGAAAATTACGGCAGGACAGGAAGGCGAATTTTGAGAATACGCCGCATTGGAAAGCTGTACAGAAAACGGGGTCATCCTGGGATCCGCCGCTGACGCCATTGCAAGTACCAAGGTCCAAAACGCAATCAAAGCCGCTGCCGAAAACGCCGTCTTCTTCGACTTTTGGCGATCTGCTTGCCGCTGCGGGGATCACGCTTCCGGAATCGGAGGAGAGTACAGGACCGCAGGATGAAAAGAGTCTCTCAGGAAAGCCGGGTGAAGAGATCTTGTCCGGACTTCGGGACGTTTTTTCGGAAGAAATGGAGCAGCAGTGTTTCCCGAACGTTTCCCTGACGGAAATTCGAGAGGCGCAGAAGGAGGTCAAGGAAACGATCGTGCGTGCCTACGCGGAGCTGGAGGCTCACGACGCTTTCAAAAAGATGGCCAAGCAGTACTCGATAGGCGGAGGTGCGGGAAATTCCAGTCGGGAATACTCTTTGCTTCGCAGCGCGTATGAGGTCCCGTGGGAGACGGCGCTTCAGCATTGGTTTGACGCGACGGCTCCGGGTCAGCGTTCGTGGGCGAGACCGTCACGGCGCGGTGCGTTTCGGACGGACGTCGTGCTGCCGGGACGGACGCGTGAAGGGTGGACGCTCCACATCGTGCTGGATACGAGCGGCTCCATGGGGAACATTTTGCCGACGGCGTTGGGGGCGATCGCGCATTTCTGCGAGGCAAACAATGTGTCGGAGGTCCGCATCATTCAGATCGATACCGTCATTCACGCGGATGAGTTCGTGCCGGTCGAAAAGCTGGAAGGGTATAAGATCCTTGGCTTGGGCGGAAACGATATGCAGCCTGCGTGGGATCGGCTTATGGAAGATCCGGAGATCGAGGCGGTCGTTGTTGTTTCTGACGGTGGTTTTAACGTCCCGCCGGAACCGCCGTTTGAGGTCCTTTGGGCAATTTTGGAAGACGGATGGAATTCCCGCAGTTTTAATCCCGCTTATGGGACAGTCGTATTTATTTCACAGAACCGCTAACTTAAGAATACGAAATCGAAACATGATGCGCTGAGGCAGGTAAAGAAACAGGTAGAAAAATGAAACTGACAGATGAATTGATCGATTACTGTTACCATCTTTTGACGCAATCCCAAATAGATCAATTAGAGGATCTGGGGTTTATAAAACGCTATAAGGAGGAATACTACTGGGCGTTGGCTGAAGAGGAATACTACAGGGAGTTGGCTGAAAGGGAGGCTGAAAGGGCACAGCAGAAAGTAGATGCACTGGAGGAAGCTGTCGTTCGCCGTTCGGAAGCGCGTGCGCATAAAAAAGGGAGCGGCGGGAATAAACCGCGTCCGAAACGGAAAGTGAAAATGAGTGTCAAGGAGCTTGACGCGAAGCTGAAAGTGTCTCTTGATGAGCTCGTGAGCGACGACTCGGTCCGAACGGTCATGAAGGGGATCGCTAGGTGGGATGGCAAGACGCTTGAATCGCTGCGCGGTAAAGTTCAGCATTTGAACCGGATGACAGAACGGGAATTTATGGACGTTCTGTGCATGAGTCTCGATACCTCCCTGCCGACCCGAGTGCATTTAGGCGAGATTTACGAGATGATCTTCCTGAAAACGGACCTCTCGTTCCTCGCAGGGACGGAAGGGGAGGCTGTGAGCGCGTTTCGGCAGCTTCGGAAGATGGACGACGCTTTCGGCACGCCGAATAAGCACTTGTGGATCCTGAAAGAGAAAAGTATCGACCTCTATTTCCAGCTCCTTGCCCTCCAGCGCCGTTTCCTGACCGCGTTGAAAAATGTTTATCGCAAGGACCTAGAACTTTTCAAAAAATGGTCCACCTGTAAGAATAGTGGTTATTCCTGTTGTAGCGGTTGCATGGTTTCTGGTTGTGTGAACGAGGTATTGAAAGCGGCATGCAAGAAAAACTCGAAATGGCCAGATGGAATCTATTGGATTAAAGTTCAATTTATTCTCATGTATCTGGATCCGGCATTGTTTCGGAAGGTGTATGGTTCCAAAGCAGTTCCGCCGAGTTTGGAAGAAGCACAGAGTTAAACCGTTTTTGAGGAAAGGAAAAGAAAATGAATGAAAACATGCCGACCGTGACGCTTTCCGAGGCGAAGGGGATCATCAAGGCGCTTGCACAGCGTCAGAGCGTACTGCTGCTTTCACCACCGGGCGTGGGTAAATCGGACGTGATCAATCAGGCTGCGATGGAAGCGGGACTTCCGTGCCGTTCTCTGCTGGGTACGCAGATCGCGCCGGAAGACGTGAGCGGCATCCCGCGTATCGTGGGGGAACGGAGCGTTTTCTGCCCACCGCGAGTTTTGCTTCCGGAAGATCCGCAGCCGTTCTGTCTGTTTTTGGATGAACTTCCTGCGTGTACGCCGGATATTCAGAAGGCGTTCTATTCGCTGCTTCTTGAACGGCGTCTCGGCGAGCATCCGCTTCCGGAGGGAACGTGGGTCGTTGCGGCAGGCAACCGAGCGGAGGACCGTTCGCTCGTGCGTTCGCTTTCAGCGGCGCTGGTGAACCGTGTGATCATTCTGAATGTGCGCGTGGATGTGAAGGAATGGCTCCAGTGGGCCGATCGCAGCGGAGTGCGTCAGGACATCATGGCCTACATTGCGTTCCGGAATGATGCTTTGATGCGCGGAGTGCCGGCGACGCCGACTCCGTTCTCGACGCCGCGAGCGTGGACGAGCCTTGCCCGTTCGCTGGATCTTGCGGAGCAGGCCGGTATCCTGACGCCGGAAGTGTGCCGTGCGCTTGCATTTGGGAGCATTTCGCCGGAAGATGCGGCCGTTTTCTGCGTGTTCCGCGATTTGAAAATGGATCAGCTCCGTCCGTGGCACGAGTACGTCTCCATGACTGTCTCTTTGCCGTCAGACGATACGCGGCGGTGGTTCGTGCACCATGCGATCCGAGAGGGGATCTACCTGCCGAATGCTGCGGAGCTTCTGGAGCCGGAGAAGGTCAATAGATTTTTGAATACTCTCAAATCGGAAGACCGTGCAACGCTTCTGCTTGGAAACGTTCGTCGCTGGGGCGAGCTTGGAGCGTCGGAATCGATCTTGGCGACGCTGAAGGAGATCACGGGGATCTATTGAGGTTCTGTTTGGAGCGTTTTTAGCGATTCTGTCGGCGTAAAAGACTGGCAGAATCGTTTTTTTTCGGAATATTGGAAAAGCGCACACTTGACGGCACGGAATTGGTGTGCTAAAATAATAGGAGCGACTGTTTCCCGAGGCACAGCCTTCTTTCGTTTGGAAACAGAAGGATGCAGGGAGACGGGCATCCTGACAAAATGAAGAAAAAGAGGAAAAGGTGATCTGAAATGATGCGAAATATCGTTTTTCTGTCGATCCCGGCACTTCGCGAGAAAGACTTGGCGAAACTTCCGGCCTTGGACCGGATCATGGCGAAAGGCGCACAGGCGCAGCTGACGCCGAGTTTTCCGTGCGTCACGTGTCCGGTGCAGGCGAACATGACGACGGGACTTTTGCCGGAAAAGCACGGCATCATCGGCAACGGGATCTGGACGCCGGAGACGCAGAAGCTCACGATGTGGACCTTCACGAACGAGGCGGTCCAGCAGTCGCAGCTTTGGGACCTGATCTACCATCATCCCGATTCGCCGCGTTCTGCGGTCTGGTTTCCGCTCCAGGCAGTGGAGTGCGAGGCGGAGTTCGTCTGCACGCACAAACCGATCCATCATCCGGACGGCACGGAAGAACTTTGGTGCTACACGCGGTGGCCGGATCTTTACCGAGACCTGATGAAAGAGTTCGGGCACTTTCCGCTCCAGAATTACTGGGGACCGATGGCGAACGTGACGTCTGCGAACTGGATCGTGAACACCGCCTCGTGGTTCGCGGGGCAGGAATCTCCGGAGTTTTTCTACATTTATCTGGCGTATCCGGACTACGCGCCACAGCGTTTTGGAGTCGATTCTCCGGAAGTGGACAGAATGCTTGGCGAGCTGAACATGCTGCTTGAGACGCTCATCACAAAATTCGAGGCGGCATACGACGCGCCGATCACGTGGTTCATCGCGGGCGAGTACGCCATGACGGACGTGGATCACACGCTCTTCCCGAACCGAATACTGCGCGAGGCGGGACTCCTCAAGGTGAAGAAAGGGGACGGCGTGACGCCCAGCCCGATCCGTTCGGTGACGCGGGATTACGAGAAATTCGTCGGCGAGCTGCCGGATATGGCGGAGAGCAAGGCGTTTGCGTACTGCGATCATCAGTTTGCGCACATTTACATTCCGGACCACGATTCCGACACGATTCGAAAAGCGGCGCAGCTTTTTGAGGGAAAAGAGGGTGTCGCGGAAGTGCTCGTCGGCGCGGATATCGAGAAGTACGGTCTGAATCATGAACGCTCGGGCGACGTGATTTTAATGTCGACGCCGAACAGCTGGATGGCGTACTTTTGGTGGCTGGATGATACGGACGCTCCGGATTTCGCACGCCGTGTGGACATTCACCAGAAACCGGGCTACGATCCGTGCGAGCAGTTCATCGATTTTGCGACGCGCTCCATTCCGCTGGACGTTACGCGCGTGAAGGCTTCCCACGGTGCGGCAGCGCGTGACCAGTCACAGAAAACGGTCCTTCTCTGCTCGGATGCGGCACGTCTTCCGCTGAAAGAAGTCCGGGACGTGGACGTCTTCCATCTGATCATGGAATCGACGTGGTATTGAGCGAGAGTTTCGGAAAATGGCGGAGTCTGTGCAGTTTCAGCTCCGCCTGAGTCCGGATGAACGCCGGTAAAATACAGGAAAATACAGGAAAGTACGGCATCGCAGAAAGGGATCTTCTCATGAAGAACAAAACGTATGATTCATGTTTGATTTGGAGCATTAAGAGCTTCTGGATCCTTTTTTTTGTTTTTTTCTCCATGAGTATTTGGTGTTTTGACCCGTCAGACCCGGTGAAAAACCATTTCGACAAACAGATCTTTCAGCAGTACAGCGTGTTTCCGGTCGAACAGCCGGAGAATTGGCGCGATGGTCTCGGAGCCTTTTTCTCCAGCGTCTTTTACTCCCTTTTCGGTTACGGCGTTTTCTTCATGGTCTTCGCCGGAGCCGTTCAGCTGATCCGGATCCTGTTTTCCTGGCATGTGCGTGCCTACCTTTTCCGATTTCTCGGTTTCTGCATGCTCCAGCTGGCGGTCTGTGCATTTCTGACCCTCTTTTTTTTCGATCCCCCCTCAGCAGACCCTGCGTTCCGTGCACAGAACTACACTTCGACTTGGTCCACGCACCTTTTGGGCGGCTACGGCGGATATGTAGGAGCGGCATGTACCGGGCTTCTCATCCAGCTAGGAATTTTTCCCGCGTATCTTCTCATTCTGACTGTCGGATCTGTGGGATTTTGTATGTACTCGGATCTCATCGTCCCGTGTCTTGCAGAGCAGTTTCGAACTTCTTTTGCTTCGACCTGCCGAGACGGAGAACCACTCCTTTTCCAGCGTTTCATGGAGTTGTGCTCGCGCGTGAAGGCGTTCGTGACGGGTAAGCGCTCGGAGCAGGGGACTGCGGTGCCGAATGAGGACTCTGACATTGTTTTGCTGACGGATCTGGAGACTGGCGTGCAGCTCACTTCCCAAGCTGGGAGTGCCGCAGATGGTGTGACTGGTGGTGTGACCGGTGGTGTGACCGGTGGTGTGACCGGTGGCAATTCGGCAAACGGCGAGACGCAGGAACAGCAGGATCCTTTCAGTGAGATCTTTGGGATCGCAGATCCGGATACGACGGCGCCGCCGGAATCTACGTACGGCAATCGGATCCGAAACCGTTCGCGAAATTCCGAAGAAGAGGTAGACGGCTACGAGATCGGCGACGAACTTCACGCACCGCGCAAGATACGCGGACAGAATGGTTCCGATCCGGCACAGCAGGAGGAGGCGTTCACGATCTCTGTGCATCATCCGGATACCGCGCCGGTGGATCTCACGGCAGATCCAATGGCAAATGCCGGTTTGGTTTCGGGGAGAAACGGAAAGCTTTCGGGGAATTCCCGCGGAAATGCAAATGGGGAGAATGCCGAGGGTTTCCACCTCAGCGAGCACACACAGCCGGATGAGCCGGAGTACTTTTTCCCAGAGATCGATCTGCTGGATCCTGCCGAAACGGTTGACTATTCCGAGTTCGAGCAGGAAGCGAAAAGCAGAGCGCAGTATTTGGAAGAGATCATTCGCGAGTACGGTTTCAGCGTGCGTGTACGCGAGATCCAGCTTGGCCCGACGCTCACGCAGTACCAAGTGGAACCGGAGCAGGGACTGCGAGTGAGCAAGATCGCCAATCTTGCGGACGATCTTGCCGTGAAACTGGGAGTCGCGAACGTGCGCATCGTTTTTCCGCTCCTCGGTAAGCAGAATCTCATCGGCATCGAGATCCCGAATGTGAAAAAACAGGTCGTGCGTCTCCGCGAGGTCATGGAGCAGCTGGACGGTACATACGACAAAATGAGCATTCCGATCTTCCTTGGAAAAGACGTGGCCGGAAAGCCGCTGATGGCGGATCTTGCGACGCTGCCGCATCTTCTCATCGCCGGTCGGACCGGTACGGGAAAAAGTGTCTGCCTGAACTCGATCATTACGTCCATCATCATGACGCGCGCGCCGAAAGACGTTCGAATGCTCATGATCGACCCGAAAATGGTCGAAATGAGCCAGTACGGCACCATTCCGCATCTGATGCACCCCGTAGTCACAGACATGAAAAAAGCGGAAGCGATCCTGGCATGGGCGGTCGACAAAATGGAAGAGCGCTACCGATGGCTTGCGCGGGCGGGGGTGAGACACATCAAAGACTTCAACAAAATGTCTCACGAACTTAAACGGAAGCGTGTCAAGCCGAAGTCCGGGGAAACGATGCCGGAAACGATGCCGTTCATCGTCATCGTTGTGGACGAAATGGCGGACCTGATGATGACGGCGCCGCGGGAAGTGGAATCGCACATCATCCGTCTGGCTCAGAAAAGCCGTGCGGTGGGGATCCACCTCATCCTAGCGACGCAGAAGCCGATCGTGTCGGTCATCACGAGTTTGATCAAATCCAACCTTCCGGCTCGAATCGCGTTTCAGGTCTCGAGCAAAACGGACTCGCGGGTCGTTTTGGACGAAAATGGCGCAGACCGGCTTCTCGGAATGGGCGACATGCTCTTCCTGCTCCCGGGGACCAGCGTGCTGATCCGTGCGCAGGGGACCTACCTGAGCGACGATGAGATCAACCGCGTCGTGGAAAGCATTGCCGTGGAAGATCCGCAGTTTGAAGGAGAACTGGAAAAACGGCTTTCTGGCGGCGGAAGCGGAAAATTGGAAGAATGGGCGGCCCGAGACGAACTCTATACGAACGCGATCGAAATCATCGTGAACGAGCAGCGAGGCTCCATCACGCTCCTTCAGCGAATGCTCGGCATCGGATACGGTCGAGCGGCGCGGCTCATCGATTTCATGCAGGAAGACGGGATCGTTGGGGAATTCCGCGGCTACAATAAACCGCGCGAAGTGCTCCTCAAGCGCGAAGTCTGGGAGGCCATGGTCAAAGAATGGGATCAGAAGCAGGATCCCAAGATCCAGCAGGCCATCGCGGAGGCTGGATCCGACCGTGAAGATGGATTCGACGGTGAAGATGGATTCGACGGTGAAGATGGATTCGACGGTGAAGATGGATTCGACGGTGAAGATGGATTCGACGGTGAAGATGGATTCGACGGTGAAGATGGATTCGACGGTGAAGATGGTTTCGGCCGTGAAGATGGTTTCGGCCGTGAAGATGGTTTCGGCCGTGAAGATGGTTTCGGCCGTGAAGATGGTTTCGGCCGTGAAGATGGTTTCGGCCGTGATGATGGTTTCGGCCGTGAAGATGGTTTCGGCCGTGAAGATGGTTTCGGCCGTGAAGATGGTTTCGGCCGTGAAGATGGTTTCGGCCGTGATGATGGTTTCGGCCGTGATGATGGTTTCGGCTGTGAAGATGGATCCGGCGATGAAGATGATCTCAACAGTGAGGTCCCTTGGCATGAAGAGGAAATGCCGAGTGATGATTTTGGACTTCCTAAACGGATCCTGCCCGTGAGACAGCCGATCGAACGCTCACAGGGACGAAGCCGTCGAAGAAAGACGCCGAATTATGAGAAGATCCGCACACGCCGTCCTGGATCGGAAAACGGCACGGAAAAAACGGAAAGTTTCAAACCACGGCAAGACGCGGGAAACGTTACGGGAAAAAACACGGGGCAAAATCGACGTTTGGAGGTCGGTAAAGTGTCGGGCCGGAGACGTCAGAGCGAAGAAGAACTTCCCGCCTCTCTGAATACGAAGGAATCGCGTGCGGTTCTGGATCGTATTGAACCGAACCAGCCGAAATCATATTTGCAAGACGGCGACGGCAGCTACCGGGAGATCCATTAAGGAGCATCAGAAACATGAAGATGAAATTTCAGGCAATGCGGATAGTTTCCAGCCTCGTCATGATGGCGGGACTGATTTGCGGCGTTTGGGGAGAGTTGGTACTCCTGGCGCAGAATGTTTCAGAAAAACCGTCGGCCGTTTCCGAGGCGTCACCGAAACCGCAGCTCCCCTACTGTTCCGTGTGCGGAAAACGCTGCACGGGCCGGTACATGGTCCTGCGGAATGAGAAATTCTGTTCTTCCGAGTGCATTGGAACGAAATTTTCATGCGCATCTTGCGGAGTGACGCTCGGGGTCGGGGAAAATACAGCCTTTTCGACGCTGAAGGACATTCAGGAGAAAGAACTCCTTTTTTGCGGGGCCTGCATGGAAAAACCTAGCTGCACATTCTGCGGCAGCCGAAAAGAAACGGCACTTCTTCCGGACAAACGGATCTCTTGCGCGACTTGCCGAAGTCTGGCAGTCTTCAAAACGGAAGATGCCCGTTCGATCCTGACCTCCGTACAAAAGATGCTTGCCGAGCGGTTTGGTTTTCCCGTGGATCCCGATATTCCGCTGAAAGTCCTGCCGTATGAAGAATTCCATCAGCATCGAAAGGATTACTCTTCCAGCTCGGAGGCGTTGGCGTTTCATCTGACGGAAGTTTCCGGACACACGTGGCTGAGTGATGACGGAAAGACGCTTTACGTCGAGATGGATACTCTTGATTCCGGGATGCTCGTTCTGGAAGGTGCGCCGGGACCGTTGGTTTTCGATGCCATTGCGCATGAGTTGACGCACGAATTCCTTCGTCGGAAATTCTACCATTTTGAAGATCCCAAGATCGAGGAAGGATTTTGCGAATCCATCGCGGCTGCATGTTCCATTTTCAACGGTCACCCGTCGCTGGCGCTTCGCCGAATCGGAAATCCGGACCCTGTCTACGGGGATGGATTCCGCCTGATCTATCCGATGCTCCAAGATCAGGGCTGGGAGGCCGTCATGGAATTTCTCGGAAAAAACAGCCAGCCGATGAAAGAGTATGTTCGCGCGCACATTTACGAAATGCTTGATGCGGAAACAGCGGAGTTTATCCGTAAAAAGAAATTGAGACCCAAACTGAAATTTGGAAAGATACCGAAACATTAAAAGTGACCGGTCCCTTTGGGAGGTATTGAACTTGAACCTGTCGAAAGATCCTCGGAAAGAAACCCTAAGTGCAAAAAAAGAGAAGTCAAATGGATAACACGATCCCTATTTGTGCCAATTGTCGAAAACCCTGCGTGGGAGGATACTATACTTATTCTTGGAAAACTGACATTTGGAAAAGAGAGCTGATCTTTTGCAGTGACTGCCATACAAAACCGCACTGTAAGATCTGCGGTTCCCGAAAGGACGTGGCGCCGCTTCGTGACGGAAGAATGTACTGCGGAATGTGTCGTTGGAATGGCGTTTACACGATCGACCAAGGGCGTTCTTATTTAGTTGCTGCTCAAAAAATGCTTTCGGAGCGTTTTGAGTTTCCGATCGATCCGACTTTGATCATCAAGATCCTGCCGTCGGAGATATTCTATCAGAATTCCAAAGAACGGAAGGCATTAGGATATTATTACGGAAACAAATTTTATAATGATTGGCATTTTATTCTTACCGGAGACAACAGAACCCTTTACGTCTGGCAGGAAGATGCTGTGAAGGACGAGATCCACATTCTTGATGGTTTACCGTATCCGGTTTTTTTCAACGTGGTGGCCCATGAACTTTCTCATTCGTATTTGCGCCGTCACTTTGGAGCTTTTCCCAGTAAAAAACTGGAAGAGGGATTTTGTGAAGCGATCGCGGCCGCGTGTTCGGCTTTTAATGGCAATCCGGAGGTCACAGAATGCCTGCATTTTCTTAATTTGGACCCGGTATATGGTGACGGTTTCCGCATGATTTATGACATGCTCCTGAAACAGGGCTGGAAAGCTGTCATGGCCTATCTCCAAAAAAACAGTCAAACGAAAGAGGAGTACGTTTGGGCGAATATCTACAACTGGATGTCTGATGAGATGGCAGAGAAGATACGCCAAAGTCCCGTCAAACCCCAACTGAAATTTGAAAAATATCCGGGCTGAAAACTCGGTTCCCCGTCAGTCTGCGTTCTCTGGAATGGACCGCAGGTCTTCTTCCCTGTCAGCTTGAACGAGCGCACGTACGAGCGAATCCATCGTTGCGTCTTTCGCTTCTGCTGCAGGGAAAAGGGCGTGTTTTGCCAACGCGGAACTCGTTAGCGGACTGATGCTTACGAGACGTGTCTTGGAAAGCATCTCTACGCCGAACAGTCGAACGGCAGACGCGGCGATCGCGGAACTCGTGACGGTCACCCAGCCGATCTCTCCGGAATCCAAAAGACGCAGGATCTCCGGCTCCCACGACTTTGACTCATGCGTCACGTCTGTACTGGAGTACGCGACCGCCTGCGTGACTATCCCGCCCGCATTTCGGAGCGTTTCCGAAAGGACTTCCCGTCCGCGGCTTGCTCGAATGAGAAGAAAACGCGCACCGCAGGCCGCCTCTTTTACCAGACCTTCCGCTAGAAACTCCGCACGGTAAACTTTAGGCATAAAATGTACCGGAAAACCGGCAGCTTCCAGTTCCCGTGCCGTTCCTGGACCAATGGCGGCGAATTTCAGTGTCGGACCAGGCGTTTTTTGAAGCACGCAAAGCCGTTCCCGAAACGCCTCCACGCCATTCGTACTGGAAAAAACGACCCAGTCGAACTCCTCCAGATGCTCCAGTTCCGCATCAAGAGCCGCGTATCCATCTTCCGGCGGTCCGATCTCGATGACAGGCTGAAAAAGGACCTCCAGTCCCTCCGCAAGTAAAAGTTTTTCCAGTTCCTCCGCCTGTGCCCGAGGCCGGGTCACGAGTACTTTTTTGGTTTTTGGACTCATAAACAAAATGGAATGCTGATGGTTCATGAAATTGGAAGGCCCGATCACGGATACATTATACTCCAACACAAATGAAACGCAAGGGGGAGTCTTCTGCCGTTTCGAGTCTGTTTTCCGGCTTCCGAGCTCCTCTCTCAATCCAGATCCGAGCTGCGGATAGTCGAGATCCAGAAAAAAACTTGACCGGCTTCATCGATCCGGACCTCCCGCTGAAGTTTCGCCTGGTAAAGGACGGCGTCAAGCAGTTTTTTGTAGCTGAAGCGTCCCGGTTTCTGGCGGATCTTCACCTCTTCCAGTTCGATTCCCTGACCGGCCATGGAATTGAAATCGTAAAGGAAGGGAATGTCGAGGCGTTCCTGGAGCGAATTCAGGACCCGTGCAGCAGAGGCACCGTCTACGTTCGCGTTGAAACTCTCAAAAAGAACGTCCAGCGACGCGGTCTCCGCAGGGTAGCCGACCGGCAGGATGCGCTGAGGATCGGCCTGTTCCGACGGCAGGATGCGCAGTGTGTAACCCGTAGACGACTCGTTCTTCTCCGGCACGACACAGTAGCCAAGGTAGCGAAGAACGTAGACCAGTGCCGTTCCTCGGGAAACGGTCTGCAGCTCTTCCGTCACAAAATCGGAATCGTCAAACATTTTGCGGATGCTCACGGGAAACCGAATGTGCGTTTCAAAAGAATGCGCCAGCTCCTGAAGGACCTTCTTGCGCGAAACGCCTCGAGTACTGAACCCCACGGGCTCGGCAAGATCCCGAAAAAGCGCGTCCTGCTCCGCTTGCGTATCGGCAGGCTCCGCTGTTTCCGCCTCCGACTGCTGAAGCAGAAGTATCTGCTCCTCCAAATACGTTCTCATTCCGCGGACCTGACCGAGCGAAAAAGAAACGTTTCCGGGAAGCAGGATCCGATTTCCAGCCGTCAGCATTCCTGAAACCGCGTAAAGTCCCCCGCCAAGCGGACGAATGTCGAGAACGTCGGACGAATCTCCGCCGCGGATCTGTACGCTGTAAAACCCAAGTGAATTCAGTGCACTCCCCCACTGCTGCGCCTCCATCGGCTGAAGCGGTCCGTCACAAAAGATCTCAAGACGAATGGAGATCTCCTGCGAAACCGTTTGTGCGGAAATGGTTTGTATCCTGGAAAATGGGAAAAATGGGATGATCGTGTAGAATATTCCCAAAAGAAAAAATAAAAAAACTTTTCTTTTTTGGCGGTTCATGAAAAAACTCCTCACTTTCTGTTAAAGTGTGATGATTTTAATGACGATACCAAATGTAGCGATACTTAAAATGGTTTCAAATTTACCTGGAAGAATAGGAGGTGGCGAATGCGCCCTCTGTACGGTTTGATTATTGGTATTTGTTTGGCCGCGGCATTTTCCATGACGACGGGCTGCCAGTCGCACATCGGCGGACAGACGCTTCCGAGCGGTTACTATCTCAGTGATGATGTGCAGTACTTCTCTGCGGGTCCGCGCAACAATCTGCAGAATGAAGCGGCAAAACTTCAGGCTCAGGAGTAAGATCCGGCTCTGCACGAAGCGTGTTTGTGTTTTCCGGTGAACTGCATAGGATCCGCATGAGATTTGCCGTGTGGATATTCCGCATGCATACAGTGAGCGTACTGCATAAAGTCCGCTGATGACATTCTGTGTACATTGCGTGTGTATTCCGTGTACACGCAGTGTGCGTTCCATGTACACGCAGTGTGTGTTCCGCATGGGACCTCGAAGTGCGTGATCTGGAACGGATGCAGGCAGTATGGAAAATTGCGGGTGAAGAAGAGTGCAAAGGCTTGACGATGAACTGGAACATTCTGTCCCTGATTCCGCTTGCATATGCGATGGAAACGTTTTTCAATTACGTTTTCATTTGGTGCGGAATGTCCATCATTGCCGGAGCCGTTGCGAAACTTCTTGTGCCGGGCGATGCTCTGCGCGGAACGGCTGCGTCATTTCTGACTGGTTTCATTTCCATGACCATCAGTGCATTTTTGATGAAATTTTTCTACTTTCAAGTCCTGAAAGCAGAAGAATTCAATCCATTTCATCCATTTGTGCTCCTGACTGCCATCCTGATCGGAGCCGTTGGAGTATTCATCTGCCGATACTGCAGCTCGATTTTTTCAAAAAAATCCTGAATCCAGGCCCGAACGGGAGTGGCGGCTTTTCATGAAGCGTCCATTCCCGTTTTTTCTTTCCGGACCGGCTCCGTTCAGACCGCAGAAGGCATCTCGGATGCCGTACTTGCCGCATTTACGGAGCGTCAAAACAGACCGTCCTCCTCTTCTTCCTCTTCCATTTCCCCCTCTTCGTCCAGTTCTTCGTCTTCCGACTCTTCAGCGTCGAAATTGAACTCATCTTCATCGCTTTCCTCTTCGTCGTCTTCCGCGTCTTCTTCGTCTTCCGCGTCATCTTCGTCTTCCGCGTCATCTTCGTCTTCCGCGTCAAAGCTGAATCCATCTTCGCCGCTTTCCTCATCGGCATCATCCGATATTCCGCCGAAGATAGAGCCTGCGGAAACGTCCTCGGAATCGTCTTCATCGTCTTCATCCTCCTCCGCGGTCTTCTCCGGATCCAGAGGAAGCACGATGAAACGAAATCCCAGATCCACGAATTTGCGTGAGGGAGCGTAACTGCTTCGTGCAGCGGAACGGGCATGGAGGTAACTCGTGTTCCATCCGCCGCCGCGCATGACTTTCAGATTTTTTCCATCAGGACCGGTCTGTCCGATGAATTTTTGGAGTTCCGCGGCATTTTTCGCGGGAATGAGCGCTTCCTCGTAATCTGCGTAGCCGTCTGCACACCATTCCCAGACATTTCCATGCATGTCGCAGATCCCCCACGCATTGGGCTCAAACGACCCCGCAAAAGCTGCGTACTTGAACGGACCGGCGAGCGGGAAGGCCCAGGGATTTTGTTTGTGCAGGTCAAACGACTTCATGAGGGTCCGATTCTGATTCACTTCACGAAGATTCGCGCAGAGCATCAGATCCGCCAGATCTTTCCCGGAAGAATAGAGTGCCTCGGAACCCGCCCGGCAGGCGTACTCCCATTGCGCTTCGGTCGGAAGAAGGACTTGACGGCGGGAGTCTGCCGGCTCTTCGTGCGTCGAGAGTTCCGCATTGAGCCACTCGGTGAATTTCTGTGCGTCGTACCACGTGATGTTCACGACTGGGAACTTTTTATCCTGCCGGTATCCGACAGAAAGCCAGCTCGCTCCAGGAGTCGGTCCCTCGATGTGCCCGGTTTCCAGATTTACCCGGTAAGCTCCCTGACCGTCGCGTTCGGCATCCGTTTTGTAGCCGGAAGCCTTCACGAAGCTAGCGAACATTTCAAGCGTGACTTCCGTCTCAAGGATCCAGAATCCGTGCGGAATGACCGTTTCCATCTGTTTTTCGTCAAGACCGCGTCCCTCTTCTGTCAGCGGACTTCCCATCTGAAACGTGCCGGCCGGACACCATCGGAAACGGTAGAGGACTCCGTGAAGCGTCAATTCTGCCGTTTCGCCGGCCTGTGTGCCGTTAGATGGGAACGCGACCGGGTTTTCGCGCGGTTTGCTCACTTCTTCTTCTTCTTCTTCTGAATTGGGGGACGCCGCAGTCTCTTCACCTGTTTCCGCACCGTCTCCAAGCACAGACTCCGCTCCTGAAGATTCCGGCGCATCGAGAAAGCCGTCTTCCTCATCTTCTTCCTCGCCGGATCCGACGTTCAGACTGTCTTCATCATCGCTGTCGAAATCAAATCCGCTTTCCGCGTCTTCTGATTCCTCGTCTTCATCAAACTCGAACTCAAAACCGTCTTCGGCCTGTGCGCAGGCGACAGAAACGTGCAAAACTGCCGGGCCTGCAAGGAGGCCAAAACTCAAAATCACGAAAAACAGGGAATAAAAAAAGTTTTTTTTCATAGGTCAGTCACTTTCCGACGAATTAAAGATCCGACGAATTAAAAAAAGTTTTGCACAAAAATCTCCGCATTAACGTTTTATTCTGCGAGACACGCTTTCGGCCATCTGGTCCTGAATGAGCAGGACGCAGACCGTTTTGGGACCATGGACGCCGAGGACGGAAACACGCTCGATGTCAGCCGTCCGGCTCGGGCCGGTCACCAGAACGTACTCGCCGCGAATTTCAGGATCGGCTGCCGTTTCTGCGATCGCGTCCCAGGCTGCCTGAAGGTTTTCCCGGAGCTGAGACGTAAACGCGCACATGACGCACGCTGGCGTGAGATAGCAGTTCAGCCGTTCGTGCGGCGTCCGGTTCAGCATGACGCACGAGCCGGTATCCGCGATGAGGAACTGCGGGAAAAGGAGACTTACGGGGATCTCCGCAAGCCGGTTTTTGTCCGTCTCACCGTTTTTCTCGCCAAGGTAAAGGCGTTTCTTTCCCTTTCCATGGAAAAATTCCGAGGGGAGCAGCTTCTCCAGAAACGGGTCTTCCGTACTGCTGAAGGAATCCCAGCCATTTTCTTGTG
The DNA here is from genome assembly GCA_015062085.1 of Planctomycetaceae bacterium. The sequence goes on from SUVI01000052.1 coordinate 18,426, forward strand.
CGAGCTTCGCCAGGATCCCGCGCGCTTCTTCCGTACTTTCCGCCGCATAAAATTTGCCCGTGAGTGCCGTTAGGGCGTCTGCGAACGTCTTCTTCATCGTTTCTGCGTCCTTCTGCTTCGATTCAAAAAGCGGAGGCAGTTCCGGAATGGAGGGTTCCGGAACGGGCACCATGGAACTGCGGATTTTCTGTAAGATCTGATCCCGACTATTCATCTTTCATTCTCGCTCTGAGTGTTTTTCCGATTTTTCTTCCACCATTTCCGGAAAGCCTGACCTTTTGGCGTCGGCACCGCCCGGCCTTTTGCCCAGGCTCCGAATTCCAGGATCCGAAGCGGTTTCGGCACGAATCGCGCAAAACGGGTCCCGAGCCGGATCAGCCCCATGAAAAACGCGAATCGGCCGGCACGCACATTCATGAAGCTCCACGTACGCCACAGAAGTTTCTGGTAAACGGAATCAGCCGGCGAACCGGGAGTCCGAGCAGAAATGTTCCGCAGATGAACGAGCTGTTCCGGCAGGTTGATCTTCACGGGGCAGACGTGTGCGCATTTTTCGCAGAGAGACGACGCGAACGGCAATTTCCCCGCGTTTTGCATGCCGCAGAGATGGGGATTCAGGATCGCGCCGATTGGACCGGGGTAGATCCACCCGTACGCCCACCCGCCGACTCGATGGTAGACTGGGCAGGAATTCATGCACGCGCCGCACCGGATGCAGTACAGCGTGTTCTGCGTGAACGGATCCTCCAGCACATTCGTCCGTCCGTTGTCGATCAGGATGACGTACATTTTGCGGCCCGGAGCAGGACCATGGAAAATGTGCGTGTACGTCGTGAGCTTTTGGTCCGTGGCACTGCGGGGAAGGACGCTCAGGAAGTACGGGAGATACTGGACGGACGGAATGACTTTTTCGATCCCCATCAGCGCGACGTGCACCGGCGGCGTGGAGGTCGAAAGCCCCGCATTTCCCTCATTTTCGATGACTGTGAACGATCCCGTGTCGGCAAATCCAAAATTGATCCCGGAGACCCCCATGTCCGCAGTCAGAAAATGATTCCGCAGATGCTTGCGTGCGATCGCGGTCAGTTCCTCATGGACGGCCGTGAATTTTTCGCCGAGCTTTTCCTCAAAAAGCCGTCCGATCTGTTCTGCCGTCAGGTGCAGCGCAGGGATCACGACGTGCGTCGGACGCTGACCGGCCAGCTGGATGATGAATTCGCCCAAGTCGGTCTCGATCGATTCGATCCCGTTGGCGCGAAACGCTTTGTTCAGCTGAAGTTCCTCGGAGACGAGCGATTTGGACTTCACGACCTTTTTGACGTCATGCTTCTTCGCGATCTCCAGAACGAGCCGATTCGCTTCCTCTGCGTCGGCAGCCCAGAAGACTTCGACCCCCTTTTTTTGGAGATTCTTCTCGAACTGCACGAGCAGCTGATCCAGATGCTGGACGGAAAAACGTTTGATCGCGTGCGCGTTTTCCCGCCACTGCTGGAATTCGGGCGTACGTTCCAGCATTTTCGTGTACGCATCATTCGAGCGCCTTGCCGACGCCGCCGTCGCGGGTGACCCGCCGCAGACGCACAGATCGTGCATCTCTTTTTTCTGGAACGGAAAACCTTCCTGAGGCTGGAGCTTACCGGTACTCATCGTCTATCCTGCTTTCATTTATTTTACCACTGAATACACAGAATTTACAGAGAAACACAGAAAAGCTTTGAAAAGCCTCTCCTTTTCTCACTGTGTACCATTCCCACTCGCATAACTTTCTTTTCCTAGCTGACAAATCGGCGGATCTCGACCGGCTGCACATTGAAATTGATCAAAAATCCCAATTTCATATGCGTCGCTTTTAGGTAATTTAAAAGTTGCGCTTTGTGGCGATCTGTCAATGCTTCGACCGATTTTAATTCCAAAATAATTTTGCCAAAGCAAATAAAATCCGGACGGTAGTATTGATCCAGTTTGTGCCCTTTATACTCCAGCCGCAATTTTGGCTGAGATACAAAGGGAATATTTCTCAATTTCAATTCATATTCCAATGCTTCCTGGTAAACTTCCTCCAGGAAACCACATCCCAAAACTCGCGATACTTCCATACAGGCACCGCGGATCAGATAACTTTCTTCTGTTAAAATCCAATTCTGGGAAGTGCGTTCTGACTCATTCATACAAAATCCATCTTATTTCCATTTATTTTATCATCTTCCACATCAAACTGCCGGGATGAGCTGCATTCTGCACATCCTCATTTCAGTGTTTTCTGTGCATTTTCTGTGATCTCAGTGGTGAATTTCTCTCGGAATTGTGAAATTACGCCTACCGGCAGTTGAGGATCTCAGCGATGTGCATGGGACGGATCTTTTTCTTTTGGGGATCGAGTTGGAGGATGCCTCCGATGTGCATGAGGCAGCTGGTGTCGATGGAAGCGACGACGGAGGCGCCGGTCGAGGCGATATTTTCGCACTTGGCGCGGCCCATGTCGAGAGAAAGGTTGGGGAATTTGACACTGAACGTCCCGCCGAAGCCGCAGCAGTCTTCCATGTGCGGGAGTTCGACATACTCCAGGCCGCGGACATTTTTCAGCAATTTGACGGGCTGGTCGGTGATCCCGAGTTCACGCCGGCCATGGCAGCCGATGTGAAGGGTGACTTTCTGCGGAAAGCGTGCGCCCAGCTCGGTGACGCCGAGGACATTCACGAGGAATTCGGTAAGTTCTACGACTCGTTTTCCCACGCCGGTGATCTCCGGGTCATCGGGGAAGAGGTGCTCGAAAAACACGCGGCACATGGCCGTGCAGGAACCGGACGGACAGATGATCCAATCATACGCGGCGAACGTTTTCGCGAAGACACGCACGACTTTACGAGCCTCGTCCCACGCGCCGGAATTAAACGCAGGCTGACCGCAGCAGGTCTGACCGGACGGAAAATAGATCTGGATCCCGAGCCGTTCCAAGATCTCCACCATTGAGACCGCGGCATGAGGATAAAACTGGTCGATATAGCACGGCACGAAAATCGCCGTTTTGTCCGTCGGACGGTACACCGGGTACTGCCAGACGGGAGGAGCTGACTGAATGCGCTGGATCATGGGCTTTGGAAATTTTGAATTTTCTAGGATCGGATCCTGACAAAGTATTTCCCTTATTTTACACTGGAGATTTGAAATTTCAAGAAGATTCCTCCTGAATGGAAAATTTTTGACGAAATTTCAGAAAAAAAGGACGGTTGAGAGGAATTTTGCGCTCTTTGCCGAAAATTTCCGAGTATAATGAAACACAGAATTGGAAATTTTGCTGAAAGCCAAATAAAAAGGAGAAAGGGAAATGTCTCAGATCGTGAAACTTGCGTGCGCTTTGCTCTTTTCCGGAGCTTCAGCGGTCTGCGGAGCAGATGGAGAGCTTAAGGCGGAAATCGCCGCGGAAACGGAGCTGGTCCTCGAAACCGAAATCACCGCGGAGGCGGAGAATGGCGTGACGTGGGGGAACATCGAAACAGAGGTCGTTGAGACGCTTTTGGCCTTGGAAAAGGAACTGAATGCGTGGGAGGCGGAAGTCTGGGAGAGCGGGCCGAGAACTACGCCGGAATGGTGCCGAGCGGCTCTGCTTTCGTTCATGGCGGGGAAAGACGAACGCGCGGTCACGGCTCTCGAAAAAATTCTGGAAGATAAAAGCGTCCCCGCATGGCGGTTCACAAGCGAAGCGGCCGGTCTCATCGCAAGAT
>SUVI01000053.1 GCA_015062085.1 Planctomycetaceae bacterium
GTCCGCGTTCAAACGGAGTCCGCGTTCAAACGGAGTCCGCGTTCAAACGGAGTCCGCGTTCAAACGGAGTCCGCGTTCAAACAGAGTGCGCGTTCAAACGGAGTCCGCGTCCAAACGGAGTGCGCGTCCAAACGTCGTCTGCGTTCAAACGGAGTGCGCGTTCAAACGGTGTGCGCGTTCAAACGGTGTGCGCGTCCAAACGGAGTGCGCGTTCAAACGGAGTGCGCGTTCAAACGGAGTGCGCGTTCAAACGGAGTCCGCGTTCAAACGGAGTCCGCGTTCAAACGGAGTCCGCGTTCAAACGGAGTCCGCGTTCAAACGGAGTCCGCGTTCAAACGGAGTCCGCGTTCAAACAGAGTGCGCGTTCAAACAGAGTGCGCGTTCAAACGTCGTCTGCGTTCAAACGGAGTCCGCGTTCAAACAGCGTCCGCGTTCAAACGGAGTCCGCGTTCAAACGGAGTCCGCGTTCAAACGGTGTGCGCGTTCAAACGGAGTCCGCGTTTCGGAAAGGCTGGGTCAGGTCCAGAGATTCCGGTCGAGGATGCGGTAATTGATGGCCTCGGCAAGATGGTCGGCCTGGATCTTCTCCGAACCGTCGAGGTCCGCGATCGTGCGTGCGATCCGGAGTACTTTGTCGTGTGCGCGTGCCGAAAGTCCAAATTGGTGCATCGCGGCACGAAGATGCTGGATGCTCTGCTGGTCCAGCTGGCAAAATTGGCGAATTTGGCGCGTCGTCATCTGCGCATTGTACCGCACCTGCCCCGTCGAGACGGAAGTGTGACCGGAAACGTGACCGGAAACCGTTTCAGCTGCCGAGCCGGTCTGGAGACCATTCCCGTTCGTTTCCTCTTCATGCCCAGGCCCTAGCTCAAAACGAGAATCGAAATTCCGCAGCACGTACCCGAAACGCCGGGCCTGGATCTGCCTGGCACGCAGAACTTCGCGGCGGATCTCCGCACTGGAAGTCCCCGTGGCAGTGGAGGCGACGGAAAGGTCCTCGTACGGAACGGCCGGCACTTCCACATGAATGTCGATGCGGTCCAAGAGCGGGCCGCTGATTTTCGACATGTACCGCTCGATCAACGGGACCGAGCAATTGCACTGCCGGCGCAGATCCCCTCGGAATCCACACGGGCACGGATTCATGGCTGCGATGAGCATGAAGTCGCTCGGGAAAGTCGCGGTCGCCTGCGCACGGGAGATCGTGACTTCACGGTCCTCAAGCGGCTGACGGAGCACTTCGAGCGTACGGCGGCTGAATTCGGGAAGCTCATCCAGAAAAAGGACTCCGTTGTGCGCGAGCGAGATCTCACCCGGCGTTGGCGTACTTCCACCTCCCACCATGCCGGAATCGCTGATCGTGTGGTGCGGCGAGCGGAAGGGACGACGAACGATCAGCGGTGTGCGCGAGGAGATCTTTCCCATCGAGCTGTAAATGCGCGTCGTTTCGACCGATTCGGAAGGCAAAAGCTCCGGCAGCACGCTGGGAAGCCGTTTCGCCAGCATCGTTTTCCCGGAGCCGGGCGGACCGATCATGAGCATATTGTGCGCTCCGGCAGCCGCGATCATCATGGCACGCTTCGCCATTTCCTGTCCCCGAACGTCCGCAAAATCTAAATCGTACTGCGAGTGTGCCGCGTAGATCTCTTCCAAACGGGAGGGTGACGGATCGATGTCGACGTCTCCAAGAAGAAACGCCAAAAGCTGCGCGATGCTCGAGACCGGGATCACTTCGATCGATTCCACGACGGCAGCCTCGGCCGCATTTTCCGACGGGAGGATCAGACCGCGAAGCCGCGGATTGGTCATCCGGAGCTTTTCGCACGCCAGCGCCATGGAAAGTGCGCCCCGAATGGGACGAAGCTGCCCGTCAAGCGCAAGTTCTCCGACCATGACGAATTCGTCAAGACTCTCAAACGGGACCTGCCCCTGACTCGCAAGGAGACCGATCGCGATCGGAAGGTCAAAAGATGCCGCCTGCTTGTGCATCTCCGCCGGGGCCAAATTGATCAAAATGGCACTTCCAGGAGACGAAAACCCGGAATTTTCCAGTGCACGCATGACGCGCTGAATGCTTTCTTTTACGACTTGCGACGGAAGCCCTACGAGCGTGACGTTGGAATGTCCAGGGCAAATGTCGATCTCCACGTCTACCGGAAGGGCGTCGATCCCGCTGAGTGTGAGGGTTTGAAGTTTTGCGAGCATGGATCTGGCTGATGATGGAAGGGACGGAAACGAAAAATGACGTCGGACCGCGCCTGAAAATTCAGATGCGGGGGCAGAAGCTCCGCGTTCGGGGAAACTCCGAGTTCGGGGAAGCTCCGCGTTCGGGGAAGCTCCGCGTTCGGGGAAGCTCCACGTTCGGGGAAGCTCCGCGTTTTTTTGGGGGTCAGGAGGTGATTCCGCGAGTCAGCGTCATGAACGCCGTTTCTAGGTTGATCTCATCCTCATGGATGGAAAGGAACCGGATCCCGGCAGCCGCCAGAACGGCAGGGATCTCCGAGTAGTCCTCCACGCCCTCGCGGAGCTGGATGGAAAAATTGAGCGCGTCTTTCACCTCAATGCCGGCAGTCATTTCCAGGCCCTCTGCGATCTTCGCGGCATGCTCTGCCGGTCGGGAACGGAATCCCTCGCAAGGCTGTTCCTCCGCCAGCGTCAAATGGATCCGTCCAGCACGCCGGACCTGCCGCAGAACGTCCTCCACATTGGCGTTCACGAGCAGTTTTCCGCGCTCGATGATGCCGATCTTGTTGCACACGTCGGCGAGTTCGGGCAAAATGTGACTCGAGACCATGATGGTTTTGCCCATTTTACTCAATTCTTTCAAAAGGGTTCGGATCTCGATCCTCGCACGCGGATCCAGACCGCTTGCCGGCTCGTCCAGAAGCAGGACCTGCGGATCGTGCAGCAAAACACGGGCAAGACCGAGCCGCTGCGTCATACCGCGGGACAAACTCGTCACCAGCGCGTTCCTTTTGTAGCCAAGATCCACCAGTTCCAGCATTTCCTCACACCGTTTCCTGCGTTTCTCACCCCGGATCCGGTAGGCCGCGGCAAAAAACTCCAGGTACTCGATGACCTGCATGTCCTCGTAGACGCCGAAAAAGTCCGGCATGTACCCGATCACACGGCGCAATTCGGCCGCATGCGTGTAGATCGAGTAGCCGCAGACGGTCGCCTCCCCCCAACTCGGCTCCAAAAGCGTCGTGAGGATCTTCATCGTCGTCGTTTTTCCCGCTCCGTTAGGACCGATGAAACCAAAGACATCCCGCTCGCCAAGCGAGAGCTCAAGGGAATCGATGGCGCGTAAACTGCCGTAAACTTTCGTCAGGTCGTGCGTTTGGATCATGATCTGCTGCTCAAATTCTGGAAAATTAAAATCCCGGAAAATCAAATTCCGGAGAACAAAAATAAAAAAATCAAACGGAAACCGTCCCGTTCGGGAAAAATTCCGAAAACAGCTCCGGCGTCTCCGCTACTCTTCGGAAACGGGAAGGAAAACGCGCAGGAGACGCACATTTTTGTCACGGACTCCTGGATCTCCGCCTGAAAGCGTCTGCGATGCCGCATTTTCCTGGACTTCCAGACGGGTGAAAAGCTCCCGCTCCACTCCATTTTTCTGCACGGTCCCAGACTCCGGCACTTCCGGCACTTTCGGCACTTCCGGCACTTCCGGCACTTCCGGCACTTCCGGCACTTCCGGCACTTCCGGCACTTCCGGCACTTCCGGCACTTCCGGCACTTCCGGCACTTTCGGAACTTCCGGCACTTTCGGAACTTCCGGCACTTCCGGCACTTCCGGCACAGCGGCATAAAAGATCGCCGTTCGGCAATTCAGGAGCTGCGAGGCGTCCAAATGCTCCTGGAAACAGTGATGGAGTCCCGTGTACGAAGCCCCGCCGCATTTTTCGTAAAAGAGCATCGTCCGCACGATGTACTCCAGATCGCGTGACGCTCTGTCGTAAGGCCGGTTTTTGCGCCGAATGCCGACGCTTGATTTCACGGAATGGTCCTCGATGAAATCGGCATCCAGAAGGAGTGCGGAAGCGGCCAGGTATGGCGTCGTTTCCGTGATGGTGAACGTTCCCCCCGGTTCGATCCGTCCGATCTCCCACGCCCAGCCGTCGAAAAGAAGGAGGCCGTGCTCCATCGGCACAGCAAAGGGGTTGCGTATCTCTCCTAGAACACGCGTTTGATAAAATGTGCGCAATTCGGCAAACTTCGGTCTTTCCGTTCCCTCAGGAAAGAGGAACCAACGGCTCGCGCTGAAACTTTTCGTCGAACGTGCAAAAAACGGAACGTTTTCCATCCTGCCGCCGCGGATCCAGCAGCCCTCTTCCTCTGAAAGGACGAGAGAAGCGCCGGAGATGCGCGAGTTCATCCCTCCCAAGAAATTTCCCGGAAGTCCGAACCAGCCGATGCGCGTTTGGACCTGGTTCTCCGCAGGGTCTGGAATGGAGGCGCCGGAAGCAGCGTCTGCCGGAGCGGAAAGTTCTGCAGGCACTTCAAAGGGGGTCGGCACGAGCTGCAGAGTCATCCGTTTTGCGTCAGGAGACCAGACGTTTGCCCAAAGCGACTGCCGGACGGCCCCCGTTTCCTGAACGTAGTCGGTGACCTGGATCTGATTCACGCGGATCGCACCGTCTTTCCCAGTGAACGCGTAAAGCAAAGCGCAGCCGACGCAGACCGACAGAAAAAACGCGGTCCAAGATGCCGTCTCGCCGCCTCGCGGAAGTTTTTTGCAAAGGAACCAGCAGCCGGGTCCAACGATCAGGAGGTAAAGGAAGAAAAAGAGTGCCAGAAGTCCAAAGGAGACCGGCTGGATCCCGTCAAAATCGTCCAGAGCACTGCGCATCTGCCCCGCCATGTCGTCGAAACCGAGTTCCATGCCGCGGGACTTTTTTTCTCCAGCATCAAGACTCTCCGTCGGAAAATCGAGCAAAGCGGAAATGAAACTCCCTTTTCCCTCCCAGTTCATCAAAGCCGGATGCGTGAGGTCAAACGTGACCCAGTGCACCTGCCCCAGTTCCATGGAATCGCGGAGGACGAGCGGCAGGTCAAACTGCTTCGCTCTGAGCTGGATCCCCGAGCGAAGCTCCGTAAATCGGGCGACGGGGATGCGGAAGCGCTCCGAGACCCCCAAAAGCGTGATCGGGATCGGTGAATTGGCGAAGACTTCCATCGCAGCGGTCTCGCGGACGGGTACGACTTTCTCGAACGTACCGGGAAGGAAAGCACGCCAGTTCGGATCTGCCGACCACTTTTCCGCATTGCGTCCCACGCTCAAGACCAAAATGCCCCCCTGACGGGTCCAGGCTTCCAGACGCCGGATCTCCTCCGAACGCCACGAATCCAAAACGGACTCATCTTCCGTCGTGAGTACCAGAACGTCTGCGAGTTCCCAGGCTTTCAGAGAGCGCGGAAGGTCAGACGCCGCCGCAAAACGGACGATCTTCGGTTTCCGATCTCCCGCAGACGGGATCTGCGCGACTCCAGCTTCCGCTCCGGCATCGGAGGGACCGACGACCCAGATCGTCCCTTTCGTCTCGGAAAGCGCACCGTCAAGTTCCCGCGTCGTCTGAAAAACGAGCTCGGACTCTGACGCTGACTCTGACTCTGACGCTGACGCTGACGCTGCTCCATCCTGAAACGCCTCCGAATCGGAAGTACTGCGTGTGCGAAAGATCTTCAGCGTGAACTGCGTGCTCGAATTGCCCGGAAGTCCGCAAAGTTCTACCGTGAGCGGAAATTTGCCGCGGATCTCCTGCTCGGTCGAAACGGTGACTCCGTCGGGATCGGAGAGTTCCAAAACGATCCGTCCGGAGAAACTCTCTTCCGCGTTCTGCGTTGGCGCGATCCTGACCCGAAATGGCGTCCAGCGTCCCGGTTTCCAGATGCCGGTACGTACCCGTTCCTCGCCGGAAACCGAGGCCGGAAGGAGGCCGACACGGACCTGGACCTCCGACTCAGACCAGCCGAGATCCTGCGCCGACGCAGGGAGTTCACCAGCCGACGCAGGGAGTTCACTGCACGTTCCGGAAAGCGTTTCCGCAAAAAGGAGCACGAAAATGGCGAGTGCGCGCAAAATGAAGGCGGACGTTGCCCGCGATGCGAAAACAGTCGGTTTGCTGAACGAATTCAGGAAAACGAAAGCCCCGTAAACCATCAGGCTTTCCGAAACGGAACGAAATTTCATTTTGAGGCTCCTTCGCGAATGAAAAAAGGAAGCAGATCCTACGGTTTTTCCGAGTCAGGGCACGTGCAGACGTACTGTCCGCAGCCGGGGCATCCGTCACCGTATTTCGCGCGGACCGCTTCGGTCAGATCAATGCCGCGCACGTTGGCGATCGTGGTGAGCCACGCCAGAACATCCGCGAATTCGAGTGCCAGCTCTTCCTGCGTCCCTTCACGCAGTGCCGCCGCAAGCTCGCCGACCTCTTCCATCAGCCAGAGAAACGTCGCTTCCGCTCCGCGGGCAGCGTCTTTCTCGAAGTACATATCGCGGATCAGCTGCTGGAAATCTTTGATGGAAATGATTTTTTCTGCATTCATTTTTTCTGCATTCATTTTTTCTTCACTCATTGAGGCGCCCTCCGCACTTTCCTTTTGTGCGGCATGAGGCTAAAAATGGAAAAATCTTTACGTACACACACATTTCATTTACGGCTAGTCCGCCGGAAAAGTTCACCGAAGCCGAAAACATTCCGTTTTTGAGGGCTTTTTCGGATTTTCCCGACCCGAAACCGCGGTCTCAAAGCATCTGCCGTCACTCTTCCTGATGGATCTGGAGAGAGCCGAAATTCCCCGCACACTTTCCGTCGACCAGGAGCCGCAGGTGCGGAAAAACGCCTTCGCAGGGAGTTCCGCCCGCATTCAGGGAAAAGGTAAAAATGCCGTCTTTCTCGAAAGTGACCCGTTTTTTCAGCGTCCCGTTCGTGCCGAAAGCGCGAAGCGAAAGGTCTCCCAGCCAGTAAAGGTCACTGGACGGCCCGGTGAAAAGTCCGGCGAGCTCTGCGTGCGGCGGAAATCCGCGTGCGGTGTGAGTTCTGCGTGCGGCGGAAATCCGCGTGCGGCGTGAGTTCTGCGTGCGGCGTGAGTTCCGCGCGGCGAACGTAGTGCGAGGCGGTGCGCTGGATCGAGATCTTTTCCGGAAAAATGCACTCCCGGCGTTTCAGATCTTCCGGATCGACTCCGCAGAGAATGAAAAGTTCCCCCGGTGCCGGCACGAGCGGTTCTGGATCCGCGTGGACGAAAACCAGAGCATCCGGCAAAAACGCCGAGCCCCCTGCGTTTTTCCCTGCGTTTTTCCCTGCGTTTTTCCCTGCGTCTTTCCCGTCTTTCCGATCCAGCGCCTCCCGCATTCTAACCGTTTCGGAACTGAACAGTTTCCACACCGTCCCAAGCGCATTCGGTGAGACCAGACTCTCCGACGCTGAGATCTCCGAGACGGGAATTCAATGAAACGGAAGGCATACGGCCGCTCCCTGGAAGTAAATTTCGATCTGAAGTGCGTTTTTCAAGCACAAAATATGCGCCTCGGGCAAAATTTAACGATATTTCAAATTTTACCCCAACGCGCTTTTCTGTCAAGGAGTGCTGAATAAAATTTTCATTTTTTAGCTTTTCCCACTAGAAAATTTTACAAAATATGATACAATATGATTTCAGGAGTTTGCCGTTACGGTCCCGTTTGAATGGATGATCGTTTAAATCTCGACAAAAATACGCAGGATCCAGAACGCTGTGTCATTCACACACAATGATCCAGCCCCGTAAAATTGGGATCTTTGGCGATTTTTTGAGAATTTTTGAGAATTTTTGAGAATTTTTGAGAATTTTTGAGATTTTTTTTTAAAATTCGAGTCAATCCGTTCCCAATATTTACATTGACCTAATAAACGGAAAGAGTTTTACTTTTAACTTTACTTTTGATGGAGTTCATCATGAAAAAAAATATCACTGCATTTGGTTCGCTCTTCGCACTGGTCCTGATCTCCGGAGTCAGCCAGGCACAGCAAGTACAGAGTCAGAAACAGGTATATATCGCACCGCAGAAACAGAATGTCGTCGTTGAAGCCCCAGTGAAAGAGGAGCCCGCGCAGTCTCAGAAACAGGCGCAGTCTCAGGCGCAGGCGCAGTCTCAGAAACAGGCGCAGTCTCAGAAACAGGCGCAGTCTCCAAAACAGGCGCAGTCTCCAAAACAGGCGCAGTCTCAGAAACAGGCGCAGTCTCAAACGCAGGCGCAGTCTCAGAAACAGGCGCAGTCTCAGGCGCAGGCGCAGTCTCAGGCGCAGGCGCAGTCTCAGGCGCAGGCGCAGTCTCAAACGCAGGCGCAGTCTCAGGCGCAGGCGCAGGCGCAGTCTCAGAAACAGGCGCAGTCTCAGAAACAGGCGCAGTCTCAGAAACAGGCGCAGTCTCAGGCGCAGTCTCAGGCGCAGTCTCAAACGCAGGCGCAGTCTCAGAAACAGGCGCAGTCTCAGAAACAGGCGCAGTCTCAGAAACAGGCGCAGTCTCAAACGCAGGCGCAGTCTCCAAAACAGGCGCAGTCTCAGAAACAGGCGCAGGTTCAGGTGCAGGCACAGACGCAGGGGGGCCAGCGTGAGAAAGAGGTCGATCCAGAACCGGTCCACAACGGCGGTTGGCTGATCCAGTAGGAAATTTCGGTAAGGCTCTGGCAGTAAAAGTCGGAGCCTTTCTGAAAAACAGGAGAAAACACAATGAAAAAGAGAATAGCATCGTGCCTTTTTTGTGCAGCCCTTTCTGTTGCGTCTTTTTGCGACGGCAAAGAGATGCGGCTCGACTGGCAGACGGGTGACCGATGGACGGTGGAGACGGTGCCTCAAATGTCAGTCACCTCCGACGCTTCATCTTCCGCAGGCAAGGGCATCCGGTGGTCGTTTGAAGTGACAGGCACAGAAAAAATCCATGACCGTAACTGTTGGCGGGCGTCGATCCGCTGTGCAGAACCGGGAGTTCGCAGTCCAGAAGTAGAGATCTGGGTCGATCAGAAAAGCGGCATGCTCATTCGTACGACTTCCCGAGTGAAGCGCGGCGAACGGACTGCAGAGTTCACAGAGACGTACCTTACCTCGGACGGTCAGCCGACTCCGGTCCTCGGCATGCTTTCGTCTCTTCCGCTCGATATGCCGATCTTCAACAGTCTGGCCGGAAGAACGAAGAGCCTCGAGCCGCAGATCTACGAAACAGTCATCGGAAACGGAAAAACAAAATCTCTGGAGGATCTGGGATTTGCGAGTATCGTGTCGCAGAACATCAAGTCCGTGCCTGCCGCACAGGTAAAATCCCTGAATGTGCCGGCCGTGAGTTCCTCCGAAAACGTCAACGTCGAGATCCGTTCCGGCAATCGGACCGTCCGTCAGATCTGGGCACCGGGAAAACCGTGGCCGATCTTCAGCGACAACGGGGTGACGCATTCCCGTCTTTTGGAGTACATTCCGGCCAATAGCGAAGGAGATGAATAGAATGTATCGCAGGATCTCATACCTTCTTTTGTTCATTTTTGTCATTCAGGCGTCCCTCTCTTCAGAGACGGCTTGGAGCTACGAAGAACACGCACGTTCCAAAAAAACGGTCTGGTCGGGGTACTGGTGGCCCATGCGACGCGGGGAGATCGTTGGGCCGCTTGCGAAATATGACCAAGAGTACGACAAAAATTCGGCAGAATGGGAGAAAAAGAACAATCCCTCCGGCCCAAATGTTCCCGGATGGTTCGGTTACTGCCATGCCTGGTCTGCGTCGGCGGTCTTGGAAGAGGAACCCAAAACGGGAATCCAATCTGGAAATCAGCAGCTTAGCGTCGGAGATCAGAAAGGTCTTTTGACGATCAGCCACACCGCAGACGTCGCGAACTTTTTCGGGACCCGGTTTGCCGAGGGCGGCGACCCCGCTGATATTGAGCCGACGGAATTCTGGAAAGCCCTCAAACTGCACATCAAAGAACAGGGTGTTCCGATCGTTGCGGACATCGAACCGGGACTTCCTGTCTGGAATTACCCGATCTACGAATACCGCGTCAAAATGACCCCGCAGGGCGAACGCGGTGTCGGGTCAATCGAGATCTGGTTCGCGGACGATGCCGTCGGAAAAGATTTCGTCGGTCTGAAATCGCTCTACAAAAAGTACACATTCGAACTGAAACTGCATAACGGTGTGCCCGTCATGGGGTCCGGGAAATGGACGGGAAGCAGCGTGAAAGACCATCCCGATTTTCTATGGTACCCTTACGTCGTTCAGGCGGAAAATCCGGAGATCGACTATGCGCTGGTCCAGAAAATGGTAAAACCTGAATCGGAAGCTGAAACGGAAGCTGAATCGGAAACTGAAACGGAAGCGGAAACGGAAGCTGAAACTGAAACGGAAACTGAAACGGAAACGGAAACTGAAGCTGAAGCTGAAACGGAAGCTGAAACGGAAGCTGAAACGGAAGCTGAAACGGAAGCTGAAACGGAAACGGAAACGGAAACGGAAGCGGAAACTGAAACGGAAGCTGAAACGGAAGCTGAAACAGAAGCTGAAACAGAAGCTGAAACAGAAGCTGAAACGGAAACTGAAACTGAAACGGAAACTGAAACGGAAGCTGAAACGGAAGCTGAAACGGAAACTGAAACGGAAGCTGAAACGGAAGCTGAAACGGAAGCTGAATCGGAAGCTGAATCGGAAGCTGAAACGGAAGCTGAAACGGAAACGGAGATCATTCCGGCGATCGGTCCGGTGGAATTGGTCGCGCTCATCGCCAATCAAAAATCGGATCACATGCTGGATGTTACCGTCGACAAATTTGACGGCGGGATGTATCAGATCGCCGAACCGGTCACGGTCTACGGCAAAAGCGCGCAGGATGGGTATCTTTACCTGATCGGTATCTCTCCCAAAGGGGACATTACGATGCTTTACCCACAGGCAGGAGACCAAAATCTGGTTCGCGCCGGCGAGGAATTCTCGGTTCCTGGTCCGAATGCGAAATACCAAATTACGACAGCCGGTCTCATCGGGCAGTACCGGGTGAAGGCGATCGTGACGGACAAACCGCTCGTTTTAGGAGGGTGGGATCCGGAAATGAGCGCAGCAGCGCCCTCGCCAAACGGTAAATTTGCTTTAGACCGCTCGAATTTCCGCTGGACTCCAACGATGGCAGAACAGACCGGCGAGTTGGTCAAAAAAGTTTTGGAGAAACGGACCAACGGACCTGGAGAAACGGTCAAACGGCGTTTTTCACTAACGCATTTTGCGCAGGATGAGGTCTCTTTCATCGTACGAAAACCCAAATCACACAAAAATTAAAAAGGTACTAAAAAATGAAACGATATTTGACGATTTTTGGACTCCTTTGCCTCTATTTCGGCATCTCGGGCACAGTTTCCGACGCAGCAGCCTCCGGAGCGCGCGGAATGGTCGTAACAGAACGGAGATCAGAAACGTTTTACGTGAACATCTCCATGGATCACCAAGACCGCGTTTACGAAGAAGGCGATCGGATGCACGTCACGGTGACTTCCAGCCGAAGCGGTTACCTTTACCTTCTGTACAAGGACGCGGTGGGGAATGTTTCGCTCCTTTTCCCCAATAAATTCGAGCAAAACAACAAAATCGAGGCGAATACCCAGATCTTGATACCGTCCCAGGAAATGAACTTCGACCTGACGACCCAAGCTCCGTTTGGCAAGGAGACGCTCCAGGCAGTCGTGACCCTCCAGCCGATCAAAGATGCCTCGGTGGCAGATTTTCGAAATAGCGGTTCGGTGAAATCTCTTTCAGAGACAGATGTGTATTCGCTCAATCAGGGGGTCCGGGGAGTCGCAGTCACCGAAAAAGAGCGCGGTTCGACCCCTCAAATGGCAGAGTTCAATCTGGACATTACGACCTATCCCCGAGGCGGGCGTCCGTCAGCCGCCAAGAAGGAGCGCATCTTTGTCGGCATCGGTGTCGCACGGTATGAACACTCGCGGATCAACAGCCTTCCGGCATGCGAAGGCGATCTGCAGGCAATGGGAAAATTCTTTGCCCAAAATTCCTATATCAACTTGGACAAAAGCCTCATTTACAAAAATGAGGAGGTCACAATGGAAAATATGCGCAAACTTTTCACCGAATACCTGCGTGACAACACCAAACCTGGAGATGAAGTCATCATTTACTGGACGGGCCACGGATCACGATACTCGGACACGAACGGAGACGAGAATGATGGAATGGACGAAACGCTTGTTCTGTACGACTCGAAACCGAACGATCCGGAAACGCAGCTCCGTGACGACGAATTCGGACGCTGGCTGCAGGACCTTTCCGGAAGAAAGGTCCTCGTGATCCTGGATACCTGCTACAGCGGCGGCTTGGGCAGTCAGGCCAAATCGCTCACTTCCGACGCGGAGTGGGATTTCGGTTTCGGCGAATGCGCTTACGTGAAGGACATCGGACAGTCCGACCTGGCGCTCATCACCTCCTCTGCCCAAAATGAAGTTTCCCTCATGCGCTCCCAGATGGATATGAGCGTCATGACTTGGTTTATCGTGAAAGAGCTGCAGAATACGCCGTCGCTGACGCATAAACAGCTGTATCAAAATATCAAAGGGAAAGTTTACGATTTTGTGAAAGAGGCGTACGAGGTCGAACAGAATGTATTTCTGCAGGATGACCTCTCCGTCCCCATGATCCTGAATCCATGATCCTGAATCCATGATCCTGAATCCATGATCCTAGATCCATGATCCTAGATCCATGACCCTAGATCCATGATCCTGGATCCATGGGGTCTTGGATCCATAGGGTCATGAATTCCCTTAAGAACGCACTGTTCACCCGATTCCCATTGTTTCGGCACACGATCCCGGGGCAATGGGAATGCGGGTATTCGTAACAAAACTGAAAAAACAGAAAACCAGAAACCGATCCGGATATTTTAGATGCGATCCGATTTTTTCAAGTTACTGCCGAATGAACTGTCCTCCAAAGGCGAGCAAATACACGGTCAGACCATTGAGCTGGCCGACCGGTATGTTTGCGTCTATTACGATGATAAAGCCCAATTTCAGACAGAGGCCCAAAGCAAGGAACTTTTGCTCCGTCTTCTGCCTGCCTGGCTTTTCCATTGGGAGAAACGCGGCTTCAGGGAGGACGGTATGTTGGTTGCAGATGCACTTGAGAAGACTCCCGCAGGCTCGCCGCTTTCTGATATGGTTTTTTCCGAAGCGTTGTACAAAAGACAATCTAAAGCAGGTGTGTATTTCCAGGAACAGTACGCCCCTTACCTGCACCAGATCGGCAAACGTCTTGTGCAGCTGAACGATCCGGCCGTCCGAAACGATTTTGGCGTCGCGGACTGGATCGGAGAATTGACGGTCTATCTTCTCGATGCGGAAAACAAAGCGAAAGTGCCGCTGATCCGAAAATATCACGGAAAGGTCGGCATCCGTCATTGGCTGGCGACCGTTTTGGTAAATTATGTTTCGAATCGGCGAAGAGTCATGAAGGAAACGAATGTGTTCGTCTCTGCGGAGGAGGACGTCCTGGAAAACGCGCAGGCAAACTCCGCGGACATCTCGATGGAACAGGAAAAAATTGAAGAACTGCGAAAACTCCTGGAACGCTCTTACGCACTTCTGACGCCGCAGGAAAAAATGCGTTTGGAGTACTTTTACCGAGACGCGCTCACCAATCAGCAGATCGCTGCGATACTCGGCGAGGATCCCGCGCTCACGACAAGACGGAGACAGGCGGCAGAACTGCATTTGGCGGAATATTTCTGCAGCGAATACCAAAAATCGGAACTCTATTTCTGGGGCGGAGACCTAAATGCCGCTGTAATGGACCATAAGGCACTCGCTCACCTGCTTTTTTCACCGACGGAGGACCAGGAATGAGTAAAAACAGTCTTTTCGAGGCCCTGCTGCCGATCATGGAGAAATGTATAAACGATGCCCGATGCCGCGACCTGGAAGGTTGGCATCCCGCCTTTGACATAGAGTTTCTGGAAGACCTGATAGCCGGCGCACTTCCCGAAGAAAAGCTCGAGGAGTACCGTGAACATCTCGCGCAATGCCCTCTCTGTCGTGACGAAATGGCCCTCCACGCCCGGTGCGGCACGCTGCAGGACGCGCAGAGATCCGTCATGCCGATGCAACCGTCTCGCCCCGCAGCCTCCAATTCCCCGGCCTCCAATTCCCCGGCCTCCAATTCCCCGGCCTCCCGCTCCGAGACTTGCCATCACGTGAGGGCAAGAGCGTGGTTTTCATTTCTCGGCCTTGCGACCTGCGGAGGTTTAGCAATGCTGTGTGCGCCTCTTTTGATGCAGGAACAAGATCCAGAGAAAAAGATCGCGAACATGCTCGAGCCCCAGATCGCTCCTGAAGAGAGTTCCGACGTTCTTGAGCAAACTCCCGGCGCCTCCGAGCAGGATTCCGACTTCCTCCATTCAGAATACGTGACAGAAGCGCCTCAGGCAGTTCCTTTCGAATTTTCCGACACACAGAATGATGTATATGCGAAACCCAAGGAAGAGAAGATAAGGATCCTGCGGGAATTGCGGGCGTCTATCCTTCCAGAGGATCGGATGCCGGAATGGACGCTTGCCGCGCTCGGTTTTCCGCTCTGCGGACAAAGTTCCGACAGAGAGTTTCCTCCGATGGATGCAAGACTGCAGAACCTTAATGAACTGTTCCGCGTCGCGCTCGCCAACGATCCGGAGGAGGCCGGTCTGTATCTCGAATACGCCGCGTTCCTGCTTTACACCGCCGATCAGCCGGAGCTGGCCAAGCAAGTCCTGGAGACCCTCCCGGCCGAGACGCTCAACGACCGGCAGAAAAGAGACTGTGCCAAACTGACGGCACTCACCCTCTTCACACTGCGCAAGTTCGAGGAGGCGGTCCCGTACTTCGAAGAAGCGGCCCAAGCATCCCAGCAAACTGCGGATAAACTGGACCTCGCCGCAGCTCTTTACGCGGCAGACGAGAAAGAAAGGGCGCTCACACTGCTGCGTGAGCTGAAAGAAGAAGTCACGGCCCCGGAAACGCTGCGGCAGATCCAAAGGGTACTCGAGGAAACTTCTGAAAACTCAAAACCGCAAAAATGAATATTTTTGATTTTTGACCAAGGAACATACTCATGAAAAAAATACACTTTTTTTGTGTCATTTTAGCACTTTTTTTCATCATTTCGCAAGCAGCTGCCCAGCAGACCCTCCGCGAATGGCATGTTTCTCTGAGCGAGGAAGCGGAAGCGGCCGGCTCTAGCTCCGCCTCTGCCCCGGTATCCGAACCGGCTGCGATGAACAAAAAACGCATCGCGTGCATTTTCTCACAGACCCACGTTTACGCTCCGAGCACAGGAAAATTTGAATTGGACCGCAATATTGCTTTTCGCCTCGGAAATTACATCCAGGTCAGGAGCGTTTTGGAACAGTACGGCAAGTTTGAGGGAATATACACCCTAATGGGGCCCGATCTGACCAAAGAAAATGTACAAAAAGCCTTCGTCTGCATGCAGGAAGAAACTTCTCCCGGCGACGAGATCTTCATTTACTGGGAAAGTCACGGATGTTCCGATCAGTGGGACCACTCCGGCGAGGAGGCGGACGGATTCAACGAGTACCTTTTCCTCGGACGTTCTGGGAGTCAGCACTGCATCACAGACGATGAATTCAGCGACCTGCTCAAAAAACTGAACGGCAGAAAAGTCATGATCCTCATGGAAGCGTGTCACTCCGGCGGCTTGATTACCGAAAGTTCCCCAAAAGGCCTGATGCAGGCGTCCAATTTCCCGTTTAAAGATGCTGCTTCGCTCGAAAATGACATCGAGGACCATTGCGGGAAGATCCGCTACGAAACGCTCACGCCTTTGTTGCCGCAGATCATGACGAAAGCGGATCCTCCAAGCACGGAAAACCGAAATTTCTCCTCACTCCGAGACTTTCTCCCCCCCAAAAGCCTCAAGAGCAAGACCGTGTTCTTCAACAGAGTATTCCAGCAGTCCGGCGGCAGGGACATCAGCGGTCAGACCCATTCCGACGTTTCCGTGATCTTCACGGCCGGAGAAACAGAGAAGTCCTACTGTGCACTGTTCACGAACACCGGAAAAGCCGTCGTCTATGATCACGCCCGCGATCGCTACACCTTCAGTACAGACCTCGAGGAACCTGATTGCCTGCCGATCGGCGCACCCGTTTTTGCACTGGTTCTCGCGATAACGGATGCCACCGGTGAATACTCAGACGCACACCATACCGATTTTGCAGACATCTGGAAGATCGTGAAAGACCTGATCCCTGAAAACTGCAGACGGATCAACCAAATGCGAGACCCCGGTACTCCCGAAATGACGCAGACCCCCTGCTATTTGAACACGACCGGCCCCATCGATGTGTGTCCTAAAAAATAGCATTTCCCAAAGGGGGCTTCCCAAACGATCGGAAGATCCGCGGTTTGGAAGGAAAATGAGCGAAAAAATCGGGAAACCCCCTTGACAAAAAACGCGGATCCGATAAAATCAAATCAATTCTGTTTTTTTTGATTTTTTTGCGTATCTCGAACAGGAGGCGTTCCTCCGAGGGAGAAAAACATGAAAACGTACAAGATCGACCTGATCCCTGGCGACGGTGTCGGTATCGAAGTGGTTCGTGAAGGCCGTAAAGCACTGGAAAAACTCGGCGCAATGGCTGACGTGAAGTTTGAGTTCAATGAACTGCCGTGGAGCTGCGAGTACTACCTCAAGCACGGCGTCATGATGCCGGAAGACGGTCTGAAGATCCTCGACGACTGCGACGCGATCCTCCTGGGTGCCGTCGGTTTTCCGGGCGTTTCGGACGTGGTCTCCGCGCAGAATCTCCTCTTTCCGATCCGACGCGGTTTCGATCAGTATGTGAACATGCGCCCGATCAAACTCCTCCCGGGTCTCGTCTCCCCGATCAAGAACGACAAGATCGACTTCGTCGTCGTTCGCGAGAACTCCGAAGGCGAATATTGCTCGGAAGGCTGCATCACGGAAGACCCGGTCAAGGGCAAGAAAGTGATCCAGAACTCCATTTTCACGCAGCTCGGCACCGAACGCATCATGCGCTACGCGTACGAGTACGCCGTGAAACACGGAAAGACCAAGGTCCTCAGCGCCACGAAATCCAATGCGCTGAAATACTCCATGGTCTTCTGGGATGAAGTGCAGGAACAGGTCAAGAAAGACTACCCGCAGATCGAGTCGAGCAAAATGCACATCGACGCGCTGACCGGAAAATTCATCATGCGTCCGGACGATCTCGAAGTCGTCGTGGCAAGCAACCTCTTCGGCGACATTCTGACGGACCTCGGTTCCGCAATGCTCGGAAGTATCGGCATTTCCCCCTCCGGAAACATCAACCCGACCGGCGAGCACCCCAGCATGTTCGAGCCGATCCACGGTTCCGCGCCGGACATCGCAGGCCGCGGCATCGCAAACCCGATGGGAACGCTCTGGGCCGTGAACATGATGCTCGACCAGCTTGGAGAACACGCGCTGGCCGACGCGCTGATGGACGCCATGTGTGCCGTCCTGGTCGCCGGAAAGATCCGTACCCCGGACCTTGGCGGAACGTCCAGCACCTCCGAATTCGGTGACGCCGTCTGCGCCGCGCTGAAATAAATACACAGAAACTCTCCACAAGCCTCTTCATCGGGAAGAGGCTTGTATTTACGCTTTTAAATATACCAACATAGGGAATGTGACATGATGAAATGCTTTATCTGGCGAAATTGGTTTGTCCTTTGTTTTTTGCTCTGTGGAATGTGTCTTGCCGAAGCAGTGAACGAGCGCGGGGTAGCCATCGTTCCGAAGGCGGAAGACGACGGAGTGCAAAAGTACGCTTTCATCGTCGCGGTCAGCGATTACGATACTGGAATCAGCAATCTCCAATGCACGGTTAAGGATGCGCGCGATTTTAAAGAGCAGCTTTTGAAATTGGGATTTGAAGAACAGAATATCGATCTTTTGACATCTGAAGAAAATTTTGCGGATCTGCCATTGAAAAAGAAGATCCTCTCTCGCTACGACAACCTTCTGAAACGCGTTAAGGAGGGGGATTGGGTCGTCGTTTATTTGAGCGGTCACGGGGTCAAGCTCCAGGGAAAGGAAGGCTCGTGGTTCTGCCCATCGGACACAGATGTCGAAAATATGGCAGAAACGACCGTCTCCATTGACGAGATGCTCAAAAAACTAAGTGATTCGAAAGCCGGTTTCCGCTGGATGATCGTGGATGCGTGCCGAAATATTCCGGAAGGAAGCAAGGGGATCTTCGAAGGGATAAAATCGCCCCCCGCCCAAGTGCTGGAAACGGTGGCGGACCCGCCGGAAAACATCATGCTGATGCAGAGCTGCCAGCCGGGTCAGTGCTCCTACGAGGCGGTATCGGTGGGGAACGGTATCTTCACCATGAGTCTGCTCGAGGCGTTCTCGATGGAGGCGGACAAAGACCAAGACGGGACCGTCAAGTTTTCTGAGATCTTTCAATACGTCTCCGAACGGACGAACGAACTGGCGAATCACCATGTCAAAAAATCGCAGATCCCGCAGGTGACGGGAAAAATGACCGACTTTGACTTCCTGCGCGACGTGAACTTCCCGAAAGCGGAGGAACTTCTTTCGGAAGCGCTCAAAAAGGTGGAGGCGGAAGAGTTTGAAACGGCACTCGGACTGGCGGAACAGGCCTGTGCGCTTTGCCCGCGGGTACGGAAATTCCAGAGCGAAAAAGAAAAGATCGCGCTGAAGATCGAGACCTCCAAACCGAAAGTGCTGAAGGAAGTCAGCTGGCCTGCCGACGGTCTGACGCTTCAGGAAGCGTACGATAAAACTGCAGAAGACGGCACGCTTACCATCCTCCGCGGCGTGCACGACGTGCCGGAAACGCTCGTCATCCGCAAAAACATCACGATCACCGGCCAAAGCACGAACCGCGACTACACCGTCCTTAAAGGCGGCAAGCAAAACGTCCTCCGCCTCGAAACCGGCTTCGCGGAAATCAAAAACCTCACGATCAAAAATGAGGGAGACTCTCAAGATTCTGGAACCAGTGCAGTTCGTATCCACGCTCCCCTGTGCGCCTTTGAAAACTGCCTGTTTACCTCCGAGAAATGCGTTGGTTTTCTTGTTGACCGGAAAGACTCTTCCCCGATCGTGACCCGCTGTGCGGCGAAAAACTGCGGCACTGTGGGATTTTTGGTCTGCTCCGGTGCCTCCGGAACGTTTACGGACTGCGAATCCAGCGGAAACGCGTTGGCTGGAATTGAGGTCCGCGACAGCGGCACGAACCCGACGGTGGAGAAATGCCGATCCACGAATAATCAAGAGGCGGGAATTTTTGTCTACGACGGCGCCTCCGGAACGTTTACGGACTGCGAAGCCAGCGGAAACGCGTATTCTGGAATTCAGGTCCTCGACAGCGGCACGAACCCGACAGTGGAGAAATGCCGATTCATGGATAATCAAGAGGCGGGAATTGGGGTCTGCGACGGCGCCTCCGGAACGTTTACGGACTGCGAAGCCAGCGGAAACGCGTTGTCTGGAATTGGGGTCGGCGACAGCGGCACGAACCCGACGGTGGAGAAATGCCGATTTACGAATAATCAAGAGGCGGGAATTTTTGTCTTTCAAGGCGCCTCTGGAACGTTTACGGACTGCGAAGCCAGCGGAAACGCGTATTCTGGAATTGATGTCCGCGACAGCGGCACGAACCCGACGGTGGAGAAATGCCGATTCATGGATTCCAAGAAAGGTAGTGGAATTTATATCTGGCAAGGCGCCTCCGGAACGTTCCGGAATAATACGCTCTCCGGGAACGCAAAAAACTGGTACGTTGAAGACGGCAGTTCGCCTGTGCGGGTCGGCAATACGCCGAATGGATGAGTTTTCGTTTTTTGGTTTCCGCGGGGATTTTGGAAAAAATTTTTCGGGCGGGTTCTTGACTTTTCCACCGCGGCAGACTATAATTGACGGAAGATCCATGGGGAAAACCATGTACAGGAACAGGAATTCCGGATCTTCCGTAAGTTCCGGAAAATGCTCATCGGAAAATGCCGACCCAAAATCGGCTGCCCGCCAATAGAAACAGAAAGAGAGATTTTTTATGAACGCCAGGGAAACTGCCTTCATTTTCATCGAATTCCAAAACGAATTCTGCTCGCCGGGAGGAAAACTCTACGACGCCGTCAAAGGGGAACTGGAACGGAACCGCACGATCGCCAACGCGCAGCGTCTCCTTGCCGGCGCACGCGAAAAAGGCTGCCTCGTGATCCACTGTCCCTTCGTCCTCAATGAAGAGTGGGTCAAAGCCAACGCCTGCTCGGGGATCGCAGCCGGCATTCTTGAAAACCAGATGTTCGCGCCGGAGACCTGGGGCCAGGCGATCATCGACGCGATGAAACCGATGCCGATGGAGCTGATTTTGGCGAACAAACACGCGCTGAGCGCTTTCAGCTACACGGACCTGAACCGTCTTCTTCAGGAAAACGGCATCAAAAATCTGATCATCTCCGGATTCCTGACGAACGTCTGTGCCCAGGGGACCGCCTTCAGCGCGTACGATCTCGGCTACCAGACGCGCATGGCACTGGATGCCTGCTGCGCGACCTCCGAATCGATCCAGAAGTACGTCGAAAACGACTTCGCCCCCGTCCTCGGCGGCCCCTCCAATGTTGACGATATTCTGAAGGAGATCGACTGAATTTAAGCGCGAAAATCTGGAAATGACGTAAAAAACACGAAGTGACTTGATCGCATTTCGTGTTTTTTATGTGCAGCTCATTTCTTTTCTCTTTTTATCTCTTTATGCGCTTCTTTCAAATTCTTTCCAGCCTGCGTATCTTTTCTGTTTGGCGGTGGAGTTCTTCTCTGACTTTCTCCTAAAATCAGAAAAACAGACAAAAATTAAAGTTTCACACTGGGAAAGGACGATAAGATTTAAGGATTATTCCGATTTTGCGGGCTGTCAAAGTGTCAAAATCCAGGCCCGTCCTTTAACCATTAAGAAAAATTGGCGAAAATGGATAGCAAAAATCGTTCAGAACTTAACGAAAATTTCGTTTCCGATGGATCCGGTTTCCGCAGCAATACGGCCCCGGAGATGCTTTCGGGAAATGGCACCGCGCCTGTTTCGTCAGGCCGTCTGGACGATTCGATCTGGTCAGATCCGGTCTCTCCCCCGCTGGACGGGGTCTCGAGCCGGGGATCTGGCGACATTTTTGAAGATGCTCCGCTTTCGGTCGCGGATCTGGAAGCAAATCTGGCAAAATTTTATGAGGAAACCGCAATGGAAAAGCACTCTTCGGATACAGAAATTCGTTTGGGAGAGGCACGGTCTCTTTCCCTTCCGGAACCCGGAAAACGGCTTCAGTCGATGATGCTTGAAACGGGTTCAGTCCGCCAAAACATCAACTCCTGCCGAATGCAGGCCGAAACGGATAGGGTCATGCGCGAAAAGAAAAATTTCCGGAATCAGACCGTGGTTTCAGACGCACATATGCGAGCGTTTGACGAGGCACTTGATCGGAATTTCGAGCACTGCGAACAGCTTCTGGACCAGCTTTCCCAGCCTCAGGAAACCTCCCGTTCTGGAGATCAGGAGCCGGAAACAGCAGTCTCTCTGGATGCGCAGCTGACCTCAAGCGTCACGATCCCGAAGATCCCGGGTCGGGTCATCATTCCGAAACAGCGCGGAAATGCGGCACTCCATGAACTGCTTCGGAAACGGGAGCAGACGTCATGCGGTATCGAGCATGGCTCGGAAATGGAAAATGCGGAACTGGATCCTGAAAATAGCCCAATGCCGGAACGCCGCCCGAGACGCCGTCGTCCCCAGTCCCGCCGACGTACGAGAAGACCGGTTTCTTCGGAAACTTTCTCCAGCGCAGACCTGCCGAGTGAAGCGGAAACGCACTCTGTGCTGACCGTGGAGAGCCGGGAAACAGCAAAACCGCTGGGTTTCTGGGGAAAATGTCTCCTTGGGACGGAGATCGCGTTTGGAGTTCTTCTGGGAGTCGGAGTGGTCGCGGTACTGATGAACGTCCAGAATCCGCTTGAAAAACGGGTCTTTCATGCGTTCCAGAAGGCGGTACCTGCGTCACTGACGTGCGAGAGCGTGGAAAACGACCTCATGAAAACGGAACTGACGCTT
>SUVI01000054.1 GCA_015062085.1 Planctomycetaceae bacterium
CGATAAATATCACCGCGGAAAAACTCGAAGGGGACGGAAACGTTATCGTCACGGGTGAAAGTGCTCAGCTGAAACTCCTCGGCAATAACTCGAAATTCACCAGCGATTTCATCGTGCGTGACGGCGGGACGGTCAACGTCGTGACGGCGGATGCCTTCGGGACCGGTACGCTCGTCTTTGACGGCGGCACGCTTACGAATACCGGCGCACAGCCCAGCGGCTGGAGTATCATGAATAGCGGTCAGCAGGATTTCCATCTTAACGCCCCCGTCGAAGTTCGTTCTACGGGAACCGTGAATCCGACAGGCCGAACGATCGTATTTGCCAATTCGCTCACCGGGACGGGAACGCTTACGAAGATCGGCGGAAATCAGCTTCAATTCGCCGGCGACAATACCGCGTTTGCCGGAAAGATCACCTCGACCTCCGGCTGGATGGTCTTCCACGGTGCGCAGAGTACCAGTGCGCTGGCCCGGTACGGTTCGGAATCCAACGGCATCTGTTTCGCGCCGTCTGTGGACGATCCGACGCACGTCTTCAAGATCGGTATGCTGGAAAACTCGAACAAAGGTTCGGAATTCCGTGTTGGTGCCGCCTCGACGGGGCAAAAGATCGCAAATGCCTACCTTGAGATCGGCGGTTCGGATATGTCCGGTACATTTGCAGGAAAACTGCTTGATTACGGCAGTAACGGCGTGAATGCGGTGGTCCACACAGAAAAAGTCGGGACCGGCACATGGACGATCACTGGTGAGCACTCCACGAGCGGCGTCTACACCGTGTCCGGCGGAAAATTGCAGATCGGCGACGGTACCGCGACCGGAAATCTTGGCGATAAAGTCCGTACGGTCGGACACATCAAGGGATTCACCTACACCGACACCGACACGATCCCAACGCTCATGGGAGGTTTCGTCCTGAATGAAGGCGGTACGCTCTCCTTCAACCGTAACGACAGCGGCCAGCTCCGCGTGAATCAGCCCATCGTCGCCAACGGCGGGACGCTCATGCAGGAAGGTTCCAAAAATATCCATATGCAGGGGAAGATCTCCGGGTCTGAACTCGTCATCGACGCGGCGGAGACCGGCACGGGAACCATTTACTTCGAACGTGGTGCCAAACAGGGAACGGTGACCGAAATTACCGCGGATGCGGTGGACCTCGAAAAACTTACCGTCAACGGTGCGCGTATCGTCACGAAGATCGATTTCAACGAAGTTGAGATCAACGGCGGAACGTTCATCGTTGGAAACGACGTGGCCCCCACGACGATCACCGGTACCGTCACGCTGAATGAAGGCGGAACGCTGGTCCCCGGAGATTCCAAAACCAATAAATCCGTCGTCGAAAACCTCATCCTCAACGGCGGGAAGATCGGAAGTGTGAACGGCTCTGCGATCCTGAATGTGAACCACGCGGAAGCGGTTGCCGGAACGACGACTACGGTCTCCATGAATAACGGCGCGAGAGTTTTCGTAAATGAAGCGATCACCGGCTCCGGCACGATCGTTCTGGATGGCCAGGGATCGATGACACGGCAGCTCCAGATCCATGGCGACGGTACGAACTTTGAAGGGACCTACGTCAGCAAAAATGGCGGATTCATCGGAATGGACGCGGCACAGGCTGCCAGTGCGAAAGCGAAGTACGTCTCCGAAGGAAATGGTAATTTCTACTTTGCCGCAGTCGCAGACGATAAAACAGAAGCAGACGGCACGGTCGTCTTCAACATTGGGGAACTTTCCACCGCGGAAGGCTCCAAAGGCGAAGCCCGTACCGGCTCGAACTCGAAACACCCCGTTACCATGCGTGTCGGCGGTCTGAACACGGACAGCACTTACGCGGGAAGCATCAAAGAGTACAAAGACTCCGACGCCTTCCGTGTCTCTGTCGCCAAGACCGGCACGGGAATGTGGACGCTCGCCGGCCAGAACTCGTACAAAGGGACGACGACCGTTGAACAGGGTGTCCTGAACATCACAGGAACCATCACTTCCGACACGACCGTTCAGGACGGTGCGTACATTACGGGTATTGGGACCATCGAAGGAAAACTCTTCTACGAAGAAGGTTCCGCCCACCTCATCGACCTGACCAACACGCAGCTCCGTCAGCAGGTACTCAGCGACGAAGCTCTGAAAATCAACGGCGAAGTCGCTCATGCCGGCGAAGCTCTGACTCTCAAACTGATCGTCGACCAGGCGTCATTCGAGGAGCTTGACTCGCTCATGATGTTCGACATTATCGAAGCCGAGGGTCTGGAAGACATCGACATTTTCCTTGACCTGACGGAAGCGATCGGCGATTGGGCGTACGAATACGACGAGGAAACGAACATCCTCTCGCTCACCGGCAATCTCGTGTCCGCGGTTCCGGAACCCTCGACGCTCGCGCTTCTCGTCACTGCGCTCGGTCTCTTCGGCCTCCGAAGCGTGAGACGCCGCAAGACGGCAAAGTAACGCAGAAAGCGTCAGCAAGCGTCAAACGCGTCAGAAAACGAGTCTTCTTTGTCCACCGAAAGCCTCTCTTGCCGGGAGGCTTTCAGCATTTGGGATCCTGAAACGGAAAGGAGAATTTTGTCATGAAAATGCGCGACCTGGGCATAGGTGTCCTGATTTTGACTGCGGCGGTTTCCGGATCTCTTTGGCTGCGGTATTTCACGAGCGTACCGCTGGTCATCTCGCCGGAAACGACGGACCTGACCGCGCCGCTTTCGCAGGATGGACGCCGGGTAGACTATCTCGCACACATTCGCACGCTCGATCCTCCGGAAATGAAGACCGATCGGAATGCCGCGCGGATCCTCGTGCGTCAGCTTGGCACGCTAGGTGCCGATCTGCCCCTTTGCCCGGAAACGTCCCCGCAGGAATACGAAGCGCAGAAATACGCACTTCTCGGCCTGACGCAGACGGAGCCGGAGATCCCTTCCGCGCTTGGAGAGTACTGTTCCGTCTCCATGCTTCTGGAGAAAGAACTGGAAAAGGAGACCGACTCGAAGAAGCGCGAGGACCTGGAAAAACGGATCCGGCGCGTGGAATTTCTTGAAGATGCCGAAGCGGTCTTTCTGGAGCGTGAATTTCTGAAAGGGTGGGTCCAAAAAAACTCTCCGGCTCTCGACGCTGCCGCGAAAGCGATCCGGGAGTCGGACCTTTGCGTCTTTCCTCTTCTGGCAGAACAGAACGCGGAAGGAGATCTTCTCGCGGTGAACCCGATGCTGTCCATGATGCGGGATCTGGCTTTGGATTTCGTTCTCCGCGCGTCCTGGCGGGCTGCGATGGGGGATCATGACGGCGCGTTGGAGGATCACGAAACGCTTTTCCGTTACGCACAGCTGATCCAAAAGACTGCCCGAACGTATACCGAACTCTTCGTGGCGCAGTCTATCGAGACGCAGGCACGTTTCCTCGCTTTGGCTCCTGATTCGAGCGCGATGCCGACGAAAGAGGATTGGCTTCGGTTCGCGGAATCGGGACGCACACCGATCTCTGAAGCGCAGCTGAAAGAACGGGTCCGTGCGATATTCTCCGGCGTGGAGTACTGGACGGTCCTCAGCGGATGGCAGAGTGCCGCGAACGGGCATTTCCAGTTTGGCTCCAAGGAGATCCTCCCCATTCTGAAACGCTGGGGGTGGGACTGGAACGAAGTCGTGCGTCAGTACCGTGAGGATCATCGGAAACTTCTTCAAGACGACCGGTTTTGGAATTTGGAAAAATGGGCGGCACCGGTAAGTATTCTGAATGTCTCGCCATGGGATTTTCTGTGCATGAGCCGAGCTGAGCGGTCGCGGTGTCTGGGGCATTGCAGCTGGAGTGCGGACATCACGCTCTATTTCTATCGTCATGCAGAAACGGTCAGAAAATTCCAGCAGCTCGGCATCGCGTTCCAGCTCTACCGTCTGGAGCATGACGGAAAGCTGCCGCCGGCATTTACGCGAAACGCTGAGGGAAAACCGCTTCATTCCTGGCGCGTTCTGCTTCTTCCGTACCTTGGAGAGACCGAACTTTTTGAAAAGCTGCGGCTTGACGAACCGTGGGATTCCGAGTGGAACCGGCAGTTCCACGACCAGTGCCCCGCCGTCTTTCAGCTTTCTGGAATGCTGGGAGAAACGGAGCTTTCGTGGAAGGAACTTGCGCCGGGAGAGACGAACTGTACTGTTTTCATTGGGGAAGAGACGCTCTTCCCGACGGACGGTTCAGCGGTGGATCCTGTTCAGCTTGCAAAAGCAGAGCCTGCCCGTCGGGTCCCGCAGATGATCCTGGCTGCCGAGCGGATCCGTCCTGTCGGCTGGATGGTTCCGGATGCGGAACTGACGGCGGAAAGTCTTGCGTCACCGGATTCCGAATTCCATCCGATCTCGGCTCAAAATACCAATGGCGGACTGATCCGCTGCGGGTTGGGTGTTTTCTTTTCCGGAGCGGTTGGTGAATTTCAGCCGACGCTGGATCCGAAACAAAATGCACGGTTTACTGAAGGCGGGCCGGATCCGATGATGATGGATGAGACGGAGAATTTTGAAGAATGACGTTCTGAATGTCGGTATACCGCGTTTTTCTCTCTTGACGCGGTGCCGGTTTTTTCGTATACTGGAAGTCTGTTGCGCAAGATCCTGCGCTGGATCGTTTCCATTTCCGAAAGAACCGCACGATCATGAAGTTTTTGAGAGCGTTTTTTCCCACATTTTGGACCCTTGGCGCGTTTTGCCTTTTAGCGTGCCCGTTTGCTGAATGTACTGCGCAGGATGGCGGATCAAGTGGTCCGGAGCCTGTGCCGTACATCTCGGAGATCCCGGCTTCTTTCGTTTCCATGCGGAATTCCGAACCGATGCCGGACGTTTCGGGGTCGACAGTTGGGATCGATGAGGGAACGCCGGGGGCGTTGAGTGCGTCCGCTTCCGAACTTCTGCGTCAGGCTCCGGAGCATCGGAAGAGTTTCTTTCAGGGATTCTCGCTGAATCAGTCGTTTACGTCCGCGTCGGGGGATGCGGAGGAGCTTGGCCTCGTGCATTTCGGCACGAACGTCCTGTTTGCCGCGCCGATGCCGTGGGATGCCGGTGCGCTCATTCTCGCGCCGAATTTCATGTTCGACCATTTCTATGAGATGCCGTCCGCTCTGAAGATGAAGGATTCGCTGTATCGTGCGGGGGTGAGTCTGACGTGGCGGAAGGAGGTGAACGAGTTCTGGAACGTCATGGCATTCATCTCGCCGACGTTTTCGAGCGATCTTGAAAATACATCAAGTGACGCGATTCGGCTTCCTGGAGGCGGAGTCGCGGTCTGGACGCCGACGCCGCACTGGCAGTTTTCGCTGGGAGTCGCGTACACCGGTATGGAAGAGTGGGCGGTGACTCCGATCGGCGGTTTCATCTGGCAGCCGAACGAGGATTGGAAACTTGACTGCACGTTCCCGAAACCGCGTCTCTGCCGCAGGATCGAGCCGTTTGCCGGTCATTCGCCGTTCTGGGTCTATCTGGCCGGCGAATTTTTTGGAGGGACCTGGGCCGTAGATCTTGCAGGACGCAATGATCTGGCGACGTACCGTGAAGTCCGCATCATGTTCGGCGTAGAACGCGACAGACCGAAGCTCGGAGAACTGGACATAAAGCTGGAATTGGGGATCGCGCTCTGGAGAAAGCTGGAATTTGAAGATTCCGACGAAGTCTACCATCCGGATCTGGGTTTCGTCGAAAACCTGATCGTGAAATTTTAATAAATATTGGTAACGGAACATTTTTTAGGAAAAGCTGAACATGCCAACGCTTGAATGGATAGGAAAAAGCAAGGTTATCAATCATCATCAAGAAGTGCCGTTCCGCGTTCTTGAACGCAAATACAGTTTTTCAGAAGAAAGTTATAGCGGATTTAACCCGTTATCTTGAACTGCTGAACGAAACGAAAGACACAGCGGCAGCGTTCTATCATTTTTGGCACGAAAAAAGTGCGCCGTCCCTCGGCTTTTATCAAGACATTCTGCCCGGTGTTCCTAACCTCTGCTTCAAAGTGCCTACGGGCGGCGGCAAAACATATATTGCTTGTAATGCCATTCGTCCCGTTTTTGACGCGCTCCCCGTTACAAAGACAAAAGCCGTTGTTTGGCTTGTTCCCTCTGACGCGATTTTAGCGCAGACGGTCAAAGCTCTAAAAGACACACAACCCCCATACAGACAGAAAATTGATGTTGATTTTGGCGGGCGCGTAGAGGTTTATACCAAACAGGAGCTTTTGAACGGTCAGAACTTCAACCCCTGCTTTGTCCTCGATTTGACGGCAACCCCGAAAAAGGAGAGCAATATCATTTCTTATGTGGACGCGGTTCAGCTAAAGGGCGAACACATGGTAAAGCTGCCCGTGATCGTTTATAACCGCGATAGTCAGACAGAAGTGCTGATTGACGCGATCGACCTACGGAACAAGCTGGAAGAGATCGCAAAAGCGGAATATCAGAAAACAAAGAAATATATCCGTCCTATTGCGCTGTTCCAAGCACAGCCGAAAGGCAAAGAGGACGCGACTACTTTTGAAAAGCTCCGTGAGAAATTGGTTGAGGCAGGTATTCCCGCAGAGCAGATCGCCATTCGTACAGCCGATGTGCGTCAGAGCGAGGGCGGTCTACCCAAGGTGTTCAAAATGTCAAGTGCAGATCAGAGGTACTTCAAGGAGTATTTTAACGATCTGCCGCCCGAAAGCAGAATCCGTCAATGTGAGAAAATGATGTTCAATCAGCTTAACAAGCTGAATATGGTGGATGCTGCCGAACTGCAAGCCTATATTGACCGCATTGTGGGCGATATGGATAAGGCGCAGCTTGCCGCGATGGAAAAAGCCCCTCTTGGTTATGCCGCGAAAATCCGCGCCAAGATAGAAAGTCTGTTGACACAGCACTACAAGGAAACCTTCTTAAAATGGCTTGAAACAGAGAAAATCGTGTGCGAGCCGTCCTTCCGTCTGCCGATGGCAATTCACCCTATGGAAAGTACGGATATGTTCGGCGGCTCGCTCTATCAAGCCGAGGAAGATATGAACGGCTTGGAGCAGGATCTGGTTATGGAACTGACCGCGCTCCCCAATGTACGCTGGTGGCATCCTTTGGGATGCGATGTGTCCCGCGTCGCGGAAGCGCTCCCCAATGTACGCTGGTGGCATCCTTTGGGATGCGATGCGTCCCGCGTCGCGGAAGCGCTCCCCAATGTACGCTGGCGGCATCCTTTGGGATGCGATGTGTCCCGCGTCGCGGAAGCGCTCCCCAATGTACGCTGGCGGCATCCTTTGGGATGCGATGCGTCCCGCGTCGCGGAAGCGCTCCCCAATGTACGCTGGTGGCATCCTTTGGGATGCGATGTGTCCCGCGTCGCGGAAGCGCTCCCCAATGTACGCTGGCGGCATAGGAACATTGCACGTCATGGCTTTGCGATCAATGGCTATATCAAGCACTACCCCGATATTATGGTTATGACGCAAAGCGGCAAAATTATCTTTGCCGAAACAAAAGGCGAACATCTGAAAAACGATGATAGCCGCGATAAAATTGCGCTCGGTCAAGCGTGGCGTAATGCGGCGGGTAGCCAATACCGCTATTATATGGTGTTCCGTAATGAAGATAAGCTCTTGCCCGGTGCTGTCAGCTTGAGTCAGTTTGTCGAAATGGTAAAGGAGTTGTAGCATTATTTTCGACATCTGACGAAAAAACGGCGTTTCCGGAAAGAGCGGAAACGCCGTTTGGTGTTTGAAAAAGAAAACGCAGAACGAAATTTACTCCTTCACGCGTTCGATGTATTCGCCCGTACGGGTGTCGATGCGGATGCGGTCGCCTTCTTCAATGAAGTTCGGGACAATAAATTCTGCGCCGGTCTCGACTTTGGCGTATTTCGTGACGTTCGTTGCCGTGTTGCCGCGGACGGCCGGGTCAGCTTGGGTGACGAGAAGGACGACGTGGTTCGGAGGCGTGATGCCGATCGGATTGTCGTTGTACAGCATGACATCGCACTTCATTTCCTCTTTGAGGTACTTCCAGTTGTCGTCCACGAGTTCCGCGGAAAGCTCGTACTGTTCGTAAGTTTCCGTGCACATGAAGACATAGGAGTCGCCGTTGCGGAAAAGATACTGCGCCTGGATCTCGGCAATGTCGGCAGATTCGATGGAGTCGCCGCTCTTCCAAGTACGTTCGAGGACCGTTCCGCGCAGAAGGTTACGGAGCTTGCATTTGTAGAGCGCCTGGCCTTTGCCGGGTTTCACGAACTGGCACTCGATCATGATGAAGGGGTCGCCTTCGAGCTGAACTTTCAGTCCTTTGCGAAAATCGCTAGTGTTGATACTGACCACAGTTTTTGTCCTTCCTGTTTAACTAAACGAATTATTCTGCCGATAAAGTGCAAAAGTACCCGTCTCTCAACGAGACTTTTACATTTCGGCGGTGCCGTCGGCACTTGATCACTTCAGGGAAATTGAAATTTTTTGAAAACCTGGGATCCATGTCTCATCCAAACGTCCAACAGACCCGATCTTCCGAAATGGAAGACTTTCCTTCCGCGCTAACGCTTCAGGATGCTCTGGAGTTGAAAGGCTCTGATGCCGCGGAGTGCGAAAACGCACGGAACGCGGAACGGGAGACCGGCTACCCGGCCCGGATACCGCAGCACTTCGCAAACGCGGCGAATTCGTGCCGAAACGAGGCGCTGTGGCGTCAGATACTTCCCGCTGTGGATGAACTTATGGAGAGGGACTATTTTACTACGAATCCGCTTCAAGAGCAAGCCCCCCCGACAAAAAATTTTTCGCCGATATTCTTGCTTCAAAAGTATGCAGGGCGTGCTTTGATGATCTCTGCGATGGAATGCAGCGGGAATTGCCGTTTTTGTTTCCGACGCCACTCACGCACAGAATTCAAATCATCAGAGTTAAGGAAGGAGCACTACGCAGAGTCCCTTTTTCAGCTTGCAAAAGACGTTTCTCTTCGTGAGGTCATCCTTTCCGGAGGAGATCCTCTGACGCTGCCGAATGATTTATTTTTCTGGCTTTTGCGTGAATTTCAGAAAATTGAACATTTGAAACAGATTCGTGTGCATACTCGTGTGCCGATTTTTTCCCCTGAAAAAATTTCTCCAAATTTTTCGGAATTTTTGAAATTGTTTTCGGAAAATTCTACGCAGGTTCTCTATTTTGTACTGCACGTGAACCATCCGGACGAACTGACTCCGGAGGTGGAAGAGGCCGCCGCGCGTCTGCGTTCGGCAGGAGTCTCGCTCTTGCAGCAGGGGGTCCTTCTACGCGGGGTGAACGATTCGGCAGAGATCCTCGCGGAACTTTACGAAAAACTGATCAGAATGCACATTTTGCCCTACTATCTCCACCAGCTGGATCAGGTCCAGGGAGCGGCTCATTTTGAAGTGGAACCAGCCGTTGGACGCAAGATCATGAAGGAACTTCGTGCGCGTCTTCCCGGTTATGCCGTTCCGCGGTATGTTCGCGAGATCCCAGGCGAAACAGGTAAAACCCCCTTGGAGTAAGTTGCGTTTTGCCGGATAAAGGAGTTTTTTATGGCCCGTTCACGTTTTCCTCTCAACGACCCAATGAAGGCGGACCGTTTGGTAACTCTGGGAATGGGGGTGATTTTTATTTCATTCGGTACACTGTTTTTGGGCGCAGAAGCCGCTCCGTTATCCATGCGGTTGACGCTGTTCTTTCTGCTTGGCGGGGTCGGTGTACTCCTTTTGTGCGGATACGCGCAGCATCGAAAGCTTTTTAAGTCGCTGTGCGATTGGGATGAAGCGCAGTGGGTACGTTTCATGCGTGAAGAAGAACTGGCAGCTCTGCGTTTTAATTCACAGGGAGAGGTGTTTCGCCATTCATTCCGCAAGGTTCCGTGGAATATTCGGGAACTTTTCTTCATTTACGCGCTTCCAATGTTCCGAACGCCCTCAGAATCACTGGTAATGCGCGGATTCGGAACCGGCATGCTATTCGCGTTTGGAGGCTGTTTCCTGTTTCGTATCCTGAACTTAAAAATTTTTGACGGTCCCCAATGGATGTTCTCGCTTTGCTTCGTGGGATTTTTTTGTCTGATCTGGTGCATTCTTCCGCTTTCCCGCGCGTTTTGGAAAACACGTCGGCTGGTGTGCCTGCTTGAATCCGCGCCGATTTGCCCCGGAAGAATTCGGAAAAGCAGTCAAAGCGGAGCGTTCATCCAATTTTTGTCCGCCGACGGAACTCCGTGCTGGACACGTCGGGGAGAGGAATTTCTCGAAAATCGAAAAGACGGGAAGCTCGCCACGGTCCTGCTCAATGTGCGAGATCCGCGAAAAAGCGAGGTACTTGATGCGCTCCTTTGCCAATACGGAATCGAATTCACGGAATCCGGAACGTGGAAAGTACCTTCTCTTCGTCCGTTCCGGATCGCGTTTGGGGTGTCGCTGATCGCTGGTTCGATTCTTTTCTACGCTCTTCTAATGTTCTGAGCGAGACGGATCTTCGCTGGATGCATCGAGTTCCTTCAGGAGATCCTTGAAGTCGTCGGTATTCTGAACGGAGCCGTCAAGCATACTGACTGAAAATGTTTTGCAGCGGTTTCCATAGATCCGGAAGCCGCGCGGGACAGCGGGATCTGCGAATGCGGCTGGGAAGAAAATATCGTGTGCCGGGTCCATCCAGCAGGCAGGATCCGATTCCGCGACGAGGAATGTCAGGTGCTTCCGACCGGTGAACTCTGAAACGTTCGGGCCGGGGCCGTTCTCCGGAAACAGGGCACCTTCGCCAACGCAGACGCAGTAGGAAGACGCGCTTTTTGGCGGGATCTTTTCTCTTCCGGGACCTGGAAAATACGTTTGGGAAAAGTACGGATTCCGAAACACTTTCGGCATCTGGTCATGGAATTGCCGATTCCACGCGCTGTCCCACGGCTCGTTGAGGCGGATCTTTCCGAAAAGCTCATTCTCTCCAAGGTACGGCAAAAGATAGACTCTCCACGAGTGCGGGAAGTGTCCGTTTGCGTCCGGTTCCGCTCCGACTCTGTGCGGAGGAAGTGTTCCGCCATGCTCTTCCGCGTACTCCAGGAACGCAAGGGAAAGGCCTTTCAAATTATTATTGTTTTGCATCCGGATAGCCGCGTGCCAGGCATTCGGCAGGGAAGACAATACGAGCATCAGGAAGAGCAGGATCAGGCAGCCGACTCGCGCTATTCGGAGTATCCGCGTCTCAAACGGAACGAGAAGTGCCCGAATAAAAAGCACCAGCGCGATCCAGTCCGACCAGTAAATGAATCGGAGTTCAAAAAAGTCGGGATCCTTCACTGGTATCCCAAAGACCAGAAATCCAAGCAGGACGAAAAGGAAGAATTTTCCGACTTTCCAAAACGGAGAAACGGTTTTCGGACCAGTGAGTGTTTCAGACATAAAGTCTCCTTTTTTCGTGTTTAAAAATCAGTGTGTCTCCGCGTCCTTTCTGTGTTCTCGATAAAACTGGTACGCGTGTCAGAAAACGGCCGTTTGGCGCGTTTCATTTTCCAGTTCGAGCAGAAAACGTTTACGTTCCAGTCCGCCCGCGTAGCCGGAGAGTCCGGAGATGCCGACGACACGGTGGCACGGAATGAAGATCGGAAGGGGATTTCGATGATTCGCCATCCCCACCGCTCTCGCAGCATTCGGCCTCCCGATCAGCCGCGCGAGCTCACCGTACGTGCGCGTTTCTCCGTACGGGATCCTGCCCAGAGCGTTCCAGACTTCCAGCTGAAACGGCGTTCCTTCCGGCATGAGCGGGACGGAAAGATCTCGGCGCACCCCGGCAAAATACTCTGCCAGCTCACGCGCAGCCTGCGTCAGGATCCGCCCGGAACGGTCTGAAACCGAGTCTGAAACCGAGTCTGAAACCGAGTCTGAAACCGAGTCTGAAACCGAGTCTGAAACCGAGTCTGAAACCGAGTCTGAAACCGAGTCTGAAAGGGCAGGCATGAGCGAAAAAGAAACCAGAGGCCGTTCATCAAAATCGACTCGGAAAAGTCCCTCTTCCGACGCCCAAAGAGTCAGGATCCCCAACGGAGAGGGAAACGCCAGCTGTGTGAGGTGCATGGGAACGGTATCCTTTCAAAAACGCGGCGGGTAGCGGGTCTCCCCGTCCGGCAGGTCAGGATCCTGGAGGCAAAAATCCTCCGTGATGCGTTCAAGGACCTCTTTTCCCTGGAGACCATCGCGCCGCTCGGATGGAATGGCCTCGATCCCCAGACGGGTCCCCCAAATGTTGCCGGCAACTGTGGCCGTGGAGTCGCGATCTCCCGAGATATAGACGGCAAGCAGGACTCCGGCACGGAAATCGTCGGGGAATTTGAGCGCATAAAACAGTGCGATCCAGTGCGTCTCCGACCGCTCCGCCCCCAAAGGCCCCCCGGATCCGCTCCTTGAAAGTCTCGTCAAAAGGTAAAAATCCAATTTCGTTTTCTCCACTTTCAGTTGCTCGTCCGATCTCGTCAGTTCCCATCACATCCAGGCGCCCCGCAGCGCTTCATTCTGCCGCGAGGAGGAACGTCTCCACTTCGCGCCACACTGCGACCTGCCGGGCAGTCTCTTCCTCAAGCGAGAAATCGTCTTCCGCCTCGGCGATCAGGCTGCGCAGGTAATCGAGCGGCGTTTCCCCGTCCGTGTCCGCAGCGTGAACGTCCGCGTTGAAATCGTTGACCAGAAGCTGCACGATCTCCAATTTCCCGCTTCGGCAGGCTGCGTGCAGGACCGTCCATCCGTCTTCGTCAGCGGCATTGGGATCGGCTCCGTTTTCAAGGAGGCTCCGCACGATCCCGGCATTCTCCGAGTACGCAGCAGTGTGCAGGAGCGTCTCACCGTCTTCATCCGCAACGTTGGGATCCGCACCGTTCTGAATGAAAAACTGGACCATTTCCGCATTTCCGCGCCGAACGGCATGATGCAGGACGCTCCATCCGTCACATTGCCGCGCATTCGCATTTGCACCGTTTTC
The DNA here is from genome assembly GCA_015062085.1 of Planctomycetaceae bacterium. The sequence continues at coordinate 12,951 of SUVI01000054.1, forward strand.
GATCAGCAGCCGGCACACGGCCCACTTTCCGTAGTACGCGGCTGCGTAAAGCGGCGTCCATCCGCGAATGTCCGCCAGATCCGGATCCGCCCCCTTCGCAAGCAAAAACGCGGCAGTTTCAGTCACTCCCGCAGACGCAGCCCAAAACAGAAGAGAAGTCCCCTGCTCGTCCTGCCAGTTCCAAACTCCGCCAGCCTCACCGAACGCCATAAGTGCCGCCGACGCACCGACCGGCGACTGCACCGTCCCGCAAAGTTCCAGAAATGCGTCCGACCAATCTTCCGGCACGGGATTCTGAACTTTTACTTTTGGTTCCGTTTTTTTCGGAGGATACTTCTGTGCCATGAAAAACACCCTTTCTTTCCACTCTCTGAAATTTGGATCTTTGAAGCTGACCGAACTCCTGACCATAATTATAACACGAAAAATCGTGTTGTCAAGGCATTTTTCAGCTGGGGGGGATTTTTTATTCCCGACCCGTCTCGCCCCGGCTTTTCCGCGGCTCGCGAGAGGCCGTACCCGCTGGACACGGAGTTTCCAATGCTCGTGACAGAAGGTCCCCCTTGAAATTTCCGCGCGATGGAGTAAAATTTAAAATAGCGTGCGGCGGAGCTCTCGGCTTCGCTCCATTTTGCCGTCGCGATACCGACCCCGTCGCCGACGTCCATGGCCTAACGTCCTTTTTAGGAGGCAAAAAATGAAACGGTTTTCCTGCTTGCATTGGATCTTCCTTGCGCTCCCGCTTTTTTTCGTTCCATTTTTCCTGACCGGCTGCAGTCCCGAAAAAGAAAACTCCGGGGAAAAACCGATCTGCGCTAGTTTTTACCTGCTGAAAGACCTGGCGCAAATGATCGCCGGCGACAAAATGGAGATCATCTGCGTCATGCCTCCCGGAGCGGACGTCCACAGCTGGGAACCGTCTCCCCGGAAAATCATGGAAATGTCGCAGGCCGGTGCTTTTCTCTTCAACGGGGCAGGCCTGGAGACCTGGACCGAAAAAGTCGTCCCGCAGATCCAAAAAAAGAAAGTCCCCACTTTTGAAGCGGCTCTTTCCGTTTCTCTCAGCGGAACGCACGAATGCGCGCACGCTCATTCCGGCTGCACGCACGACGCCCACGAAACGCACTCCGGCTGCACGCACGACGCCCACGAAACGCACTCCGGCTGCACGCACACGCACGCGGAATGCTCTCACGGTCACGCACATTCTGGGCCGGATCCTCACATCTGGCTCTCCATTCGAAACGTGGAGCGCATACTGACTGACATCACGAAATTCCTTTCGGGACTCGATCCGGAAAATGCCGAATATTTCCACGCGAATCTCGAAAAATGCCTCGTACAGTGCCGGGAGCTGGATGCCGAATTTCAAACCATCACGCAGTCGCTCAAATCACGGAAACTCGTAGTCGCCCACCGCGCGTTCGGCTACCTTTGCCAGGATTACGGGCTGGAGCAGGTCGGGTTGGAGGGATACAGTGCGTACTCGGATCCTTCTCCGGCACAAATGGTGAAGATCATCGAATTCATCCGCGCGAATCAGATCCCCGTCATCTACGCCGCCTCGACGGAAAGCTCGAAAGGGGCCGACGCCATCGCACGCGAAACGGGCGTGAAAGTCGGGATCCTTGACCCGCTCGGGGCACTGACGCAGGAACAGATCGACGCAGGCGCCAACTATTTCTCCGTCATGCGCAAGAATCTCGAAGCGCTCAAACTCCTCGGAACCGCAGATGCCCTCGAACTGAACGCCGGAGCAGAACAGAACGCGAAACCGGAAAATTAAAGGAATTCCCATGAAAGAGACGACGCTTCCTGAAACTCTCCAGACGGTTCCCGATACAGCCCGTCCCAGTATACTGTCGGTACGGGAACTGACTTTTGCGTACCGCCGCGAAATGCCGATCCTGAAAAACGTGACGTTTTCTGCGAACGAAGGAGACTTTGCGGCCGTCATCGGTTCCAACGGCGCGGGAAAAAGTACGCTCATGAAACTGCTCCTGAACCAGCTGACGCCGACCTCCGGCGAAGTGCGTCTTTTCGGCGAGAATGTCCGCACGTTCCGAAACTGGCCGCTTTTGGGCTACGTACCGCAGGGGAACACCTACCTCCATTCCGACTTCCCTGCGTCGGTCGAAGAGATCCTGCTGGCACACCAGTTTCCCCAGATCGGACTCTTCCGCAGAGCCAAACGTCAGCATCGCGAGCGCGTCGGCGAGGTCCTCTCCCTAGTCGGGATGGAAGATTACCGTACCGCACGCATCGGTACGCTTTCCGGCGGGCAGCTTCAGCGGGTCCTGATCGCCCGGGCACTGGTGAATCATCCGAAATTCCTCATACTGGACGAACCAACTACTGGGATCGACGTCCGAAACGCCCACGCACTTTACGAGCTGCTGGCCCGCCTCAACTGTGAACTGAAACTCACGATCCTCATGGTAACGCACGACTTGGTCCACGCCGTCAACTACGCGCATACGATCTTCTGCATCGAGGATGGCAACCTGGCTGCCGTCCCGCCGAAGGAGCTGGAGCACGAGCTGGCACACCGTCACCATCATGCCGGAAAAGATGAGTGCGAACACGTTCACGCCATAGAGACGCACCATTCCGCCTGCTGCTCCTGCACATGCACCCGCGCGAAAGAGTAAGAAAATCTCTTCCGGAAAGTGCGTACCGATCCAGGTTCCGATCTCACCACTGAGTGCACCGAAGAGACTCAGACTCACACTGAAAAGAAAAAAAAGAGGAAAAAAGGAGAAAGATCCGAAGAGCCAGCCCGCAAGTCTCGCGGCGCCTCTTACACCTCTAAATTTGGAATTAATTGGGAAAAACGCCCCTCACCCCGCTTGCATTAAATCGAAAAAAGAGTAAAATGGAATAGAATCCATTTTTTAGTTCATTTTCAGAAAACTAACGCAACAGTTTACAAATACGAAACGGAATCCCAAACATGAGTGAAGTCAAAACCCGCTTTGCCCCGTCTCCGACCGGATACATGCACATTGGAAACCTTCGCACGGCACTTTATGCCTACTTGACGGCGAAGAGCATGGACGGAAAATTCATCCTCCGCATCGAAGACACGGACCAGGACCGTAAGGTGGACGGCGCGATCCAGGTCATCTACGATACACTGGCCATCGCGGGTCTGCATAATGACGAAGGCCCGGACTGCGGCGGTCCGGCAGCTCCGTACGTTCAGTCCGAGCGTCTGGCGATCTACCGCGAGTACGCGCAGAAACTCGTGGACCAGGGCGATGCCTACTACTGCTTCTGCACGAAAGAACGGCTCGCAGAACTCCATGAAGCACAGCAGGCTCCGGATTTCAAAGGCCGGCACGGGTACGATGGACACTGCCGCGACCTTCCGAAAGAGGAAGTGGACGCACTTCTCGCAGCCGGCACCCCGTACGTGATCCGCCAGAAAGCTCCGCAGGCCGGGACGACCGCATACCGCGACGTCGTGTTCGGCGAAGTCTCCGTGAATAATTCGGAACTGCAGGACATCGTGCTCATCAAGGCAGACGGGTTCCCGACGTACAATTTCGCGCACGTGGTGGACGATCATCTCATGGGCGTGACGCACGTGACCCGCGGAAGCGAGTACGTCGCGCAGACGCCGTCCTACATCCTGATCTACCGCGCGTTCGGGTGGGAGCATCCAACGTACATCCATCTCCCGCTGATCATGGGAAAGGACGCGGAAGGAAACGTCGCGAAACTCTCGAAACGTCACGGTTCCGTTAGCTTCCAGGACATGATCGCGGACGGTTACCTGCCTGAGGCCATCATCAATTACATCGCACTTTTGGGGTGGAATCCGAAGACGGACGAGGAAATGTTCACGCTCGCGGAACTGGAAAAGCGCTTCACGCCGGACGCGATCAACAAATCGCCCGCCATTTTCGACTACGAAAAGCTCCTCTGGTTTAACGGACAGTACATTCGCAAACTCTCTCCGGAAGCGTTCCTTGAAAAGGCCCTCCCATTCATTCGCGAAGCGGTAAAGAACGAAGCGTACGATGCAGGCAAGATCGCGGCACTGCTCCAGCAGCGTCTCGAAAAGATGACGCAGATCCCCGCCCAGCTCACGTTCTTTGACGCGATGCCGGAATTTGAGGACGAGCTTTACGTCAACAAAAAGAGCAAATCATCGCTCGAAACTGCCCCGGCCGCTCTGGCGAAGGGGATCGAGGTGCTGGAAGGTCTGGAAGAGTGGACGAATGAGAAGCTCTACTACGCGCTGAAAGAAGCCGCTGACGAACTCGGTCTCAAAGCGAACGCCGTCATGTGGGCGGTGCGCATCGCGGTGACGGGCACGATGGTGACTCCGGGCGGTGCGACGGACATTCTGGAGATCCTCGGCAAAGAAGAATCTCTCGCTCGCATGAAAAAAGCGGCGGAACGTTTTTCTGCCTAAAAACATGGTACAAAATGAAGGCCGACGCGGAAAAAACGCACGCCGGCCTTCGATGCGGACAGAATCGTCATTTTATTTGACCTAAAATTTCATTTTAAATTCAAATCCAACCAGAAAAGGAAGTACAAAATGGCAAAATGCTCGATCGGTTTGATGGGTCTGGCAGTCATGGGACAGAATCTCGTTCTGAACATGGCAGATCATGGTTTCAGCGTCGCGGTGTACAATCGCACGACTTCCAAAGTCGACGATTTCGTCAACTCCGAGGCCGCACAGGGAAAGGCGATCGTCGGATGCCATTCTCTTAAGGAACTGGTGGAAAATCTTGAGCGTCCGCGCAAGGTCATGCTCATGATCCAGTCGAAAGACCCGGTCCCGGCTCCGGAGATCGCGCTCTATCCGAAAAACGCGGCAGTAGACGCGGTCATCGAAGAGCTTCTCCCGCTCCTCGAACCGGGCGACGTCATCATCGACGGCGGAAATACGCACTACCGCGACACGGACCGCCGCACGAAGTACGTCGAATCCAAAGGTCTCCTTTACGTCGGAACGGGCGTTTCCGGCGGCGAAGAAGGCGCACGCAAAGGTCCGAGCCTCATGCCCGGCGGTTCTCCGGAAGCCTGGCCGCTGATCAAGGACATTTTCCAGAGCATCTCTGCGAAGGTCGGTCCGAACAACGACCTGCCGTGCTGCGAGTGGATCGGACCGCGCGGTGCCGGACACTACGTCAAGATGGTCCACAACGGGATCGAGTACGGCGATATGCAGCTCATCTCCGAAGCGTACTGGCTCATGAAGCACATTCTGGGCCTCACGAATGACGAACTCTACGATGTTTTCGCCGAATGGAACAAAGGGGACCTGGACAGCTACCTGATCGAGATCACCCGCGACATTTTCAGCGTCAAAGACGAAAAGACCGGCGGATACCTCGTCGATTTCATCATGGACATGGCCGGCGCGAAAGGAACGGGCAAATGGATGTCTCAGCTCGCGCTCGACCTTGGCGCTCCCAGCACGCTCGTGACGGAAGCGGTCTACGCCCGTGCGCTTTCCTCGCAGAAAAAAGCCCGCGTCGCAGCAAGCAAGGTTCTCGTCGGTCCGGAGATCAAACCGTTCACCGGCGATAAAAAAGAGTTCATCGAACAGGTCCGCAAGGCACTCTATGCCTCGAAGATCTGCTCCTACGCGCAGGGCTACGTCCAGATGCGCATGGCAGCGGAAGCCGACGACTGGGATCTCCAGTACGGTCCGATCGCTCTTCTGTGGCGCGGCGGGTGCATCATCCGTGCGGTCTTCCTCCAGAGGATCAAAGACGCGTTTGACAAGGATCCGCAGCTCGAAAACCTTCTGCTGGACGACTACTTCAAGGCAGAAGTCACGAGTGCGCAGGATGCGTGGCGCAACGTGGTCAAGACGGCCGTGGAGAACGGGATCCCCTGCCCGGCGATCTCCGGCGCGCTTTCCTACTACGACGGATACCGCAGCGAATGCCTGTCCGCCAACCTGATCCAGGCGCAGCGCGACTACTTCGGAGCCCACACGTTCAAGCGCATCGACGAACCGGCCGATCAGGCCTTCCATGCCGAGTGGATCCAGCTCCGCAAACAGCCGGAGTAAGGTGATCGCCAGACAAAGCGAGGGGTTCGGAACGGCTCAAAACGTTTGAGGGCGTTCCGGCTCCCCTTACGGCAGTAAGGCCGTTTCCATTTCCCCAAGTCTCAAGCTCTCCATCGAACGAACGAGACCGGAGGAGAGCTCGAGACCGAAATCAAGATGCGCCTTCTGGATATTAGCGGCGGCAAGGACGGATCGCTTTCTTTTCCTTTTTCTTTTTTCCTTTTTCTTTTTTCCTTTTTTCTCGAAAATTTCCGGAGGGAGTACTTGCGGATTCCTTGAACATGGTATAAAATGGTATAAAATAGTTGCAGAAGCGGTCGACGGCCTCTCCAGAACTAACTTCGGAGCATTTTCGTACTGAAAAATAAAAAGCACGGGCCTTCACCGACGTTCACGGATCGTGAAAAAATTTCGGGTCGCCTGCGTGCCGTTTTCGCACAGCCGCACATTCCCAGATCCTTAAACCGTAAAAGAACCTCGCCGCTCGGCGGTCCTTTTCATTTTCCTCAAAAGGAATTTCAAAACATGATGGACTTTTCCTTCCATCCGCAGCTCGCGGTCAACCATTTCATCTGGTTCAATCCAGGTACGTTCCTCTTTACGGGGCTCTACCTCCTTGGCGCCCTCGCGCTTCCCTTTCTGCTCTGGCTCATTCTGAAACTGCCGTTTCCGCGTGCAATGACAGGGATCTCAGCCATCGCGGGAAACACGGCACGCAGTGTCATGAAGCAGCCGATCTTTGCGATCCTGATGATCTTCGGCATCATGGCGATCCTCCTTTTCCCATGGATCCCGTACAATACGCTGGGTGAAGACGTCAAGATCATGAAATCCCAGGGCCTCACCGTCATCAAGGTCCTTGGCATCCTGCTTGCAGTATGGTCAGCCGGGACAGCTATTTCGGAAGAGATCGAGGAAAAAACGGCCCTAACGCTCCTTTCCAAGCCGATCAACCGCCGTCAGCTCCTCATCGGAAAGTTTCTCGGCATCATCATGGGCGTCTCGATCTTCTTCTCGGTCCTCAGCACCGTATTCATGCCGACATGCGCGATGAAAGTCGTTCATGATGCCCGCGAACAGTGCCTCACCGACCCGGAACCGGCCGCGTGTATCGCCTCCATGGAAAAAACGCTCCCTGGTCTGGCGCTCTCCTTCATGGAGATCACGATGATGACAGCCGTCACCGTTGCGCTCGCCACACGTCTGCCAATGGTTCCAAACCTCACGCTCTGTACGACGATCTACGCCCTGGGGCACCTGATCCCGCTAATGGTGAAGTCGTCGATAGGGCAATTCCAGATCGTAGAATTTATCGGAAGTCTCCTTGCAGCCATCCTTCCCGTTCTGAGTTACTTCAGTTTGGAAACGAGTATTGGCGGCGGAGCAGACGTATCCGCACTCTACATTTTGGGAGCCTTAGCGTACTGCCTCCTGTACACGCTTGCGGTTCTGTTCTTCGCCCTCATCCTTTTTGAGGATCGTGACTTGGCCTAACGAACAGACGTCCGACGAACAGCCGGACAGCCAGTTTCCTCCGGATCCCAAAGCTGAAACGCAGTTTCCGCGCGAAACTGCGTTTCCTACACGATTTTCAACTCACCCTTAATCGGATTGATTTCCAGTTTTTGTGCCATGGTTACGTTCATCCACCCCTATGCGTTTGTCTGGCTCCTGCTTGCGGTCCCGCTCATTCTTTTTTATCTGTGGCGGACACGCCGTCCTCAAGCACAGGTCGTCACTGGAGCATTATGGCGCAAAGCGATCCCGGTACTGCATCCTCGCCGCGCGTGGCAGAAGCAGAGATGGTTCGTTTCGCTGCTGGTGCAGCTGGCGATCCTTCTTGTGTTCGTGACGGCATTGGCAGAACCGTGCTGGCGCCGTCCCCAGCGAGCCGTTCTTGTGCTGGATGCCACGACAAGCATGGGAGTCTTGAACGCCGATGGAAGACCGAGATTCGAGGAAGCGAAAGAGCGTGCCCGCGCTTTGATCCAAAACATGGGGTACGTCGATTCGCTTGCGGTTCTGGTCGTGGGAGAGAAGATCGGGATCCACTCTCGAATGTCGCACGATCCGGAGCAGATCCTTGCCTCTTTCGAAACGCTTCCTCCGACCGGCGGCTGTGCTCCGATCGACGAAGCAGTCTTGATGGCGCGTTCACTCATCACGGCGGGGACTGACGGCGTTTTTGACTCGAAAACCAACCACGTCATCCTCATCAGCGACGGCTGTTTTCCTCTGGCAGAGCAGGTTTTGAAGGATGAGAGCGTACGCTGGATCCCGGTCGGACAGACGATGGGAAATGTGCAGCTTGAAACCCTCAGCGCGGAACGCCGAACGCCTGAAAAACCTGAAAACGCTGAGATCTTCGTTTCGCTGCGCAACTTTTCCGCAGCCGCCGTCTCCGGAACGTTGAAGATCTCTTGGTGTCCGGCAGATGCAGATGCTGGTACAAACGCAGATGCTGGTACAAACGCAGATGCTGGTACAAACGCAGATGCTGGTACAAACGCAGATGCTGGTACAAACGCAGATGCTGGTACAAACGCAGATGCTGGTACAAACGCAGATGCTGGTACAAACG
>SUVI01000055.1 GCA_015062085.1 Planctomycetaceae bacterium
AGCCCAAGTTTCTCCGACAGCTTTTCGCAAAAAGATCGGCACTCCTCCCAGCTCACATAGTACATCGGATAATCCGAACCTTCGCCTCTCAACGGCCAAAGCGTATTCGCCTTGTCGTGCTGCTGACGGATACTCGTGCCCATTACGCTCTCCCACATCGCCTGCGTCACTTCCGTCTCAAGCATCCAGAAACCACGCGTAAGCGTCACGCGGTGCTGCGTTTCGTCATCAAGCCGGCCCGGCTCGTCTTCTGGACTCCCCATCAGGAACTCACCCGCAGGACACCAGCGGAAGGCGTACTCGATGCCGTCGACGGTCTTCACCATACGGGCACCGGCACCGGCCACAGTGTCTGATGTTTTCTGCTCTCCTGCATGGACCGTCAAGACACACGCGCACGTAAACAGAAACAGGAACATAATTAGAATTCGTTTCATGATATTCTCCTGAATTTTCAAATGAAAGTTGAACACGATGAAAGTTTTATGATACAGTAAAAATACGATCCTGTCAAGAGGGGGGAGGCGTCATTTACCTCGAAATTTTAAAATACAGGAAAACACAGAGGCTCCGGATCTTCACGCCACCGTGTTTTCCCTGATTTTTAGCTCCGATCCCAGACCGCACGTTCCCGATGCCGCCGAGCGTAAAAAAAGCGCGGAAAAATCTTTCGGGGGGGGCTTTTCGAAATCTTGGATTTCTGGTATACTTGGAGAGCATTTTTTCCAGTCAGTTCGTCTGGAAGATACTTGATCCGTAAATCGTTTCATTAAAGGAGTTGGCACGATGTACCTGATCTGGGCATTAACGTGCGTTTTCATCGTCGTAACGCTTGGCGTCGGTGTTTGGGGAATGCGTCGTTCAAAGACGCTCGGCGACTTTTTCATCGGAGGCAGATCGCTTGGTCCGTGGGTCTCGGCATTCGCTTACGGCACGAGCTACTATTCCGCCGTCATGTTTATCGGCTTTGCCGGTCAGCTCGGCTGGGGATTCGGTCTTGACGTCCTTTGGATCTCCTTTGGAAACACGTTCCTCGGCTGCCTGCTCGCGTGGTTCGTTCTGGGATACCGTACCCGCAGGATGACCCAAAACCTCGGCGTCATGACCATGCCGGAGTTTTTCGACCGGCGTCTGAACGCTCCATTTTTGAAGATCTTCGCCGCGATCATCATTTTCCTCTTCCTTCTTCCGTACAGCGCAGCCGCGTTTACCGGTCTGGCGTACCTTTTCAAGGTCACGCTCGGGATCGATTTTGCGTACGCGCTGCTCGGAATGTGTCTCGTGACGGCGCTTTACCTCATCATGGGGGGGTTTCACGCAATGTGTCTCAACGACTTCATTCAGGGGACCGTCATGCTCGTCGGCTCGCTTCTCATGGTCTGGATCATCACGGACCACGCGGGCGGTTTCCAGCAGGCGCTCTCGACCATTCAGACGAACTATCCCGTCCACCTCGGCGACAAACTCCCGCCCTGGTACATCATTGCGGCCGCGGCGTTCATGACCTCTTTCGGCGTCTGGGGCCTCCCGCAGATGGTGCAGAAATTCTATGCCATCAAGGACGAAAAACAGATCCTCCGCGCGGCGATCGTCACGACGGCGTTCTCGCTCATCGTGGTTTTTGCCGGGTACTTCAACGGCAGCATGATGCACATTTTCTACGCTCCTCCGACGGTCGTTCAGACGCAGGAAGAAGCCGCTGCGTATGAGACCCGCCTCCAGAAAGAGACCGGAAAACTCGACGAAGCCGGCAAGGTCATCCCCGTCCCCGCCCCATACACGGTCAACGAAGACGGAAGCCAGAAAAAAGGCCCCAACGGTCAGCCCGTCATCGCGTATGACGAACTCGTTCCGCGTCTTCTCAAGAGTCAGCTTCCGCCGCTGCTCATGGCGATCATCGTCGTGCTGGTCCTTTCCGCAACGATGTCGACGCTTTCGTCGCTGATCCTCGTTTCCTCGAGCGCGATCGCCATCGACCTCTACAAAGAACACGCGCACCTGGATGATTCCTCCCAGAAACCGCTCTACCTGATCCGGTTCCTGAACGGTCTGTTCATCCTCATTTCCGCGCTGATGGCACTGCTGAAATTCTCGTTCATCGTCGTCATGATGTCCCTCTCCTGGGGCGCGGTGGCCGGCGCGTTCATGGCTCCGTACCTTTACTCGCTCTACTGGAAGCGCATGAACAAATACGGCGCGGCTGCCGGAATGGTGACGGGGCTCACGACGAACATCGTGCTCTTCATGCTCGGAGTCAACGCGACGCTCGCAGCTTCCTGTGCGATCCTGCTGCCGTTCGCAGTCATTCCGGCCGTGACGCTCTGCACGCCCGCTCCGGAAAAAGAGACCGTGGAACTCGCGTTCCAAAAGTAGAAAATCCAAAAGTAGAAAACACGTAAGGAAATTTCAAGATCGGGGATCCTCACGGCTTCCGAATTTTGCGAGACGTCCGGAGTCCCACCGTTTCAAACTGAAGACAGGGGAAGAAAACCATGCCTCCACACTACATTTTCGAAATGAACCGCGTTGGAAAACGCTACGGTGAAAAAGTCGTCCTGCAGAACATCAGCCTAATGTTCTACTACGGCGCGAAGATCGGCATCGTCGGCGAAAACGGCGCCGGAAAGTCGACGCTCCTGAAGATCATGGCGGGGATCGATACGGACATCGACGGCGAAACGAAACTCGCGAAAGGAATGACCGTCCGCTACGTCGCGCAGGAACCGGAACTCGATCTGGACGCCACGGTCCGCGAGAATCTCATGACCGCCCTGAAACCCATCACGAGCAAGATCGACCGATTCAACGAGATCTCCGTCCTCATGGGAGACCCCGATCAGGAAGCCAATTTCGACAAACTCATGGAAGAAATGGGGGAACTCCAGGAAGCGATCGATGCGGTGGACGGCTGGAATCTCGATCACCAGATCGATATGGCCGCCGACGCTCTCGTTCTTCCCCCCGACGACGCCATCGTGCGGAAACTCTCCGGAGGGGAACGCCGACGCGTCGCCCTCTGCATGGCTCTCCTCGAGAAACCGGACCTCCTGCTCCTCGACGAACCCACGAACCACCTCGATGCCGAGACCATCCAGTGGCTCGAAGGCACGCTGCGCGACTACCCCGGCACCGTCATCATCGTGACGCACGACCGATACTTCCTCGACAATGTGACGAAATGGATCCTCGAACTGGAAAACACCATCGGCATCCCGTTTGAAGGAAACTACTCAAGCTGGCTCGCTCAGAAAGCGGAACTCCTGCGCGTCATCGAAAAGAAAGAGACTCAGCGCCAAAAAACCCTCCAGCGCGAACTCGAATGGATCCAAATGGCCCACAAAGGACGCAAGCAGAAAAATGAGGCGCGCATCAAGTCCTACGAACAGCTCGCAAGTCAGCAGACCATCGACGATAAAAGCGATGCCATCATCCAGATCGCGCCCGGTCCGCGTCTCGGCGAAAAAGTCCTTCAGCTCGACGGCGTTTCTAAAGGATTCACCATCGCAGGGAACGACATCAAACTGCTGGACGACGTTTCCTTCAACGTTCCGCGCGGGGCGGTCGTCGGCGTCATTGGGCCGAACGGAACAGGAAAAACGACGCTTTTCCGCATGATCACCGGCGAGGAAACTCCCGATTCCGGAACGATCAGCATCGGAGACACCGTCTCTCTGGCGCACGTGGACCAGCACCGCGATGCGCTGGACGACTCGAAAACGATCTTTGAAGAGATCACCGACGGAAAGGACGTCATCGAGCTGGGAAAAGTGAAGATGAACAGCCGTGCGTACGTTTCCCGCTTCAATTTCCGAGGGACGCAGCAGTCGAAGCTCGTCGGACAGTGTTCCGGCGGTGAGCGCAACCGCGTGCACCTGGCGAAACTCCTCCGCCGCGGAGGAAACGTGATCCTGCTCGACGAACCGACGAACGACCTAGACGTGAACACGATGCGCGTTCTGGAACAGGCGATCCTCGATTTCAGCGGCTGCGTGATCGTCATCAGCCACGACCGATTCTTCCTGGACCGCATCTGCACGCACATGCTCGTTTACGAAGGCGACGGCAAAGTCCGCTGGTTTGAAGGAAACTTCGCCGAGTACGAAGAAATGCTCCGCGCGCAGGATCCCTCACGATTCACCAACCGACGCAGTAAGTATAAGAAGATCGTCCGCTGATCCTCCCCAATAAAAAACACCCCGCGCAGAATGGAAATTTCTACGCGGGGGAACGAATAATCAGAGTTTATATTCTTTCTTCATTTTCGTTCCTTATCATTTGATGGCGAATCCTTCTCTGGATCAGAATTCTGAGAATTCGTTGTATTCATCAACGCTTGAATTATTTTCGTACCTCAGACGGCAATTAAAACAGTAGAAATCGGTTCCATATTTCAATCTCCTTTCTTTTAATATGTTCTTCTACGAGGTTTGACGCCTTGACCATTGCAATTCATACATTTGCCACTGCCATTGCATCCACGGCAATCGTCACCATAAGAACATATTCTACAGCATCCATCACCACCACAGATGTGGCAAATTTCCAGCTGTTGTTTGATATCACAACACCAACGGCACAAACCGGAAGCTTGGCATTGCCAGCAGTAATTTCCGTTCGGTTGTATACCACGGCCTTGACACTGAATGCATCTTTTCTGTCCATAGCACGTACCGCAAGTGCGAGGCTGCGGCTGCTGTTGAGGTCCCCAGTACTGTACCGGAACAGTATTCATAGGATCTTCATCCAGATGCACTGCTTGAATGTTTGAATTACCGAAATCTTCATTGAGGTAAGTATAGCTGGAAGAATCGTCATATTCCTCACAGCCGGTCAGAGAGAGCATTCCCGCGAAAAATGTCAGGAACATCAGCATGGAATAATATTTTCTGTGTTTCATGTTATTTGTCTCCGTTAGAATCACTTTATTCTGGAATTTTACGATGGGAATATTTTTATTTTCTGTTGTTCATATAGGCCAACGCCTTATTGTAAACTTCGTCGACCAGCGCCCTCTGTCTCCCCATGCCGATCAGCGAGGTGACGAACAAAGGCCAGAGAATGAACATCGAAACGCCTATCACTGCCGACTTGTCCAGCCACTTGCCTCCAGCAGAAGTGATGTGAAGGTCAGAACCGCAGCGTTCCAGTTTCAAAGTTGCCAGAACATTCAATCCTGTAAGTGCCCCCAAAAAGGAACCAGCGCCGCCAGATTTCGTATTTCTGCACTGAAAGAGCATCGAATCTCCAAAGTCCAGCAGCTGAGTTTCCCAATCATTGATCCGATATTGAGAGACCAGGTATTCTCCCAACGCTTTCATATCATTTGCACGATTGACGAATGTGTATTCTGCCATTGTAATTTCTCCATTTTCTAGATTATCGAAAGTTTCGTTAAAGAAAGGGACAAAAGCCCTTTCCATTACCATGATACGCAGCTCTTAAGTGTTTGCCGCTTCAGGTCTTGGGCTTTTCCGACGAATTTTTTTGACCGTTGGTAGAACCACCACTTGCCATCAAGATTTGAATTCCTTTCGTAAGGCCGACGACAATAGCAAGACTCATTATTCCCATATTCCAATCTCCTTTCAAATTTTTGCAGATCGATGTAATTGATCCTTAAAATCACGGTTAAAATGTTTTGAATACCCTATCAATGAAAATTTCCGATCGTGTCAAGACTCTCACGGTCTCACCAAGCCTTGACCGTTACAGACTGGACATCTGCCTGTACTGCCGCAGCCGCGGTCAGGGAGAGCATCCCGGCAAAAAACGCGATAAACATCAGCATCAAGCAAAACTTTTCCTTTTTCATATCATCCTCCTTTAGGGCAAATTGAAAATTTTTTGTTTGACTCCCGTCCTGCTTTGTAAGCATAACGGCGGCGAAAATAAAAATTTATGCAAATTTTTAAAACATTTTTTTCTTGTTTGGCAAGTTAAAAATTTTTGACTGCCTCCCATTTGTCTATAATTAGAAAAAATTAATAAAAATTAATCCACTTTTTTAAAAAATTTTAAAAAATTTTTTCCAGCCAAGAAAAACAAAACGGACAGAACACCGAAGTGCCCTGCCCGCTCTGCTGAGGTAAAATACGGTCAATCCTATCTGCGAAGAAGTCTGATCCGGCCATTGACCAGCACGCAGACCGCACGGCCAACGAGTTCCTTGCCGAGCCACGGACTGTTTTTGCTCCGGGAACGCAGCTCTTTTTCCGTGACCGTCCACTTCAATTCCGGGTCGATCACGGCAATGTCCGCGTCCGCTCCTACAGCCAGCGTTCCTTTTCCAGACGGAAGTTTGATGATCTTCGCGGGTCTGCACGCCATTTTGTCAATGAGCTGCGGCCACGTCATCCGTCCTTTCAGGATCAGCTCCATATTGAGGACCGCGAGAGCCGTTTCCAGCCCAACGATCCCGAACGGCGCAAGGTCGATCTCCCTCTGCTTCTTTTCCGCAGAATGCGGCGCGTGGTCCGTCGCGATGCAGTCGAGCGTTCCATCCAGCAGCCCCTCGATGCACGCTTCCACATCCTCCCGCGGACGCAGCGGCGGCGCCATTTTCAAATTCGTATCGAAGGAGACCAGCAGATCGTCCGTCAGCGTCAGGTGATGCGGTGTGACTTCTGCCGTCACGTTGACGCCGCGTTTTTTGGCCTCCCGGATCAGCTCGACTCCGCGTGAAGTCGAAATGTGCATCAGGTGGAGCCTCCCTTTCGTGTACTCTGCCAGCATGATCGCTCTGGCCGTCATGACGTCCTCAGCCAGCGACGGGATCCCGCGAAGCCCAAGACGCGCGGAGACTCGCCCTTCGTGCATGACGCCGCGGTTCGTGAGGTTTTTGTCCTCCGTATGGCACATGATCGGCAGGTCGAACATCTGCGCGTACTCGAACGCACGGCGAAGCAGGTCCGCGTTTTCAATGTCCGCCCCGTCGTCGCTGAACCCCACGACACCCGTACGCGCCAGGTAGCCCATTTCGGAAAGCTCTTTTCCTTCGCGTTTCTTGCTGATGCACCCGATGACGAAGACGTTGCAGTGATCCGCGCGCGCGGCCTGATCCTGGATGTATTCCACATCCGCAGGCGTGTCGATCGGCGGATCCGTGTTCGGGATGCAGCAAATGGAAGTGTACCCGCCATTAAGAGCCGCGTCGCTTCCCGTGAAGATGGTCTCGCTCTCTTCAAATCCCGGCTCACGCAGGTGAGTGTGAAGATCCACGAATCCCGGCACGACGAGCTTGCCTTCCGCGTCGATCTCCCGTTCTTTCCCCGTCGGCTGCATTCCAAAGCCGGTGATCCGTCCGTTTTCGATGAGCACGTTGGTCACGCAGTCCATTCCTTGGGAGGGATCGATCACGCGTCCGTTTTTGATGAGGATGCTCTGCATCACGCTTCCGATTTTTTCGTACATTTCACACCTCCCGCACTTTCACGCATTCTGGATCCTTTTTCTCGCTCCATCCGTCAGCCACAGGACTGCCATTCGGACCGCCAGACCGTTGGAGACCTGATCTAAGATCGCGCTTTGGGGCCCGTCGGCGACTTCCGGCGTCAGTTCGACTCCGCGATTGATGGGACCGGGCGCGATGACGAGCAGATCCGGCTTTCCGCGTCGCAGCCGTTCGCCGTTCATGCCGAAAAGGAGCGAGTATTCCCGTGTGGAGGGGAAGGGGCTCGTGTACTGGCGCTCAAACTGGATCCGCAGCATGTTCAGAACGTCCACGCGCGGCAGGATCGCATCGAGAGAATGAGAGAATTCCACCCCCATTTCCTTCCAGACCGGCGAAACGAGCGTCGAGGGTCCGCAAACGATGACGTGAGCGCCAAGTTTTTTGAGTCCCCACGCATTCGAACGCGCGACTCGGCTGTGCGCAATGTCGCCGACGACGCCGACGGTTTTGCCTTCCAGAGAACCGAGCCGCTGACGCATCGTCAAAATGTCGAGCAGTCCCTGCGTCGGATGCTCATGCGCACCGTCGCCTGCGTTGATGATCGAGCAGTTCACGTTTTCAGCCAACAGATGCGGGATCCCCGGCGTACTGTGCCGCACGACCATGGACTCGCAGCCCATCGCTTCGAGATTCTTCGCGGTATCGACGACGGACTCCCCTTTGCTCAAACTGCTCGTCGAGGCGGTGAACGCGACACAGGAGGCGCCGAGACGCTGCGCGGCAAGCCCAAAGCTCGTGCGTGTCCGAGTCGAATTTTCAAAGAAGAGCGTCACGCTCGTGTGCCCGCTGAGAAAAGAAAACTTTCGGCGTCCTTCGTCAAAGGCGGTCCGAAAGACCTGCGCTTTGTCCAGAAGGATCAAAAGCTCTTCGCGAGTCAGCTCCTCAAGCCCCAAAAGATGCATACGTTTCCAGTTTTCCGGAAACTCACCCAATTCAGGCAATTCGTTCAACATAAATGGATCTTCCTCTCTCGTTTGGACGGAAATTCTGACGCTTTCTGCATTTTAGTATACCATGAAATCCCCTAAAAGTCAAGCAGGCACCCCCAAGAAAATCCAAAACTCTCTCATCTTTTCCAAACTGGAAAGATCTCCATTCCCAGACCTGGGACTTTCTCGAGACTGAACACGCACCGAACACGCACCGAACACGCACTGCGAGCGCTACTTTACGCGTTTGCGTTTTCTGGAACTCGGGATCTTCATTTCCTTCCGGTATTTGTTGACGGTCGTTCGGGCAACGGAAAGCATTTTCGCCAGCTGGTCGTCGGTGAGCGGCTCCGTTCGGTCCTCATTCCTGACGAGGTCTCGCAAACGCAGTTTCACGACATCACGGGAATCCGCAGTCCCAGATGCAGTCCCAGATGCAGTCCCAGATGCAGTCCCAAATACCGTTCCCGCCGTTCCATTTCCCGCCGTTCCATTTCCCGCCGTTCCATTTCCCGCCGTTCCAGCAGCAGCCCGCGTCGCTTTGGTACTCTGACTGAAAAACTGCGCCAGGGGCAAAAGTCCGCGGGGCGTCTCGATCCATTTATTCGCCGTTGCGCGGCTGACGGTCGAAACGTGCCTCTCGATCTGCGCCGCGATCTGCGTCCGAGTCAGCGGCCGAAGCGCCATGGGACCGTTTTCCAGAAAGTCCGCCTGCGCCTTCACGAGCGCGTTTCCGAGCGCTTCCATCGTCTCATTCCGTTTCTGGATCGCCTCGATGAGCCACAAAACACGCGTTTTGTTCCGCAGCAAATTCTTTTTTTCTTCCTCCGTCCGGCAATTCTTCATCGAGACCGCCGTAAGCGTCAGCTCCGGAAGATCGGAGTCCGCCAAAGTCACGTACCATTCGCCCGATTCGTTTTTCGCACAGTAAAGATCCGGCTCAACAGGCACCGTGGGTCCCGAAGAAAAATTGCGTCCCGGATCGGGATTCAGCCTCAATCGCCCGATCTGCCAAAACATTTCTTCCACCTCACGGACGCTCATCCCGCTTTTTTTCGCGATGTTGCCCGCGATCTCGAAATCGTCGCATTCCAGCTCTTTTCCGTATCGGTACACGAAACGGTAGAGCGCCTGGTAATCAAACGAGTCCTCCTCCGGATCGTCTTCCAGCCGGCTCTCCTTTTCTTTCTCCTCGATCTGAAGGAGCAGACACTCCCTCAAGTCTCGTGCCCCAACTCCGGTCGGTTCGAGCGACTGAATGACTTCCAGAGCCGCATTGCCGCGCTCTTCCGCATCCGGCGCAAACCCGAAAAGCTCCTCGTCGTCAAACGGGATCAGAAGGAAACCGCGCGGATCCAGCGCATAGATGATCAGCTCGGCATCCGCACGCAAAGAGTCGGAAATGCTCAACGCTCCAAGTTGCTCGACCAAAAAAGAAGCCAGCGTCTGAGAATCATCGGCAATATTCTCGAGCATTCCCTGATGCCGATCCGCCATCGCTTCACGCTCCGCGCGCGACAGCGTCGACATTTCATCGTCGTACGGCACACGCTCTTCCCACTCCGCCTGAAGCTCCAGTTCCGTTTCCGAAGAGTTTTTTTCGCCGTTTCCGCTCTGCTCGTCCGTCCGTACTCCGCCGTCTCTCTCTTTCGCTCCGTCTCCATTTTCCCGGATCTCAAGACACGGATTCGTCTCAAACTCCCGCAGGATGTAGTCCCGCAGTTCCTGTCCGGAAAGCTGCATGACCTGCGTCGTCAAAATGCGGCGCATCTGTTGGAACTGCTCCGTACTCGTCCGCAGTCCCAGTTCCGTTCCCAGCGCAAATCCCTGCTTCATGCTCTCAAACTCCGTCTCTCAAAACTCCGTCTCTCAAAACTCCGTCTCTCAAAACTCCGTCTCTCAAAACTCCGTCTCTCAAAACTCCGTCTCTCAAAACTCCGTCTCTCAAAACTCCGTCTCTCAAAACTCCGTCTCACTCAGTTTCGGTAATTCTGGCGTCCTTCCAGAGCGTCGCGCAGAATGTCTCGGTTCACGAACTCCAAAACGCTCCCGGTCGTGACTCCGCGCGCCAGCCGTGTGATGCTGACGGGATAGTCGTGCAAAAGACGCGTAATGTAAAACGCAGTCGCATCCCCCTCCATGTTCGGATTGGTCGCCATGATGATCTCGCGCACTTCTCCGGAAGCCGCACGTTTCTCCAGCTCTTTGATCGTCAGATCGTCCGGCCCAATGTTTTCCGTCGGCGACAGACGCCCCAGCAAAACATGGTAAAGTCCGTGAAAAACGCCCGTCTGTTCCAAAGCAGCCAGATCGCGCGGCTGCTCCACGACGCAGAGCTGCGCAGCATCACGGCTCGGATCGCGGCAAACTTCGCAAAGCGGGTCCACGGAGAGATTAAAGCACTTCTCGCAGTACCGAATGTTCGTCTTCACCTCCCGGATCGCGTCGGAAAGCCCGAGAATGTCTTCCTGCTTCGCAATGAGCACATGGTAAGCGAACCGCTCTGCCGTCTTCTTGCCGACGCCCGGCAATTTCTGAAAAAGTGCCGTCAGATTTTTGATGCTTTCGGTTAAATCAGCCATGAAAAAAATCCCGTTTCTGAAAATTCCAGCTCTCTCATTCCGGAAGAACTGCACGCTCCGGCACAGCCTCGATCTTTTCGATCGAGGCGCCAAAAAGTTCCTCGGCCGCATGCACGAGCGGATTGGCGTAAATGTGCTTCAGACCGCCGTTTTCCGCGTGCGGTTTCCCAACGAATTCCTCGACGATGAGGCGCAGCTGAAGACGCGGTTCGCCAAACTCTCGGCGGACAGACTCTTCCAGCTGCTTCAGTTCTGCACCGCCGTGCAAGAAAGGCTGAAGCACAAATTCCGTCCGCTGCGGATAGAAAATCGTCAGGCTGCGGCCGTCCTCCGACACACTGAGATCTTTCAGTTCCCGAAGATTCGACATTTGGAACCCCGAAAAGCCCGTCAGCCGTCCGACCGCCGCCAAGTACCGATTCCAAAGATCCGGCGCACTGTAAGCCTGAATTCCCGGCTGCGGCTGCGTTTCTGCTGCGGCGTTCGAGGGTTTCGTGTCCGAAGAGCGGAGCGTCTGAAAAACGTCTGCCGGCATCGAAAAATCTTCTCCGCCTCCATCCCATTCAGAAACCGGACCTGACGCAGAAACCGGACCTGACGCAGAAACCGGACCTGACGCAGAAACCGGACCTGACGCAGAAACCGGACCTGACGCAGAAACCGGACCTGACGCAGAAACCGCCGAGCCCGAAGACGCAGAAACCGGACCTGACGCAGAAACCGCCGAGCCCGAAGACGCGGAAACACCGTTCAAGTCCGCAGAGGATCTTTCCGCCGCACGCACATCTGCCGCGGGGCGCGGATCCTCTTCGGAACTTTCCCCAACTCGCGGAACGGCATTCTGAACGGCCGGCAGCTCCGGAGGTACGGTACTCTGGGATTCATTTAGAGCGGGTACTTTTTTTTTATCGGGAACCGCTCCAGCCATTTCGTCCACAAAAGAACGCCGAAGCTCTTGAGGCGGCACGAGAGCGACTTTTTCCGAAACGTAATGCGGCGGGAAGGCTCTCGTCGGCAATTCCGGCCGCGAAGGTGCCGTCTCACCGTTTCCAGTCCCGTTTTCAGTCCCGTTTCCAGTCCCGTTTCCAGTCCCGTTTCCAGTCCCGTTTTCAGTCCCGTTTCCAGTCCCGTTTCCAGTCCCGTTTCCAGTCCCGCTCGCCCCCAGACGCCTTTGCCCAGTCTGACCGGCTCCTTCCGGATCACGCGGCAGAGCGGCACGCTGCGATCCGGCCTGCTTCACCAGCCCGGCAAGTTCCGTCAGTTCCTGAAGCGAGCAGATGCGCACGAACGCCATTTCCGCGAGCAGACGCCCCTGCGTACTGACCTTCATCCTCGTGAGCGTGTGGTCCGCGATCTGCATGGCGGCCAAAATCAGATCCAGTCCCATTTTCTGCGCCATTTCGCGAATCTCATCCTCAATGTCCATCGGTAAAAAGAGGAAACTTTCGCTGCAGCATCCAGCCAATATCGCCATCATGTCGCGCAAACAGCCGAAAAGCTGCTCCAGAAGCTGGCCCGGATCCGTCCCCTGCTGAAACATGACGTCGAGCGTCCGCAGGATCGCAGCCGGTTCCTTCCGGACGATACTGCGCAGGATCTCGATCAGGACCTCATCTTTTGCCGTCCCAAGCAGCTGATGCACATCCTGAAGCGTGAGTGTCCCGGACGTAAACGCAAGGAGCTGCTCCAAAAGCGACTGACCGTCACGCATCGAGCCGTTCGCCCGGCGCGCGAGCAGACGGATCGCCTCCGGTTCCGCCGTCAAACCTTCATTCTCAACGATGCTCTGAAGCCGTCCCGCGATCGCCTGCGTTCCGATCCCCGCAAAATCAAACCGCTGACAGCGCGAAAGGATCGTGATGGGAATTTTGTTGACTTCCGTCGTGCAGAAAATGAACTTCACGTGCTCCGGCGGTTCCTCAAGCGTCTTGAGCAGCGCGTTGAACGCCTCGTTCGTGAGCATGTGGACCTCATCGATGATGAAGATCTTGAAACGAGCCCGAACGGGACGCACACTCACGCTCTGGATCAGCGAGCGGATCTGATCGATCCCGCGATTGCTCGCTCCGTCGATCTCGATGACGTCCAGATCCTCGCCGGCCGCGATCCCTTCGCAGATCTCGCATTTTCCGCATGGAGTCGTCGTCGGTCCCGTCTCACAGTTGAGCGACTTCGCGAAAATTCGCGCGGATGACGTTTTCCCGACACCGCGCGCGCCGGTAAAAAGATACGCATGCCCGATCCGCTGATTCTGAATGGCGTTGGCAAGAGCTTTGGCGATGTGCTCCTGCCCGACCAATTCATGGAAACTCTGCGGACGGTAGCGTCGTGCGACTACCTGGTACTCCTGTTCGGCCGCCATGGCGGTACTCCTTTCACGTGCCCGAGGAAAACACTCGCTCTCTCCGGATCACAAACTGTACGAAAAAAATCCCTGAGTCAAAAAAAGGGGACGCTTCTTTTATTTTACTCGAAATCGTCAATTTTTTCAAGGAGAGGCAAAAGAAATCTTGACTTTTTTCGCTCCTTTCGCTATACTTTCAGAAATTTCTTGAGTTTATGCGAACTTTTCGGCCTCAAGATCCGTAAATTCGACATAAACTCCGCCGCTTCAACGGCGCACTCCGTCACTTCAGCGGCGCACTCCGTCACTTCAGCGGCGCACTCCGTCACTTCAGCGGCGCACTCCGTCACTTCAGCGGCGCACTCCGTCACTTCAGCGGCGCACACTGCGTCCGGCACGTTTCCGCCGCGTTTCATTAGAGTTTTCCGTAAAATTCAAGACTTGGGATGGATCCCGCGTCTCTGACCACTTAATTTCAGGGAGATTTTAAATGGATTTAAGGTTTCATTTTATTTATCGGATCTCAAGTACTTTTGGTCTGTCTCTTGCTGGTCTTCTTCTTGCCGTTTCCGCCCTCCTCCTGGGAACGGTGCGTCCGGCAAAT
This sequence comes from Planctomycetaceae bacterium, assembly GCA_015062085.1. The sequence continues at coordinate 13,910 of SUVI01000055.1, forward strand.
GCTCAACTCTTTCGTCCGATCGCAGGCCGCGAAAATGAGATCCTGGTAAATTCCCACCGCTGCCTGAATGAGATCATGGCGATCCCCGCCAATGAGATCCCGGCCTTTCTGTTTGAGAAAGCGGAAGGCGTCGCGATCTTCCCCGGACTCGTTCGCGGCGGTTTCGTCGTGGGAGCACAGCACGGCAAGGGCGTTCTGATCGTCAAAAATTCCGAGGGTCAGTGGGAAGCTCCCCGTTTCCTGAAAATGACGGGCGGAAGTGTCGGTTTTCAGGCCGGAGTGCAGTCTGCCGACGTCATCCTCATCTTCTGTTCCCGGCGCAGTGTCGAATCGGTCATCAAAGGCCAGTTCACCATCGGAGCAGACGCCTCTGCCGCTGCGGGACCCGTCGGACGCAAAGCCTCGGCAAGCACCAACGCACGGCTCACCTCCGAGATCTACTCCTACTCCCGTTCCCGAGGGCTCTTTCTCGGCATCGCGCTGGACGGCTGCGTGCTGGACATTGAGGAAGACGTTTCGGAAAAATACTACGCCAACGGTCTCACGCCGGAAGCGCAGCAGCTCGTGCAGCTCACGATGGGGTACGTTCAGTCTGCGAAGCATCAGCAGAACGCGGCAGGAACGGCATCCCCAGAAACTGCGGGTCAGGAAAACGTCCCCATGGTCCCCGCTCCCGCTCAAACTCCCGCTCAAACTCCCGCTCAGGAACTCCCGACGGATCCGTCCGTTCCCGCCTCCGCCAGTCCGTCTGCAGTTCCCGGCGCGATCCCCGGCGTACAGTCTGCCGCTCCAGATGCAGTTCCCGCAGCCGGCACTCCGACCGGAGATCCGCGTGAGATGATGCGCCGAAATCTGATCGAGTCGCACACCTCCCTGATGCAGCTTCTGGATCCCTCGTGGCAGAAATGGCTGGCGCTTCCGCAGGAATTCCTGACGCAGGCCCCCGGCACTCGGACCGTTCCGCCGGAACTCCTCACGCTCCGAGACCGATTCGCCCGCATCGCGCAGGACCCCAAATACTCCGACCTGATCGCACGCCCGGAATTCCAACAGACGCAGGACTGCCTAGAAATGTACCTCGCCCAGTAAAACCCAGTCCAGCCCGAACTTTCCAGCGAGCGGGACTTTCATGAAAATGGATCCTTTTTCCGCCGCCCTTCCCCCGGAGCCCTTTGCGAAACGGCTCCGGAAATGGGCGAAACGATCCGCGGTCCCGCTCTCCGCAGACTTTGAAAGTCTCAAAGAAAAACGCAAAATGCAGCACTCACCTTAGGAAGCGCTGCATTTTTTTCAGTCGCGCATTTCCTCCTCCGTCAAACTCTTCGGCGCAAGACGGAACGCATCCGGGTCTTCACAGAGCGCAGCATTTGAAAACTCCAGCGCGGCCCCGGCTTCAAGCAGGAAAACGTGCGTCCCGGCTTTCAGCGAGTAGGGCCGGTTGGCGTTTCCATTGAAGACGCGCGGCGCGACATTCTGCCAGAGTTCCCCATCTCCCGGAGGCGCAAGCGAAATGGACTCCTTCGGCTCCTGACCGTCCAGACGCACCCGCTTCCATCGCTTTTTTGGACCCCAGACGAAGAGCCAGTAATCCCCGTCGCGCGGAACGGAAAATTCCACCTCCGCGCCGTCTTTCACCGGCCGGACCACACCGTAAACGGCATTCTCGCGGTCCTTTTTCAAAAGAGCGGCATGCTCTCGCGAATCGACGGTCACGGAGACGGGACGAGAAAGTCCGTCGGCAGTCCGAATGAGAAACGCAGAGGAATTCTTGCGGGCCTGCCGAACGTTTTCAGGACGGACTTCCACCGTGAGTTTCAGAGACCCATTCCCCTGGAGCGTGCCGGAATCCGGACGGACTCGGAACGCATTCGCACCTTCCGGCTGAACAATGGTGAAAGAGATCGGCTCATCCGAGAGATTCCGGACCTCAAAAGTGCGCGTTCCCGACTGCGTCTTTCCGTCGTGCCGAAGCGTGAGGTGCGCGATCTCCGTCTCAAGTGCCAGCGGTCTGTGCGGAACGGCAGAAAGGATCCCCGGCTGGATCGCGCCAAGGTCCGGCGACTCCCACGGAGTGAAATTCGGAACGAAAGTGCCTGCGCGGCGTCCCGGCGAATCTTCCGTCAGCGCGTAGATCCCCCCTTCCGCGTCAAGAAACTGCGGCTCGGCAAGCTGCGAGTGCGTTTCCTGACCGCGTTCCTGAAGTGCGCGGAATTCCTTTTCGTTTCGCGGGAGGTAAAGATTCCAGTCGAAATCGCTCCGCATGTTCTGGAAAAAGTGCGTCGAAACGCAGGATGACGTCAGAGCGAGATTGTTTCGCGCAAATCCCTTGAACGGGACCCGGTCTGCGAGGGCCGCGTACTCTTCAGGCGTCCCCCCTGGACTGCTGAATGCCGTTCCGTAACCGAGGATCGAATTCTGGATGAAAAACGTGCTTCCCGCACCGATATTCTGGTAATTGTTCTTGAATCCAGCGCCGACCAGCCCGAATTCATCGCCGGGGCCTGCGAAAACGTTCCGGAAAAGGTAGCACGGTCCGCGTTTGCACGGGGCGGTACTCACGCCGCAAAGCTGACCTTCCGTGAGGTTCATGAAGAATCGGCAGTTGATCTGCCCGCCGTCGAGTTCCATTCCATCATCGTTTCCAAACGCGAAATAGTTTCCGTAGATCTCCGCGTCTCGGCGCACACTGCCGGAATTACTTCCATTTCCAGCCCCTTCTACGGCATCGTTCCAACGATGGAGATCCGAGCCGACGAAATCGTTCCACCGAATGCAGACCTTTTCCGTGTCGCCGATGAAGATCGCATTGGGACCGGCAGGGTGCGAGTAGAACCAGCTGTTCGCCGTTGCGCGCGGATCGTGGATGAAGCAGCGCTCCACGAGGATCGAGGAACTGGAAGAGATCCGGATCCCGCAGTCCGTGTTCAGTGCTTTCCGCGAGCCGGGGAGGTAGAATTTTCCGTCCAGATCCGGACGATGGATCCCTACGAGACCAAACTCCGCAATGTCGCAGTTTCGGACCTGAATATTTCGGCTTCGGTCCATGAGGATCCCGCATCGGTGTCCGCCGCGGATCGTGAGACCGTCGAGAATGACGTACTCCGCTCCCTCAAGCCAGACGGCACACTCGGCACTTTCTCCTGCGTCAAGCACGAATCCGGGCTCCGCGACGTAGCGGATCGACCCTTTTTCTGCAGAACCGTTTTCGGGAATGAACGGGATCCGGCAGTTTTCCGGACCAAGTTCCACCGTCTTCCAGACCGGAACGCCGACCGACTGCGTACGGAATGTGCCGATCCAGACCGTCTCGTCAAAATCGGACGTTTCCCCGCCGGAACTCCTCTCGGAAGGTGTACGGCTGCTGGAGCCGCTGGCAGACGACGGTCGTTTTTCTTTCACCGTCAGACGGAATTCGTAGAGAGTGTCCTCTTCCAGATCCGCCAAAATGCCGCGCAGATCACGTTCCTCAGCGACGTAGACCGGCGGAAGCGCCTCGATCCACGGACCGGCGTCCTCTGTGCGCACTTTCCGAGCGTCAGTTTCACGCGCAGTTTCACGCTTGGTCTCACGCGCAGTTTCACGCTTGGTCTCACGCGCAGTTTCCCACTTGGTCTCACGCGCAGTTTCCCACTTGGTCTCACGCGCAGTTTCACACTTGGTCTCACGCACGTTTGCGTTCTGGACTTTTCGGAATTTCAGCTCGGCCGTGAGGTCGGAGGCGCGCACGGCACGGCAGTGGTGAAGGTAGATCGACGCGGATGCAAAACCGGGGACCGTTTCCAGTTCAGGCGCTGGCGGTGTCGCGGGCGGAAGGTCCTGGCGTTCCGGTCCGACGTAGAATTCCGAGCATGAAACGCGCTCGCCAAAGAATTTCTGACGGCCGTTAAAGACCGTGTGCAGAACGGCACGATTCGCATTTTCCGGCACTTCGCACACGATCCGGCAGAGGTCGGAATTCCAACGGTTTCGCGGTGAGGAGTACTCCGCGACTTTCTCTTCGCCGTTGAAAAAATCGACCCTCAGTCCCCCAAACTCCACGAAATCGGCCTGGATCCTCGCCGCAAATTCAAACTTCCCGGACGCTTTTTTTCGTGAGTTGGCAGTTTTTCCGTCCGAAAATTCTGCACTCTTTCCGTCCGAAAATTCCGCACTCTGCGTGGCCAGAAATTCCACGGGATGCGCAAGATCCTGTGAAATGAAAAAATCCTCACCGACGGACGCAAATCGCTCGGCATTTCCGTGCTGAAGGTGAGCGTTGAATCCTTCATTTTTCCCATCTTTCGCAGTCCGGTTTTGCAGCTGGCCGCTTCCAGACGTAAATTTCCACCCGCTGAGCGTTCCGGGAGGGACGGGCTGAAGCGTGAGTCCGGAAAATTCCGCTGACGTGCCGACCGGCCGATCCGTCGAAACGCGGCACTGGATGAGGATGAAGTCCGCACCGCCCGGCGAAAACTGAATGCGTACGTCCGTGGGACCTTTCCCATTCGTCTCCGAGCTGACCCGGCGCAGCTCCTTTCCGTTTTTGAAGAATTTGACCTGCAGGTACCCTGCCCGCGCAGTACTGGAGGAGATCGTGCCGCACAAGAGCCACTCGGTGTGCGGGTCCGTGACCGGGAGCATCTGATTCAGCGACGAGTGATTCCCGCCGGAACGTTCCAGCATGAGCCGGATCCCGGTCACCGTCTTCTCGCACCGCGCGATCGAATCGCCGTTCCAGTGAAGCGGAAGACTGCGTTCCGCGTCGAATTCCTGAAAATCTGCATTTTTCAGCTCCAGCGCAAGAAGTCCGGAAACGATCTGCGCAAATAAAAGGAGCGAAAGCAGAAAGATCCTCCGGAAATGATGGACTGAAAATGGGATCTTCATTGGATCTTCTCCTTGGAAGAGGGGGAGGGAAGTTCGTTAGGAAAAACTAGGGGAAGTTGGGGGGATCGCAAAAAAGTTAAAGGATCCGGCAAAACAGTTTGTCGAGTTCCGTGCAGCTCCAGATCAAAACGGCCGGGCGTCCGTGCGGACAGTGATCTGCCGTCGGACAGTTCTGGTACTCGTCGAGCAGCTTGCGCATTTCGTCAAAAGAAAGCGGCTGACCCGCTTTGCACGCAGCCTTGCACGCGATCGTGTGAAGCGTGTCGTCCATGAATTTCTCCAGCGTCAGTTCCCCGCCGCCGGAGCGAATGACCTCCAAGATCTCGTGAAGCAGTTCGTCGATGCGGAGCCGGTCCTTTTTCTCGAAAGTGTAGAGCATGGACGGAACGGCATGCACCAAGACCGTGCTTCCGCCGAATGACTCTAGCTGGACTCCCATCGATTCCAGCTGCTCGCGGCGCTCCAGAAGCATCGCAGCCTCCGCAGGACGCAGATCCACCGCCTCCGGAACCAAAAGACGCTGGACTTCCACAGACATGGAGCGCATTCGGTTTTTCAGTCGCTCGTAAAGGATGCGTTCATGCATCGCGTGCTGATCCACGACCATCAGACCTTCCTCGCACTGCGTCACGATGTAGCGCTGGTGGATCTGGATGATCTTCTGCGAGAGACCGACCGGCCCCGTACTCTCAGTAGAGGCTGAAACTGATCCGGAAACTGATCCGGACGCAGGTACGTTCCATTCTGTCGGTCTCCCGGAAGAAAACTCCGTGTGCGCCTCCTTTTCGGACGGCAGCTGCGTTTCTCCAAATGCAGCACGACGCGGACGCTGACCAAATGTGCCTGCGTCGGGAAATGGTCTAAAGGGTGGAACGGGCTCCTGCGCCGCTCTGAAAGAGGAAACGGAGACCGGCCCTGCATTCCCCGGAGGATCTCCAGAAACGGAAAGCGTTTTTTCAGAGTTGTCCTTCAGGGCACTGAAAGCACGGTCATCCGGCGGGTCCGGAAGCGCGGAAGGATCGGCAGGCGTGACGGTGTGCGCATCCACGAGCCACGGAAGACGCGCCATTCGCGGAGAAACGCCCTGAATTTCCGAAACCGAGGCAGGCGGTTCGGCAGCGGGAAGCGCGTTCTCCGGTGCGTCAAGATTCCGAAACTTTTCCGTCAATCCTGGAAGCGGATCGTTGCCCGGAAGACTCCCTCCAACGTACGTCGCCATGTTCGTCGAGAGGAACTTCGTACGCAGCGCAGCAAGAAACTGACCGTAAATATTGCTCGAGTCCTGAAATCGGACTTCCATTTTCGTCGGATGAACGTTTACGTCGACCATTTCCGGCGGCATCTCGATCTTCAGAAAGCAGATCGGGAAACGATTCTGCGTCAAAAGCCCACGGTACGCCTCCAAAAGTGCGTGCTGAAGGGCTCGGTCACGGATCGGACGCCCGTTCAGAAAAAGAAACTGCATCTTCGGATTGCTCCGACTATGATTCGGACGCGCTGCGTAGCCGTAGATCCGGACCCCCTGGTACTCTTTCTCGACGTACAGAAGTGCATCGGCAAGCTCCTTCCCCTCAACGTCGCAGATGCGCTGGAGCCAGTCTTCGCAGGCCGGCAGATCGTAAAGCATGCGCGTATTGTGCCGGAGCGTGAAATGGATCTGCGGATTCGCCAGAGCAAGACGGATGAAAAACTCCGAAATGTAGCCGAATTCCGTCTGTACCGATTTCAGAAACTTCCGCCGCACCGGCGTATTGAAAAAAAGATTCTTCACGTCGATCTGCGTTCCGGGCGGGCAGCCGCAAGGGGTCGGTTCTTGGTACTCGCCCCCTTCCACACACAATTCCATCCCACAGATCTCCGCCTCCGATGAAATTTCTGACGCCTCGCCGACCGTCGGTTTGACGCCGGGATTCACTCGGCTTCGAACGGTCATTTGACTGATCTCGGCGACGCTGGCCATCGCTTCTCCGCGAAAACCCATGGTCGAAACACTAAAAAGATCGCCTTCGCTGCGCAGTTTGCTCGTCGCATGGCTCGTGACGGCGAGGATCAGGTCTTCCGCATCCATTCCGCACCCATTATCCACGATACGGATCAGTTCGCTGCCGCCTTTTTCGATCGTAACGTCGATCCGTGTCGCGCCGGCATCGATGGAATTCTCCATCAGCTCTTTCACGACACTTCCGGGACGCTCGATGACCTCACCGGCGGCGATTTTGTTGATCAGATTCGTGGAAAGGCGTTGAATTCTTGGCATTGGCGTCCTTTAGGGATCAAGGGGATCGATACTCAAACGGAGTCCGCAACTCAAACGGCGTCCGCGTTCAAACGGCATCCGCAACTCAAACGGCATCCGCAACTCAAACGGCATCCGCAACTCAAACGGCGTCCGCAACTCAAACGGAGTGCACGTTCAAACGGAGTCCGCGTTCAAACGGAGTCCGCGTTCAAACGGAGTCCGCGTTCAAACGGAGTCCGCGTCCAAACGGAGTCCGCAACTCAAACGGAGTCCGCGTCCAAACGGAGTCCGCGTTCAAACGGCGTCTGCGTTCAAACGGATTCCGCGTTCAAACGGATTCCGCAACTCAAACGGAGTCCGCAACTCAAACGGAGTCCGCGTTCAAACGGCATCTGCGTCCAAACGGCATCTGCGTCCAAACGGCATCTGCGTCCAAACGGCATCTGCGTCCAAACGGAGTCCGCGTTCAAACGGAGTCCGCGTTCAAACGGAGTCCGCGTTCAAACGGAGTCCGCGTCCAAACGGCGTCCGCG
>SUVI01000232.1 GCA_015062085.1 Planctomycetaceae bacterium
ACCCGAAAAGCAGCGCCGCCAGCGAAAGGACCGTCACCAGTCCGAGTTTCTGGAGTGAATCGCGTTTCATCGCAGTCTCATACCGCCCCAGGATCGCATCCCGGCACGCTGCGCTGATCGTCCCGGTCTGGACCCACTCAGACGATTCCTCCGAGAGAAACCGCCATTGAGAATAAGGTAATTTTTTCGTCATAAACATCTCCGAAATCAAACACACCGCCACCCACACTGGCATACTTTAAAATCGACATCTTCATTTTACAGTAAAAAAATGAATATTCAAGGGGTACTTCGTTTAAAATTCAAAGAATCACCATTTTCATCTCAAAGCTCTTCTCATGCACTCCAGTACGCTCCAGCACACGACCGCCATGACCATTCCCAGACAAACTTTCCCCAAAGCTCCCCCGCTCCCCCCCTTGAAATGGATCGAAAACCTGGTATATTGATCAGCGGATCTGAAAATCGCCGCGAAAATGGAGAGATCGTATGGAACTGAGACCCGGAATTTACGAAAATATCATCACGCAGGGCCTAAAAGAGAAGATCGCCGACCTTTCGGAAGGCTTTACTGCCGAGGAAGGCACGCTCGACACGGAAGAAAGTACGTTTGCTCTGGCTCTTCATCTGACGCGTCTGATCGCAAGACAGCTCGATTCCTTTCGCGGCGAAGACCGGACAAAAAAACAGGCGGATTTTTTCAATCAGATCGTAGAATGCGTCGCGAGAAACAGCAGAAGCGGACACTCGGCCGATTCAGAAAAGATCTTTGAGGATCTGCGGTACCTCATGCAGGTGAAAGACGAGCGGTTCCCGGCACTCATACGTCCCGATACGCCATTGACGAATGCCGCGCTATTCACGGGAACCAGCTCGGATCTGACACTGGAGAGTGAACTGAAAAAAGAGATCCTTTCCGCGGACAGGATCGACATTCTCTGCTCGTTCATCAAATGGAGCGGCCTGCGTCTCCTTCTCCCCGCACTTCGGGAAGCCGATGCCGCCGGAAAACCGATCCGGATCCTGACGACCAGCTATCTGGGCGCTACGGATCTGAAAGCGGTCGAGGAACTCCGAAAACTGTCTCACGCGGAGCTTTTTGTCTCGTACGACACCCAGCGGACGCGCCTTCACGCCAAAAGCTACATTTTCCATCGCGAAAACGGTTTTGGAACGGCATACATCGGGTCGTCGAACATTTCCGCGCCTGCACTGACCAGCGGTCTGGAATGGAATCTTAAGATCAGTCAGTTTGAGTCGCCGTACCTTTGGGAGAAGATCTGCGCAACGTTTGAGACGTACCAAAACACGACGGAGTTCGCACCGTATGGCGAGGATTCCCGTGAGCGTCTCGCGCTGGCGCTGGCTCATGAAAGAGGCGGAGACGGGAAGGAAACGGAGCTCATGGCGTTCATGGACGTTTTTCCGTATCCGTACCAGGAAGAGATCCTCGACAAAGTACTTGCGGAACGAAAACTCCACGGAAGAAACCGCAATCTGATCGCTGCGGCGACCGGTACGGGAAAGACCGTCATTTCGGCATTCGATTTTAAAAGATTTCGGCGGGAATCCCCGAACGCGAAATTCCTGTTCGTCGCGCACCGAGAGGAGATCCTGAAACAGAGTCTCTTCACATTCCGAAACATCCTCCGGGATCAGAATTTCGGGGAACTGCTCGTTGGGCAGGAACGTCCGAAAGAGTGGAACGCGCTTTTTGCCTCGATCCAGAGCATGAACTCTCACGCGCTTTGCCGACAGCTTGAGGCGGAATATTTCGACTATATCGTCATCGACGAATTTCACCACGCAGCTGCCGACAGCTACCAGGAAGTCCTCGAGCATTTTCAGCCGAAACAGCTTCTCGCGCTCACAGCAACGCCTGAGCGTCACGACGGGCTCGACATTCTGAAGTATTTTGACGGAAGGATCGCCGCGGAGATCCGTCTTCCGGATGCCGTCAACAAGAAACTGCTCGCACCGTTCCAGTATTTCGGGATCACGGATTCCGTGGACCTGAGCGGGGTCAAGTGGACACGCGGCGGATACGACAGAACGGAACTGAACATTCAGCTCGCCGCCAACATGAACCGCGCGAACCTCGTACTTCAAAAAATGCACGAAATACTTCTCGATGTGCGTCAGAGCCGATGCCTCTGCTTCTGCGTCAGTCAGGAACATGCGGAGTTCATGAGCCGCGTCTTCAACGAAAACGGCATCCCAGCCGCGGCACTGACTTCCCGGTCATCGGCAGAAGAGCGCCGCAAACTCCCTCGCCGGCTCATTGCGCGTGAGCTCAACGTCATTTGCGCCGTCGATATTTTCAATGAAGGCGTCGATATTCCAGAGATCGACACGGTACTCTTCCTTCGTCCGACGGAAAGTCTGACCGTTTTTCTCCAGCAGCTCGGACGCGGTCTGCGTCTCCATGATGAAAAAGAGTGCCTCACCGTCCTGGACTTTGTAGGAAACGCGCACCGGAATTTCAACTGGGAAGGCCGATTCCGCGCATTGCTTGGAACGACGGGACTCAGCGTCTCGGATGAAGTGCATCAAGGCTTTCCTCACCTGCCGGCCGGGTGCCACATCCAGCTCGAACGCCAGGCGAAAGAATACATTCTTCAAAACATCAAAAACGGGATCTCAAGTCACCAAAAAAACATTCTCCGCAGGCTTGCCGAGTTTGAAAACGAGTCCGGAAAACCGCTGACGCTCGCAAATTTTCTCGACTTCCACACCCTGACGCCGATCACGATCTACCAGAAAGGACTTTTCTGCCGTCTGTGCGAAAAAGCCGGCGTTCGGCAAGAGGTTTTCGTGCCGAAAAGCAGCGAAGAACGCTTCC
>SUVI01000056.1 GCA_015062085.1 Planctomycetaceae bacterium
CGGTAGGCGGCAAGCATCTGATTATCGCGGCGGATCCAGAGCATTTTGTCTTCGCAGGCGGAAACGTAGGCGGTGCAGTGCTCAGCCGGGTTTTCGCCCCAGTTTTTCGTAAAGGGAGCAGCCTTTTTGCCGGCGAAAATGGGTCCGGTCGGGACATTGGAAATGACTTCGCCGTTTTCATTGGCGAACGAAACGCTCAAACCGCCGGCAACCGCGGAAGATGCGACAGCGGCACGCAAAAAATCACGTCTTTTCATGAATTTGATCCTTTCTGATTGAAGGAAGGTAGGAAGGAAATTAAAAATCGACTTTTTTATGCAGTGCGCCAAAGAAAAAACTCGGAACGCACTGCACACTCGTCAGCCGCGGACAGACGAGATACAGTTTCAGCCTGTCCGCGGCCAAAATGAAATTTTAGCCGCCAAAACACTGCGAGATCTTGCGAGCGACCCATCCCACGACCAAAACGGAGGACGTGACGATGGTGATCGCGATCCACTGCCCAAGTGTAAGGGGTACGGTACGGAAGAAAGCGCCGATCTGCGGCACCTGGACCAACAGGACCTGCGTCGCAGTGATGAACAGGATGATGCTCAAAAAACCTCGGCACTTCAAAAGTCCGGCAAATGCGGATTCCCTTCCGGAAAGGGAACGGCAATTGAATTTGTGCCAAAACTGGAACATGATCAACATCGTGAAGAATATCGTAAGTTGGGGGACATTATAGTCTCCAGAGCCTCCTTTGGAAAGATTTTCTGATTCGCGGGATTTTTCATACCAATCCTTTACGAACCCAAAGGGGGGCTCTATAATGCTTGTTGTATCATCGATAGATTTCACAAATCCATTCATACTGGATGCAATCGCACCACGCTGCAGTACTTTTTCCGCCGCGGGCTTTGACGCATCATTATTTACTAAATCTTTTTCTAAAGCGAACCAATTTCCATAAAGTGCCGCAAAGAGCATCGCGGTCTGGAAAATACCGACAAATAAGACATTCAGCATCATTTCTAGCGAAACAATACTCGCGTTGCGGGAGATCGGCGGCTGCTCAAGGACTTTCGGACGCGGAGGCTGGGTAGAATAGGCAATTGCAGCCAGCGTATCCATGATGATGTTGATCCAGAGCAGCTGGGTGACGGTAAGCGGAAGCGGCAAACCAAAGCACGGTCCAATGACGGCACACAGAAGAGCCACGACGTTTACTGAAAGCTGGAACTGGAGGAAACGCTGAATATTTTGGAAGAGCGTGCGTCCCCAGGAAACGCCCGTCACGATGTTCGTGAAATTGTCGTTAAGGAGCACGATATCGCTGGCTTCCTTGGCGACTTCCGTTCCGGTCTGTCCCATGGAGAGTCCAACGTCGGCAAACTTGAGCGCCGGGGCGTCGTTCGTTCCATCACCGGTCATGGCGACGACTTCACCGTCATGATGGAGCGCCTTGACAAGACGCAGTTTATCTGCCGGAGTGGAGCGGGCCAGCACGCGGAGTTTCTTGGCTTTTTCCGGCAGTTCATCATCCGGGATCTGGTTGAATTCTTCAGACGTCAGGACCAACTCTTCCTTCGAACCGGAGTAGATGCCCGACTCCAGCGCGATCGCACGTGCCGTCGGGAGCGAGTCGCCCGTGACCATCTTCACGACGATCCCGGCTTTATGGCACTGCGCCACAGCCGCGGGGACTTCCGGACGCATGGGATCTGCGATGCCGAGGAGACCGACCAGCGTACCGTTCGGAGCATTTTCCGCATTTTCAAGGACCGTTTCGTCCGTCCAGTCTTCTTCCGTCTCGCAGAATGCCAGAACACGAAGAGAACGGGAAGCCGCCTCGTCGATCTTTTGATTTAGAAATGCCATGTGCGGCGCGATCGGTTCCGGTTTACCGTCGATCAGGATCTGCGCACAGCGTGCGAAAACGCGTTCCGGCGCTCCCTTGGCATACGTGATCCGTTTGCCGTCCTTCTGGACAGAAACGACCGACATTTTACGCTGGGAATTGTGTTCCAGCCGGCCAGTCAGCGGAAGTTCTGAACGGATCTGCGAATAGGAAATTCCAGCCTGATTCAGGAACTTCAGGAATGCGCACTCCGTCGGATTCCCGATACCAAGGATTTTCGGCGTACCGTCTTTTTCCGTCTCAACGTGAAGGTCTGCCGTACTGTTGAGCGCGATACCGTAAACAATGCTTTCCCAATTCGCACACTTCGGCAACTCGGCGAGAAGGGCATCTTTGTCAAAGACTTTCTCTCCCAGAACGCCCCAAACGGGAACCATGCGGTTTTGCGTGAGCGTTCCCGTTTTGTCCGTGCAGATGACGGTAGCGGATCCAATGGTCTCGGAGGCCACGAGTTTGCGCACGAGGCAGTTTTCCTTCGCCATCTTCATCATGTTCAGCGCCAGAGAGACCGTCACCATCATCGGAAGGCCTTCCGGGACCGCAACGACGATGATCGTGACCGCAACGATGAAGGACAGCAGCACGTGATCCAGAAGCTCGATACTGGCCGCAGTCATTCCATTCCCGAGGAATCCGGCAACGCCGCTGATCCCGACCAAGAGCGCAAGTGAGACTGCCGTCATGGGGACCCAACAAAGAATACGCAGGAAGAGGGACTTTAACTCCAGATCCATGCTGCGGAAGAAGGGCCGGAGAAGGAATCGGACGGACAAAAACCCGCAAACGGCTGCCGCGGCGAGAAGTCCCACGCTCGCTCCCTGTTGACTTTGAAGTACCTTCGTTAGATCCTCCGCATCTACAAGCGCCTGCACGCTCATGACGGTGAAGATGAGCAGAGCGCCGGAAACGCCGGCTGCGCTGATCTGGCGAGCGAGTACAGAGAGTTTCGCCGTAAGCGGAGTCTCATTTCGGTAGGGATCATCGGTCAAAGCCGAGGCGATCTTTCCCATCTGCGTTTTGTCGCCGACTGCCGTGACGCACATGAGGCCGGATCCGTCCGCGACCATCGTTCCGCGAGCGGCAAAAAACGGATTGCCCAGCTGATTCAGCGATTCAAGCGTTTGGGGATCATCCAGCTGGATCATGTCTTTCTCGCAAGCAGTCTTTCGCGCCGGCATCGACTCACCGGTCATCATCGACTCTTCGATCTTAAGATTGGAAGCCTCAAGCAGAATACCGTCTGCCGGGATCTTATCGCCAAGAGTGATCTTCAGGATGTCGCCGACGACCAGCTCCGTGATCGAGATCTCGTCAAGCTGACCATTCCGGAAGACCTTGACCCGAATATCTTCCTTCACTTTGTTGAGAAGCTCAAATTCCTTCGCGCTTTTACGTTCCGAAAAAAACGCAACGAGCGTCGCAAGTCCGACCGCAATGAAGATCCCGATAGGTTCAAAAAAGCTGGCATGTTCGCCGCCGCCCTGCATCTGAAACTGGATCAGCGTAACACCGAGAGACAAAAAAGCAGCAATGAGCAGAATTATGATCGTTGGGTCTTCAAATTTTGAAAGGAGTTCCTTCCACCAAGGAGTTTTGTCAGGCGGCGTCAGTTCGTTTCGGCCAAATTTCTTTGAGGATAATTGAACTTGAGAAGTATCCAGGCCTACACCTGGATCCAGCTTTTCTTTTTCAAAAAAAATCTGCATGAATGATTCTCCAATATATATTTCCGATTTGAAAGCCCGCCAATGCTTCTCAAATCATTTCGAAGACACCGCATCAGGCTATAATCTAAACATAAGGTACCGAGTGAAGTTCCGAAAACAGACCATGAAACGTCCGCGAACAGAATCTGCACACTACCAAATCTCGATTTTAGCCCAAATTTAAAAAAAATCAACCCCCACCTTTCCATTTTGGGATAAATTTTGAAAAAATCCACCCTATCTAACGAAAATCGCTTGACTTTTAATTCGTATCAAGTAGAATATGATCTAGTGTTTTTCTTTTCTTGCGTCAAATCAGGAGACGATCAAGATGAAGTTACTGAAACAAATAAAATTTTTAATGTGCCTGCTGTGCATTTGTGCGTTTTCACTCCCATTGGAAGCACAGGGACCGCGCGGAAACGGACATAGCGGACATAGCGGACATAGCGGACATAGCGGGCATAGCGGGCATAACGGACACGGCAGCCGGCCTGGAAACGGACATTCCATGGGACATCCGTCACGCGGAGGCCATGCGCCATCCGCACAGAGACGTTCCTCGCCTTCCAAACGTCCTTCCGCAATGACACACAGCCCAGGTCGCGGTCCAGCGCCGGAACGAAACGCCCGGAGGACCGAGGCTCCTGATCTTGGCCGTCACGCGGAAATGCAGGCTCCAAACCGAACACTCGGAAGACCATCCGGAAGACCATCCGGAAGACCATCCGGAAGACCAGCTTCCGCGGAAAGAGCACCAGCGCCGCACAGCCGCTCCGATCGTTTCGAGGCGCCCAACTTGGGACGAGACTTCCGAACGCCGTCTGTACACTATCCTTCCGGGAGACCTTCCAGGAGCCCATCCGAACACCATGCAGGCGGTCCCCCATCCGGACACCGTCCCCCGGCAGCACATCATCCACACGCACATCATCCACACGCAGGACGTCCCTCAGATCCGTCCCCGGGACATCGTGCACACCATTACGCACCGCCGCACCGCGTTCCGACACACCCGCAGCATCCGCCGCACCGCGTTCCGACACACGTTCCGTACCATTGGCATTTCTACGACCCGCATCCGTATCATGCCGGCTGGGATCCCTACCGCCCGGTCTATCCATGGTGGATCGATGCCGTGGAGTTTGGAGCCGGATATACGCTTGGTTTTTACGTTGCAAACGGACGCAGGGTCTACTACTATTACCCGGAACCTGCCGATATTTCCATCACCATAGACGCTGTGCCGTCTGACACCGTCCCCGTAGGCGTGCCGGCCGACGACAGCGAGTGTTTCACGGACGTTCCTGAAGTTTTGGAAGAGATCACAGAAGAGGTCCCGCGACCGGAATTGCTTCAGAAAGACGGTACGCTCACCGAAGCGCCGGCAATGGACATTCCTCTGGAAAGTGTCGCGGAGGTTCCTAACTCTCCGGACGGAACTGAAGAAAAGTCCATTCTGGAAGGCCCCGAGATCGCACTTCCAAAAATCAGCCGTTCCGAGGTGGATGCTGCGTGGCAGGAGATCCTGACGGGAGATTCTGCATTCGCAAACGGAGAGCTGGCAGACGCAGTTGCGAAATACGCCGGAGTCAGCGAAACTCTTCCCTCGATGCCGGATCCCTGGTTTCGTCTTGCGTACGCCGAGACCGCACGCGGAAATTACGAGCAGGCTTCCGAATACTGCCTGAAAGGTCTGCGCGCCTCCAGGCTCTGGCCGGTAAGTCCCTTTTCGCTGGATTACGTCTACCAGGCAAACACGGAACGTAAAAATGCCGTCCTCGCATCGCTCGAGAACGCCGCGCGAAATCAGCCGGAGGATGAAAATTTGAATCTTCTGACCGGTTTTGCCTTTTACGCAGACGGTCAAAACGCAAAAGCTGCGGAATTTTTGAAAAAAGCGGAAAAAATTTCTCCGGATCTGGCGGAATTTACAGAACCTGTGTTGAAAAATATTCCGTAACGTGCTATACTTGGCACATAGCCAAATATTTGGCCCACACTTTGCGAGTTTCCTCATGATGTTTTTCGGGAGGCGTTCCTTGAGGATCTTTCGTCCGACAGGAAAAGCGGCCTCCCGCCTGACCCGCAGCCATGCTCAGTCACACAGCATGGTTTACGTTCGACTTTATTTTTGATCCATAAACATGAAAAGCCGTTTTAGTCCATCCGATTTTTTTTGGGGAATTTTGGTCCTTTACTTCCTTGGGACAGTTATCCCGTCCCGCCATTTATGTGCGGGCCCCATGACAACTCCCCAAGCCTACGGTCCGCAAAATGTGGAATTCACATCACCTTCCCCTGATGAAAAAATGCCTCAAACGGACATGACCGGCATTTCAGACATCATCATCCTTGGCGAGGAAAGAAAAGCGGAAACAGCCCCAGTTGTGGAACTTGCGCTGGAACGTCCCATCACTCCCGAAAACGTTCCGGTCCCGGCTCCTCCTGCGTTTCCGAAATCGAAAGATGCGCAAACCGCCCCAAAGACTTTCCATTTTGCCTCGTCAGAAACTGTCACGCCGGAAACCGCCACTCCCGCAAACGCTTCTTCCGGAACGGACGCGCTTCAGCCCATGGATCCCAACGCTTCAGGAGCCCTCCAGGACAAACAGGAAAGAGAGGAAAATCAGGAAAAGCAGAAAAAAACGGTCTCGCTTTCCATTCAGCTTCTCGAGCGTCTATGCCTGCCGACACAGTCCGTTCTTGAGAATGTGCAGGAAGTCGATCTTCCGACGTTCCTTTCGGCACCCGCACTCCACTATTCAGACGAGACGCTTTCCACCGCACTGCGTCTCTACTGGCGTTCATCTGCGCTTAAGAGTGAAGCACTCTTCCGCCTCCGTCAGGCGAATGAACTCGCCAAACTGGCAGAAACGGCGTCTCCTGAAGATCAAGTACTCTACCGCGCAGCAGCCGAAACGGCTCAAGCCAAAGCCAACACCGCCAAACTTGCACTACGCGCCAACGCACTGGAACTCGGCCGAACTGCGGGCTATGCGCAAAGTGTGACGGCACAGACGCTTCCGCACGCAGGAAACTACGAGACGCACTTTCAACAGTTTATCCCAACACACGGTTCCCGGACCGTCTATCTGCATGGCTTGATCCAATTCCGGCGTCAGCAGCTGATCGCCGC
Source organism: Planctomycetaceae bacterium (assembly GCA_015062085.1). The sequence goes on from SUVI01000056.1 coordinate 6,746, forward strand.
GGCTTCCGCATGCGTCTCTGCCGAAAATCTGCTCAAAATGCAAATGACGGAAAAAAAAGATGCCGAAACGGTCCTTGAAACCTGGGAAACGCTCGAACACAGACAGAGACTCTTTTTCGACGTCCTGACCGAATTCAACGCCGAGATCCTGCAGTACGTTCTCCTGATCAGTTACCGCAAAGGCCCGGACCTCGTCCCGCTCTTGGTTCATACGGCCCAGAGTTCTCCGGAAACAGAGAGGACTTTTTCCTCCGACGCCCTCCCGCAGGACACTGCCATGCCATACACTGCGGTTCCCGAACGAGAAACTTCTGCTGCGTCTCTTTCTCCGGAAAACAGTGCGTCCATTCCAGCCCCCTCACTGCCGGCGGTCGAAAATACAGCGGAACTTTCCCCCGTCCCGGCAGCGGCTGAAGGTCCGGGATTACCGACATTCGCGGAAAGCGTACCGGAAAACGCACCGGCAAACGTTCCCGTCTACGAAGAAAACGCTGCCATCGATGTGGTCCTCCCGACAGAAGGGGTTCCTGTGGTCCCCTCCATTGGCGTTCCTCCTACCGAGACCGCCCCTCCCGGAAGTGATTTCCAGCCGATCGGCGGCCCCAACGGAGTACTCTCAGATCCGACACTCGGACTCCCTGCCGAACAGAACGGTGCAGCACACTTTCAAAAGGATCCATTTCGGCGTCTGACGTTCCGCGGGATCTATTCCGCAAACGGCATCCTTCATCAGACTGCGAAACCTTCCGTCCTGCTCAATCCGTCCGAAGCTTACTCGGAAAGCACCTCCGCTTCGGCAGGCCTCGACACGCTCCAGTCATTCCAAAACGGCATCTCGCTCCGTAACGCACTGGAACGGGCAGAGTATTCCAGCCGTGAAAAAGTACTCCAAACGTACTGGCACTATGTGTTTCTGCAGAAACAGATCTGCGTTTTGAAGTACCAGGAGACCCTCCTCGCCGCCATGACGGAGCGCGTTTTCGCAGACAGCGAAAATGCCGACGCAGGAAAATTCGGCGTCTCGCTCGAATTCCATTCTCTAGTCCTCCGTACGGAACTTTTGGGAACGGAAGCGGAAGCTTGGAAAGTACTTTACCGTCTTTCGCAGCAAATGCACCTTGCGTTTACCTGGCCGCTCGAATTTCCCGAGGCGCTTACGGAACTCAAAGCGGAAAATTTCCAGCTCTCCACGAGTCGGCTTTCCCCCGGTTCCGCAGAAGAAGCGCGCTTTCTTCCCCTCATCCGCCAACTTTATCAGTTCGCAGAACGTCTTCCGGACGCGTTCCTGAAAGTTCAGGCACAGGAATCCCTCATCGCTCCGCCGCAGACGCAGAATTCGGAAAAAAATTCGATTTCCGTACACATCAAAACTGCCCCGTACGAGAAGCTCTCACTGCTCCTTGATTCCATGGCGGCTGCCAGAAAAGACAGTTTCGAGTACCTGAAATTCCTTTTTCAGACCAATGCACTTTACGGTTCCTGCATTTTATCCGCAGATCCCTTCGGCTCGGCACCTGAAAAACTGGAAGAAACGCTGACGCGCTGATTTCTTTTACCGAAAACTGAGAGGAGGACTGGCTGAAGGCTGTAAGAATAGACAGAGGACTGCCCCAAAGCCAGTTGCCGAATGGAAAGAAACAAAAAATCGGCATCACGCAGGAGTGATTTTTCCGATAGATGGAAATAAAATCGCAAAATTTCGCTGTTTTTTCGAGAATTCCATAATAGATACCTTGACGAAAACTAAAATTTAGAGTATGATACAATAGTAGTGTATTTGAAATTTCAGGGGGAGTTTTTTAGATGAATTATGCGACGATTGGTCCAATTTCCGTTTATCTTCCGGAAAGATGCGAAACGATTGATGACCTGAAAAAAGAACATCCAGAATGGGAATTGGATGAGATTTGTGCAAAAACGGGAGTTTACGCGAGATACATTTCCGCTCCGGACGAATTTGCCTCCGATATGGCGGTCAAAGCTGCGGCTCAGCTTCTGGAAGAATACCAGATCCCGCGTGAAAGTATCGATTTCGTCATCCTATGTACCCAGTCGCCGGATTATCCGATCCCAACGACCGCCTGTCTCGTTCAGCATCGTCTCGGTCTACGGATCGACTGCGGCGCTTTGGATTTCAATCTCGGCTGCTCCGGTTACGTTTACGGTCTGAGTCTCGCGGATGGTCTGATCCGGACGGGAGTCGCCAAACGCGTGCTGTTCATCACTTCGGAAACGTACACAAAATATATCGACAGCGGAGACCGGTCTCTTCGCACGATTTTTGGCGATGCTGCAACGGCAACACTGCTTGAAGCCGGCGAATCGCAGTCCCTTGGACCTTTCCTCTTTGGCACTGACGGTGAAGGCGCGGACGCGCTGATCGCGTATGGCCGCGGCATTCGTCCGGAATCGCTTTCCCTAAAACCCCGTCATCGACGACGCTGGGCAAGCAGCCTCTACATGGATGGTGCGGAACTCATGCGTTTCACCAACTCCAAGATCCCGCCGCTGGTCGCGCAGCTCCTTGAAAAAGCGAACATGCAGTTGGAAGACATCGACATTTTTCTCATGCATCAAGCCACGCGCAAAATGCTGGAAAGTTTGACCGTCACGATGGGACTTTCGCCTGAAAAAGTTCCGATCCAGCTGGAAAGATACGGAAATACGGTCAGTTCCTCGATTCCTATCCTGATCGCGAACCTTCGAAAAGAAGGAGGATTGCGTCACAATCAGCGTGCCATGCTTTTGGGGTTTGGCGTAGGACTTTCCTGGGGCGGCGTTTTGTGGAACGATGTGTGGAATCCTAATCGATAATCAGCTCTCACTCGCGAATCGTCCTCATCCGCCAATTGTCCTCTAGCGTCATTTGACGCCGATCTGCAATTGACCTTCAATCGACGATTCCGTAACGGGAAGATGGAATGAATGTTTTTAAGATCATACCAAGAACGATTTTTTTAGAATTCTTCTCGGTTTTTCTTATCGTACTTTCCCTCGGTACGCTGCTTTTGATCGTCCTTGGCCTCACTTTCGAAGCCAAGGATCAGGTCGCCCAGGTGCCTTTCATGAAGATACCGGCCCTGATTTTGTACATTCTTCCGTTCGCATTTTCGATCACGTTTCAATTCGTCATCGTTTTCACTTGCGCTATCGTTTTTTCAAATCTCGTACACAAATTCGAAATACGCACACTCGCAATGTGCGGTATATCCCCGTGGTCTGTTACGTACCCTGTGCTCTTTCTCGCACTGATCTTGAGTGTAGGCTCCTACTTTTTAGCGGATCTGTATCTCTCATGGGGAATTACCGGCATGACGAAGGTCGTGGCCTCCTGTGCCGAGACCATCATTTACACTTCGCTGGAAAAAGACCATATCGTTCCGGTCGCCAACAGCAAAAATGAAGTCAAGATCCTCTTTACTGCCCGGGAAGTGCATGGAAAAGACATTTACGCGCTTAGCGGTCTTTCTCTTGACCCCGGCCAGAATTACTTTTTTTCTGTCAGTAAAGCGCAGCTCTCCATTGGGCCTGCCAATAAAATCATCGCGCCGGACGAAAACTGTATCCACATTGCCCCTCAAAACGACTACGCTCCGACCACCCAAGAGATCTCTGTGATCAAATACATACCGGACCCGATGGATCAAAGGACCATACTCAAGATCCAGGGAACGGGATTTCACATTCAGTACGGAAAATTTCATGCGAATTTCCGCGGAACGCTCACGGGGATCATTCCGCTTGACCAGATCTACCAGCTTCTCCATCAGGGAAGAGCCATCAGTCCTTCCGACATACCGAATAGTCAATTAAAAGATTACGAGAACGACTATAGGTACAATATTCAGCTATTGCGTGACGATTTGGCGCTGCGCAGTCTCGATACGATCCTATATCAGGAAGTATCGGGCTTCGGGGATTCTTGGGACTGGATGTACGATCAGATCCGCGACTACGAGAAAAATTGCCGACGCGCCCGGTCTGAACCGCTCCGGCGTATCGCAACGGCGGCAAACTGCTTCATGTTTGCTTGGATGGCCATTCCGTTGACGTTTTTTCTCGCGAACGCTTTCGAGAATTTGAATGTGGTCTACATTACGCTCATTCAGTTAGCCCTTTTAGTGCTCCTGTTTGCGCTCATGCAGATCATCCCAAGTATTTCGAAAAAAACGGAAGTCCATCCCATGATTTTCATGATCCCGCACATTCTTTATTTTATCGCAGGCCTATGGATCTCGCGATGGTCATTCGCCTACGCATACAAGGGGAAAAGTTAGTGTCCAAGATTCGAAGTTTTTTAGAACTGATCCGTTTCAGCCATACGATTTTCGCGCTTCCGTTTGCCTGCTTAGCCGCGACGATGGCGTGGTACGCAAACACCCAAACTCAGCTCTGGTATGCGGAGGCCGAAGGGATGGCAGAGTTCGTGCCGCAGGGATTCCGATGGATGGATGGAGCGGGCATTTTGCTTTGCATGGTATTCGCCCGCAGTGCCGCCATGGCGTTCAATCGTCTTGTGGACCGAAAGATCGACGCGGAAAATCCCAGAACCGCCGCCCGACACATTCCTGCCGGGATCCTTTCAGTTCCTCAGGTCGTTTCGTTTACCGTACTCTGTGCGCTTGGATTCATTGCCTCAACAGCACTTTTTCTGCCGGCCAATCCGCTGCCTTTGCTGTTTTCCCTCCCGGTCCTCCTTTTCCTCATGGGGTACAGTTTGGCGAAGCGGTTCACAAATTACGTTCATTTCTGGCTCGGAACGGCATTGATGCTCGCGCCGATCGCAGCGTGGACCGCGATTCGGGGAGAGACCATCCTGAAACTTCTGCAGATATGGAGGGAAACCGGCGCCTTTTGTGCCCTACCTGCCGAATTTTCCGCGCTCGTTCTCGCGCTTGCCGTCTGTCTCTGGTCTGCGGGATTCGACATCATTTACGCAACGATGGATGCCGATTTCGACCGGCGTTCCGGAGTCCACAGCATTCCCGGCTATTTCGGGATCCCGAACGCACTGCGTATCGCGGCGTTTTGCCACATTTTGGTCCCGCTGCCGCTGCTGGCGCTCGCTTTCTTCTTTCCGCCATTCCAGACTCTCTGGCTATGCGGAACGGGACTCATTTCCGTACTGCTCCTTTACGAACACTGGATCGTGGATCCCAAAGATCCGATCCGGGTCAATGCCGCCTTTTTCAACGTAAATTCGCTCATCAGCGTCACACTGTTAGCGGTCGGAATCTTGGAAATGTTGTGGAGCTGACCCCTTTTTTCAAGCACTGGACATCACGAGATACGACGAAGTCCCACGAGATACGACGAAGTCCCACGAGATACGACGAAGTCCCACGAGATACGACGAAGTCCCACGAGATACCGTCAGGCCGTCCCGTCCAAAAATCGCTGCGCATTTTCCCGCATCTGTTTCGCTAGGTCAACTTCCGAGATCCCGAGACACTCTGCGGCGCTCCCGTAAAGCCATGGAAGCGTTTTCGCACTTTCCGCCGACTCCGCATCGGTCTCCAGAAGAAGACGTTCCTTTGGAATTGCACGCAGAAGTGCCCGTGACTTGGGACGCTGGGGCTGAAAGCGAAAAGAGGCAAGCGAAAAAAAAGCGTTCCATTTTTCTTTTTCAAGGATCTGCGTCACGAGCTGTGGAGACCCGGAAAATGCGTGAAAAAGAATCGGGATCGGCTTCCCGGAAAGGATCGGCCGAGCAAAAGCCCAAAGCAGTTCCCACGCACGCACACAGTGGATCGAAACCGGCCGACCAAGTTCCACAGCAAGTGCGAGCTGACGCTGAAAAAACGTTTTCTGGAGGCAGACTGCCGCGCGGCCCTGCAATTCCGGCTTCCAAGCATCCAGCCCGACCTCACCGACTCCAGCATTCGGCATCCTCCGCAAAAGGGTCTCCAAACGCTCATCCCAGCCCGCACCAGCAGCCAAAACCGCCCACGGATGGATCCCCAAAAATGGAACGATCCATCCCTCTGCGTTTTTTTCCAAATCGAGAATCGGTCCTTCCGCACTCCGAAACTGTGCTGCCCGGCAGACGAGTTCCCAATCCGATTCCGAAACGGAATTCAGAAAACTGACTGACCTCTGCACAGAAAAATCGCCAAATTGCGAAAAAAGATGCACGTGCGCGTCGACCAGATCGGTCGGCATGTGCTCCGCGGCCGCAAATGGAGCCTCAGACATCTTTCGGCGCCATGGGAAGTTTCAGCGTAAACATGGTCCCCTTGCCGACGGAACTCTTCACCTGGATCCGTCCGCGATGCTCTTCAATGATCTCCCGACACATCGCCAACCCCAGCCCAGTTCCGCCTTTTCCGCTTTCGTCCGGGCCTTTTTTCGTTGAGAAAAACGGCTCAAAAATATGCGGAAGCACATCCGCCGGGATCCCCGTTCCGTAATCTCTCACCGAAAGATCGACCATGCCGTTTGCCGGGTCCGGCTGGATCTTCACAAGAAGATCGCCGCCGTTGGGCATCGCCTGACGCGCATTGATGAGGAGATTCAGGAGGACCTGCTGGATCTGATTTCCGCATACGAGCACTTCCGGCACCTCTGCCGCAAATTCTTTCACGACCGAAATGCGGTATTTGTTCATCTCACGCTCAAGCAGAAAAAGCGCGTCTTCCGTCAACTGTACCAAATCGGTAGACTCCGGTTTCGGCGAGCGATTCCGTGCCATTCCAAGAACACTGCGAGTGATCTTCGCAGCTCGGTTTCCCGCGTTGAGGATCTTGTCAAACGCATTCTCACGCGTCGCGGCATCCGTGTGCCGAAGCCCCATTTTCGCATAATTAAGGACCGTCATCAGCACATTGTTGAACTCATGCGTCGTCGTACTGACCAGTTCCCCCATCGCGATCATCGCAGCCGCCTCACGGAGCTGCTTTTTCAGCGCAAGATTCTCTTCACGCAGTTTTTCAAGTTCAAGTTCACTGGACCGGAATTCCGTTGGATTCATGACTCATTCTTTTCCTGAAAACACAAATTAACACTCCGCGAGAAACAGACACTCTCTAGGCCGTCTCCTGTTTCTCGTACACTCTAATGGATCGGAAACTCTCTGTTGATTTCTGAATGGAGCATCCCTCTCTCCACAAACTTCCGCCATTTTATCCCTTTTCCGCCATCTTATCCCTTTTCCGCCATCTTATTCTTTTCGCAGCATTTTGACTCACTTGACCATTCATCTCATTTTTATGGTCCATCCGAAACTGCGTACCAGTTTTACCGCTGAATCCACGGAAAACGCACAAAGAAACACGGATCTTAATGCAAAAAGCAGTAAAAACAGACGGCTCGAACAAATTTTGAATTTTTAAAAATTCATTTGCGTCTTTTCGTGTTTTCCGTGAAATTCATGTCAGGACACGTTCCCCCCTTTTTCCTTTTTCCTCTTTCTTTTCAGTGTGTTTCTGCGCCTCTTCTGCGCTCTCAGTGGTAAGATCAAAACCTGGATCGGTACACACATTCAGGAAGAGGCATTTTTATCTTAACTCTCTTAACGCGATCCTCGTCGAACTGCGCGAGGAAACGGTCTGCAGGATCCGCTCCAACACAAAATGAAAATAGCGGCCGCACGCAATATGACAAACATACACAAAACAACAGCATCACACAAAATAGAGATAGTGAAAAAGACAGCAACTACACTCAAGATACAGATATTACACAAAACAACTATTGTAGGCGATGTAAAACAAGTGGCTAAATTTTACACTCCACAAAACCTTTTCTAAAAATTCGCGATTTTCATACCGACAAGAAAAACAATTAAAATATTTCAAGTGAAAAAGCGGCGTCTAACGTTCAGACTGTGTTTCACGCTGAACAGCCCGCTCCATTTTTCACAGCCAGACTTGATTTTCGGCAGGATGCAGATTTCAGGGAAGGGATTCCTCATGAGTATGGCCAAATTCAGACTTCAGGGTTTTCTGTACACCATCATGGTGTCGGTATGTCTTTTTTTGTCAATGGCCTCTCTCCCCCTTTCCCTTTTAGCACAGGGACCGCACGCACCAACAGATGGTTCGGTTCAGCTTTCGCAGGAAGATCTTCGAAAACGTCAGCTTCAGGACGAGTTTCTTCAGCGTCAGGTCCACGAACGCCCCGAGATCCAGATCGATGGACTGCGTGCGCCGGAACTCGGTGAGCATTCTCAAAAAAAAGTCATTCGGCTCACTGCCGTCGATTTTGAAAATCTCTCCTCATGCGTGACGGAAAACGAACTGCGTGAGATCATTACTCCGTACCTTGAGCAAAAGGTCTCGCTCCAGGACCTCTACGAGATCGCCCACAAAATCGACCTTCTCTACGATGAAAAAGGCATCCTCGGCAGAGTCCTGATCCCTCCGCAAGACGTGAAGAACGGGGCGGTACGCATGCGTTTCGTCGAGGGAAGCGTCGGTAAAGTTCAGATCCGGCAAGACCGCCCATTCATGCGCGGCGCAACCGGTGAAGAAGCAGAACTCACGATCTACGATTCCCGTGAAAATACAGACGGCTGGCAGGATCGGAGGCTTTTCCAGCCTTTTGTGTACAAACCGCACATGCTCGCACATCAGTTTTCAAGTCAGGAAGGAGACTTGATCCGCTCCAAAGTACTCGAGGAAGAACTCCTCCGCTTCAACATGGTGAACCTGCCCCAAATGCAGCTCGAACTGACAGCAGGTGAGGAAGTCGGAGAAACGGATCTGATCTACCGCCTTAAATCTCCTAAACCAGTTGACCTCTCCGTCTACTGCGACAATTTCGGCCGTCCGACCACCGGAGAGTACCGGCTTGGAACGATGATGAACCTGAACAATTTCATGGGCCGCGGCGACAGATGGTTTCTTAACATGATCGCGTCGCCAGACGGAGATCTCGCAGACACATACGTCGGCGGAAATGTACCGCTCTTCTCCAACGGCATCGCCTTCATCGGCTCCTTCGAGTACACAAACTACGCACTGGTCAGCGGCGATTTCAGCGTTCTGGAAGTTGACGGCTGGTCCCGGAAAGGAGATTTCGGATTCTCGCTCCCCGTGCTGGTCTCGCAGGAACGTCTCGTCCGCGTCTACGCCAAAGGCATGAACTACGATTCCCAGAACTACTTCACCAACGTTCCGCAGCATCATTTCAACGTACTCGCCGGCATCGTCGGAATGACTTGGGAACGCTTCGGCACGGATCTCTACCAAGTCTTCGACACTTCGATCTCCACCGGACGCGAGCTCAACGCCAACGGCGACCGGCATCGATACACACTCTGGCGCGGAAACTGGACCGGCGTGCGCAAGCTTTCCGAACACTGGAGCGTCGTCGGCCGACTCGGATTTCAGATCGGGTCCAGCAAAGAACCGTCCATCGAAATGTTCCAGATCGGCGGCATCGCCAGCGTTCGCGGATACACGGAAGGAATTCTTGCCGGAGATTCCGGATACTTCCTGAATCTGGAACTGCATCGAACGCTCCGGACCTGGCAGTACCGAAAAGCTGTTGCTCACGGAGATGGACCACAGTGCGACAATGCGTCGCTCACCATGTTCACCTTCCTCGATCACGGCGGCGTCTTTCCGTACAAAGGGGCCGGCGAAGGGCAAAGCTCAGATGACTATCTCGTCAGTACAGGCTGCGGCTGGATCCTGAATGTCGGAAAACACTTCGGAGCCAAAGCGCTCGTAAGTCTCCCGCTTTACGAAAACGCCTTGGACTATGACTACTCCGACGTGCGTTTCAATTTCATGACGCAGTACCAGTTTTAGCCGCATTTTTCGCGCATTCACGCATTCACGCATTCACGCATTCCATGCGTTTCACGTTGAAGCCCGAGCCTCAAGCCGCACCGTAGATCCCCAGAACGGCCGCAATACTGTACCGGAGAGCCATTTCCTCGTCGGTCTCCACGCCGTCTGCTTTGATGGTCCAATCGCAGGCATCGATGAAATCGCGTTTCCATTCGATCTCCATCGAGTCGAGCAGAATGAGCGCCTTTTGAAGTTTCTGATTCGAACACTCCGTCTCCGGGAGCAGTTCGGCATCCGCAACGTTCAGGAGCTCCAGACCAAGCCGAAACGCCTTTTCCTGCTCCTCGCGCACACTGCTTCCCGCATATGCGAGACGCGAAAGTACCAAAACCGCAGCCCGAAACATTTCGATAGTCATTTTCCCGCTGGCATTGGGTGCGTTACGCAGTCCAAACACGATGTCGAGCTGACGGCAAACCATGGCGTAGATGACATACTCATTCAGATCCACGACGTGATCAGCTTCGATCAGGGCACAGATCCCGGTACGCACACTCCGATATTGCGCAAGACTCAACTGACGCATCGCCGGGAGAGCGAGCTGGAGATTTGCAAGCCGTTCCGCCTGAGTCATTCCCTGAAGCTGACTCAAGATCCTGCCGTACTCCTGCACGAAAATGCCGTTCATGAGCTGTGCGACCATTTCCTTTTGTTGAGTACGGATCTCTGCATTTTTTTCATCCGTCAAAAGCGCAAGAACGTACGCAGACGCTCCCAGCGAGTTTTCGATCGTTTCACGCAGGGTAAGTTTTCGGAATGTAGTGACCGACGTTTTTTCAGAAGCGGAAGAGTTCTTGAGGTTTTTCTTCCCTTTTCCGCCTGCTTTCCCCTTCTGTTTCTGCGAAGCGCTTCCATTTAGCAAAGCCGCCGCCAGCGTACCATTGGAGGCCGCACAGGCTCTGGACATCTGCTTCTGAAAAACAGCTCTTCCGGAATGCGTTTTTCGCGGCCGAGCTTCACGGGGGACCGTTCCTGGAGCAAAACCGGAAACCATCGGTTCCGAAGCTCCCGAACCTCCAGAATTCCTCGTCTCACTCGAAACGCCATGACGCATTTTACCGGCACGTTCCGTTTTCAGCATACTTGCGATCTCAGGATTAAAGTGCGGATCCAGCCGTCGAATTCGTCTTTCAAGCGGCGGGTGCGTCGCAAAAAGGTTTGCGAAAAAGGAAGTGGAAAAACTGGAAAAGAAGAGGTGGCTTGCTTCCGCAGCAGCAGTGGAGTGCATCGTCTGCTCTTTTGGATCCATGCCACCGATCTTCTTCAGCGCATTGGCGATCCCTTTCGGATCACGCGTAAACTGGACCGCCGAAGCGTCCGCGAGATACTCACGCTGTCGTGAAAGAGCCGCTTTGATGACGTTCCCCAAGAAAAGTCCGACACACCCGAGGAGCATGACCCAAAGGGCGATGAAGAAAAGGACCAATTTTCCGCCAGCATTCCTCCCTCCGTCTTCACTGGAACGGGACGCTCCTGAAGAATAGAAAAAGGTCGACTTAAGCAGATACCACCCGATGAGGTAAACGACATAAATTCCGAAAAGAAGCCCCATGAGCCGAATATTCAGCCGCATATCGCCATTCAGGATGTGACTGAACTCATGACCGATGACGCCTTGGAGCTCCTCACGATTCAGCGACTCGAGCGTTCCGCGCGTTACGGCTACGACTGCATCTTCGGGTGAATTTCCGGCAGCAAAAGCGTTGATCGCTCCTTCACCATCCATGATGTAGACCGGAGGAACAGGAAGCCCGCTAGCCAGCGCCATTTCTTCCACAATGTTCAGGAGCTGGCGTTCCTTCAGATCCTGCGGTTCCTCAACCAGCCGTCCGCCAAGAGCTTCGGCAACGGAACGGCCTCCGCCGGCACGAAGCTGAGCCGCGCGAAACCACGAGGCGCCAAGGATCAGAAGCAGCGTCCCGCCGCCTACCGCCGCAAGCGTGAAGATCGCCTTCTTTTGCGCCTCAGGCGTCTTCGGATACCAAAGGTCCTCGTAGACGGCAAGATACACCAGCAGGTCGACTGCCGCGACAAGGCAGAGCACCCCAAGGGCAAACATCAAAATCATCCAGAAAGAAAGCCGCCGCGCTCTTTCCTGTTCCCGAAAAAAATCCATCTTCAACTCCTTTCAGAGCGTTGCATTTTTGAATGCGTTCCCGAAACGCGGATCCACAAAACGCGCGTTCCTCAAATCCGCATTCGCGGTCACGTCCCCGAGTTCATCACTCCTAGTTTCCCCAAAATCCGTCACTGGAGAAGAGCTGGTCGAGCCACGTTTCCAAGCAGCCCATCCGGACGGCAAGGTCAAAGATCGTAAAACGCCGGCGGACATGCTGAGCACGAATGAAACTGGCACGAAGCCGTTCCCGTGAAACTCCGACCTCTTCGGGGGCCGTCGGAGCGCCGATGACCGAGAACTGACGGCGGACTTCACGACTTGGAACGAGCTGTTTTTCGAGTCTCGCTTTGATTTCCGGCCAATCCTTTTTCAGAGTCTCCAGCTGACGGCGAAGTTCTTCCGGAGAACAGTATTTCGCCGTCACTTCCGTCACGCCGAGATCCGGAAAATCGGTCCCCGCAAACATTTCGACCGCAACTTTCTGCTGAGCTTCCAGCGTCGGCCACGCAGAAACACAGGCCTCCACATCCAGCTGGGTCACGTCCATACTCAGGAGGCACTCATAGAGTGCGAGCGAGCAGAGCGTGCCGATACCGACTTTAAATCCGTGCGAGGGAGAAACGCCGTCTTTTTTCAGATGCTCCATGTCCCAAAGGTGACTGAACTGATGCTCGGCACCAGACGCAGGGCGGCTGCTTTTGCACGCCTGCATCGCGAAACCGCTCAGGATCAGCCCTTCGACCAGCGGAACAAAAGCCTTCGGATCCTTGGCGGCTAAGCCTTCCGGATCCGAAAGCGCACCGTGCAGACCAGCCTGAACGACGTCCCACACGTAACCGTCGATCGCCTCGATACCGAGCGCGTCTGCAAGGATCCAGTCCGCGCCGGCGGGAACTTTGGCGTAAAGATCCGCGTAACCAGACGCCGTCAAAGAGAGATCTGCCGCACCAGCGATTTTCGTATCGACCAAAGCAGCCTGCGGTGCCGTGCAGGGGAAGGTCTGTTTCTTTCCCTCAAACGTGATCGAGGCGCCAAACGCAGTGTACCCGTCCATCGACGCCGCCGTTCCGCACATCATGTACCGCCGGCCCTGATGAAAAGCGCACAGCTTGCACAAATCATTGATCGTACCGGAACCGCAAGCCACGGGGATCGCCGAATGAGTCTTCAGATTTTCGTCCAGCATTTCGACGTACTTCCACTCTGCGTAGAGACCAGCTGCGTCAAAAATGAACGGCTTTTCTTGCTCGATACCGGCTTCATTCAGGATCTGAAAGACCTTTTCTCCCGCAACGGGCCACGTGTTCGTATCTGCCACGACGATCGCCTTCTGTCCCGGAAACTGCGAACTGAAAAGTTCCGCGACCTGACTGAGGACGTCCATCCCGACGATGAGAGCTTTCGTTTCATCTGCACGCTGAAGCGCTTTTTCAACTTGAGGATCCATGATCTTGACTTCTTTCTAAAATTTATGAGGAATTGAAAAAATTTACGGAAAACGGAAAAATGAAAAGTTTATGCCGCGCACTCAGAAGGAGACGCGGACAGCTTCGCGTTCTTCCGGAACTTCCACTTCAAACAGCACTGCCTGCTGGAAGCCGAACATTCCAGCAAATAAACAGGCAGGAAACACTTCCCGGCGAGTATTGTACGCAGTGACCGCATCGTTGAAGGACTGACGCGCAAACGAAACTCTATTTTCCGTCGCCGTCAGCTCCTCTTGAAGCGCGAGCATATTCGTGTTCGCTTTCAGGTCCGGGTACGCTTCCACCTGAATATGGAAACCGCGAAGAGCGCCAGCAAGCCGCGATTCCGCCTGGGCAAGCGCCTGCAGAGCATTCGGGTCTGCAGGATCTTCCGCCGCACGCTGACTCGCACCGGAGGCTGCACTGCGCGCATTGACCACCTTTTCAAGCGTCTCTGACTCGTGCTTCATGTACCCTTTTGCAGTCTCGACCAGATTTGGGATCAGATCGTACCTGCGTTTGAGCTGAACATCGACCTGCGCAAACGCATTTTTGTATCGATTCCGCAGCGAGACCAACCCATTGTACACGCTCATCGCGTAGAGGCCAAGGACTACAAGGACCGCAAGTCCGATAATCGTAGGGATCATCGCCAACTCCTTCCGTTCATTCTTTTGATTTCCAAGCCGTTTTTTGTCAGCCGGTTTCCGAATTTTCAAATTTCGGATCTTGCCAAATTTTAAATTTCACCATTTTAGGTGTACAGTCTCATATTATACTCGGGATCCTCAAAAAAATCAAGAGCATATTTGCCCAAAACTCTAAAATTTTTACTTCAAAGCGATCAACAAAACGGTGTGGACGGATGACCATCGACCAACGCCAGGGTACCGAAGAGATCAGGGAAGACGTTACGGTCGGCGATACCGTTCTGTTTCTCGCGAAATTTACCTACGGCGCCGTCAGAAGTTTTGAAGCGGCTCGCCGGGCAACCGGAAACAAAAACACAGACGGATCTAAGAGCAACGCAACGGAACGAAACGATCGACTGACGCAGCAAAAAACGAAGCGAAACTTACAGTCTGAAACGCTTGCCGCGCGGCAAGCTGCACGTACCGCAGTTTTCACCGCTCACGGACCTTTTCCCTCCCCGATCCCCTCTTCTTTTCTTTCCCACTTTCTTTCCCACTTTCTTTCCCACTTTCTTTCCCACTTTCTTTCCCACTTTCTTTCCCACTTTCTTTCCCACTTTCTTTCCCACTTTCTTTCCCACTTTCTT
>SUVI01000057.1 GCA_015062085.1 Planctomycetaceae bacterium
TTAAAAGAACCACCAATTTACCGCAATCTATTTCACTCATGGAGTCCGGTCAGCGATCGGCACGATACCTGACGGGAAAAACGAGGCCTGACGGTCTGGATCCCGCCAGGCAATTTCAACCACAGCAGGCTACTCGAGCCGCGGGAAGACCTTTTCACCTTTCCGCTGGATCTCGCACTCATCATACGCACCGTAAAAATCGCAATTATTGTCCATCCAAACCGTGAAACGGTAAAGCTCTTCCTTCGTAAGTTCCAGCCCATAGTGCGGAGCCTTCAGGATGCGGAACAGCTCACTGCGGTTTGAGCCGAATTTTCCCGGGAACGTCTGCGGTTCAGTCCACGCCGCGTCATCATAGTAGAAGCAGAAACGCCGGAGTGCTTCATAAGACGGCGAAAAATGACCGGTTTTCGTCTCGTCGCGCAGATCGAGTTTCGCAGCATTCTGAGCCTGTTCGAACGTCAGCCCGGAACTTTCTGCCGGAACGCTCGCTGCCCCGCCGTGGCACGAAACACATTTCGCGTCAAGGACCGGCTGGACAAGACGCACGAAATTCAAGGGATCCGTTCCGTCCGGTTCCGGCTGGATCGTGCTCGGAGCGCGCCGCATGGCCTGCGGGACTCGCGGACGTGCAGTGATCGCACTGTGGCGTTCCTCATGGCAGCCCTGGCAGGTGAGCTGCTCACCGGCGTGCACGTACGTGGCTGAACGCATTCCCTGAACCGCAACGCCGTTTTCATCCAAAGCCTGGAAGTAGACCGGGATGTCGATCGGAAGGTTAAAGTACGCGCTTCCGTCCTCTTCGACCGGTACGGTTCCGAGGATCCTGCGCGCGCCTTTCTGGTTGCCGTAGCCGATGGCCGGATTGTGCGCGTACGGGTTCGTTTTGGGAAGGAGCTGGACGATGCGCAGACTCTTGATCTTCGCCGGCGTGCCTTCGTCGGAAGTCGTCAACGGGAATTTTGAATCGTAAACGTTAATCAGTCCCACCGGGGAAACCGGTGAAATCGACGCGGGATCAACTGGAACAAATTTTTCTCCCGGAGCGAGCGGTTTACCGACTGCCGTCAGGTGAGGGACGATAGTCTGGCGCGCTCTCGGACGGATCGGCATCGCGTCGCGGCACGAGATCTTCGGATCTCGGTAGAGAAGCGTCCGGTTCCCGTAGCAGTCAAGAAGGTAAATACCAAAATTGTTCGCCTCCCCCGCGTCGGACCTAGAAAACGGATCGTAAACGCAAATGTAGAACTCCTCGCTCAGCGGCCAGCACGTACCGTAGTTCGTCGGATCCTTATGCGGGCGCAGTTCCGACTCCATAAAGAGCTGGTCCGGAGTGATGCGCTTGACCTGCCCGGGCTGGTTCGAGTCCGGAACATTCGGATCGATGAGGATGAGCGAGCCGTAATGCTGCGCATGATGCCCCGTCGCGGTAGCCGTCAGACGTCGGGAACCGGGGATAGGGTGAATGTCGCATTCAAAGTGCGGGCGGTTCTGCTGGATCCGGTCGTAGTTCCCCTGAAGCACACGCGGATCGCGTCCATCGGGCGTCGTGATCCACGGATGGTGCGCCTGAGAGAAACCGCGGTCCACATAGTCCCACCGCGTGTAGATGACCATCCCGTTGTGGTCGATGTCCGGCTGCCATTCGTTCGTCTCATGCGGCGAAAGCATCACAATATCGCTTCCGTCACGCCGGCAGGAATGCAGCGTATAGCACGGGACCGGCCGCCCATGGCAGCGTCCGTAGCCTCCGCGCCGCTCGGAAATGAAGATGATCCGGCCGTTCGGCAGATAGCACGGATCCAGATCGTTGAACGCTCCTTCCGTCAGCTGCGTCAATCCGGAAATAGACCGCGTTTCCGGGTCGAATTCCGCACGGAACATATGGTACGTATTTTCAGGCGTCCATTGGTAAGTGTGCCGGGGAAGTTTCGCATCCGTAGCGCAGAAGAGGATCTCCCGCGCATCGTAGTCCAGCTCCGGAGAGAGAAACGCCCACGTCGCGTCAAGTTCCGTCCCGGCATACTGGCCTTCCGCGACTTTCACCCCTTTCGTGAGGTCCACGACTTCCGGTTTTTCGCTGAACGCATTCTTCAGAACAAAAAGTCCGCCCCCCTGCCGACCGTGGAAACCAAAGAACTGGTCACACATATGGTTTCCCTGCATTTCAGGTTCCGGCATATAGTGCCGCTTGATGAAAAGAAGGTCCGTGAAGTTCAGAAGCGGGTTTTTGAACGCGATCCGTTTCCGCAGGTCGGTGACTTTCGCAAAAAGCTCCTTTCGGCGGGCGATCTCTTCGACCGGAGTTTCATTTTCCGCTTTCGTCAGAGTTTCCAGTTCCGCTTTTTCTTTCGTGAGATCCGGGGCGCCGGGGAGTGTCTCAAGTTTCTCGACCAGCGGTGTCAGACGACGAAGAACGATGTCCAGCGGGTCGCGGTCCGTGTCGAAAAGCGTCGCGGCCGGGTGGAACGCTTCGTCTTTCGCGTTCTGGCGCATTCCGGACTGGATCAGACGGGAAAGAGAGAGCCACTCGCAAGCATTCTCGTTCATCCGGTCGATCGGGTTTCCTTCGTCATCCATTCCAAGCGTCAGAAGCTGCGTATACGGTTTTTTCTCGCCGCAGTAGTCAATTTTCACCTCGATCCAGTCCTGGTGATCGTGTCCGTAGCCGTCAGGAAGCGTATCGCAAACGAGCCGGACGAAGGGCTGGCCTGAAAGATCAACGCGGAAAGATTTCGGAGCCTCTTTTCCACGCATCTCACCGGAACGCCAGAGCAGGCCGGTTTTTCCGTAAATCAGGAATTCTGCGTGTCCCTGACCATTGGTCTCATCATCGATCGCGACTCGTCCGGAGATCTCAGTTCCGCAATTTTCGGGAAGCATGATGAAGATCTCACCCGGCGCGTGATGTCCGACACCGCGGGAGATCTTCTCGCCGCAGACCGTCAGTTCATTTCCGTCGACAGTCCGATTGGCCGCCGTCTGCCTCCAACCACAGGTCGTCTGTGAAAGGTCCAGCTCATCAAGCCAGATCGTTTCTGCCAAAACAGTACTTGCCCAAATGGTACTTGGCAAAATGGCACTTGCCAAAATAGCCAAAGTGAGGCAAAAAATCAAAGCAAAGGAAATGAAGTGGATCGGATGGAAGCTCCGACAGGAAATCGGATATTTGCACATAACTTACGCTCCTGAAATGGTTGGCAGGTCGGGCCGGACACTCATCTCAGCCCATTGGCAGCCCATTATACACTCAATCGTCCAAAATGTCAAATGGACTATTGCGTATTTGGGGGTGAAATTTCATTTTTTGGGGAACCGGCAACTGCGTACTAATTTCACCACAGAAGCCGCTGAAAACTCGCAGAAACACACTGAATATTAAACACGAAAAGCACGAAAAAACGCAGATCTCACGAAATGTTTTTAAAAATTTTTTAAAAATTCATTTCGCATCTTTTCGTGCCTTCCATGAAATTCGTTCAGGACACGTTCCCCCATCATTCATCTTTTTTCAGTGTGTTTCTGCGCCTCTTCTGCGCTCTCAGTGGTAAAATGCGGTCCGGACCGGTACACACTTTCCGGAAGAGCCTTCTTTTGCGTGTGTTTCTGCGGCTCTCGGAATCACGGGCGCTGAACGTTCAGCACTCCATTTTCGTCAAATCCCAAGATCAGGATCTCTCCCGTCTCCGGCTGCTGCTCGAAGATCCATCGATTCAGCTTCTTCTCCAGCCGATCCTCCAGCAGTGTACGGATGCGCCGTCCGCCGTTTTTGATGTTCTGCGGCTCCGTCATCGCATTCTGCACGAACTGAAGGATCGAGGGCTCAAATTCAAGGATCAGTCCGCGTCTCTCCAAGGCGGAAGTCTTCAGCATCTGGAGAAACTTATCCCCGATCGCTCGTACGAAACCGGGACGCAGCATGTCGAACACGATCACATTATCGCCAAAACGATTTAGGATCTCAGGCCGTTTCAGCACGTGGACAAAATGGTCACGGACCTTTTCGAGAAAGTGTTTTCGCACGTAATTCTCGTAGTCCGGCTCTTCATCCGAAACACATCGTTCCTGCGCATTTTCGGACTCGGAAAAAAGCGAATCCGCCCCAATATTGCTCGTAAAGATGATGACCGACTGCGAGAAAAAAGCCGTCTGCCCCTTACTGTCCGTCAGACGTCCATCTTCCAGGATCTGGAGGAATTTGTCCATCACTTGACCATGCGCTTTTTCGATCTCGTCAAAAAGCAGCAGACTAAAGGGATTTTCGCGCACGAAATTGGTGAGCTGCCCACCTTCTTCGTAACCGACGTAGCCAGGGGGTGAACCTGTGAGCTTCTCCGCAGCATGCGATTCGGAGTACTCACTCATATCGAAACGGCGCAGACGCGCTTCATCGCCGAAGATCAGCTCCGCAAGCGCTTTGGCGAGTTCCGTTTTTCCGACCCCGGTCGGTCCCACAAAGAAAAAAACGCCCTTCGGTTTCCCAGATTGCCGAGTCGTGGGGGACATCGTGACGCCGACCGTCGCACTGATGAGCATCTCCACGATCGCATTCACCGCTTCCGGCTGTCCTTTGACCCGTTTTTCGATACTCGCTCGAGCGTCCTGGATCTTTCCGCGGCGATCTCCGGAATTGAACTTTTCCCACGGATCCTCTTTTTGGCCGTAACGGTAAAGTGAAATCAACTTCCGAAGTTCCCGCGGCTCGTCGATCGGGTCTTCCTCACTCCGATTCGCCAAAGCTCCAAGAGCCATGAGGTCCCAAAGCGTCAACCCCTGCGTTTGTTCCACGAATGTCTGTGTATACTCGCTGCGCTGTGCGTCTGTCAGTTCTGAATTCCGCGTAAAGACGCCGAGGAAACCGTCTATGAAACGTTTTCTTTCCTCATCCAGAGGACTGGGGATCCGGATCAGCGCAAGCAGCGGATGCTCCTGGTAGAGCCACGCCGGGACAGCCGAAAGACGTGACGCGACGAGGATCAGCGCATTTCGACGGCCCGAAAGTCCTTCTTGGCGGATCGTCGCCGCTTCGATCAGGATCTTTTTCAGATGAAGCAGATACTCGCGTTCCGAGCGGCTCTGCCTCCGCGTGTCGTCAAACAGTTTGTCCGAAAAATGGATCACGACTGCCGTCGAGACTTGGTCCTGTGCCAAAACCTGCCGTAATTGCGGGATCGCATCCTCGGCACTTCGACTCCGCGACGCAAGACTGACGGGGACGGATCC
This sequence comes from Planctomycetaceae bacterium, assembly GCA_015062085.1. Next base: position 5,224 of record SUVI01000057.1, read on the forward strand.
ATTTTCCTGTTCGCCCCCATTTTCCCCGGAACTGGAATGACGGTCCTCACCACCTGTCGGTCTCCCCGGCGTTTCCGTTTCCCGCCCTTTTCGGCTGAAAAGTGAACTGCGGGCAGCATCTCGCCGTTTCTGACTCGCAAGTTCAAACTCAGCAGCCAGTTTTTCCGCACGCGACGTAATGTAGGAACCTGACTCCGTGCGTGCTTCCGGCAAAACTTCCGAAGTACTTCGGACCGGAGCGTTCCTCGTTTCAGAATTCCCTGCAGTAGCGCCGTCTGCCGTACTTCCCGCCGTACTTCCCGCCGTACTTCCCGCCGTATTTCCTCTTCCGTTTCCCGCCCTGCCTCCATTTCCGTCAAGAAGATTCAGCAGGATCGGATCCATGCGTTCTGGAATTGCCGTGCGCATCCCGTCTGCGAGATCGTAGTGAACGACTAAGTGGTATTTTTGCGTCAAAAAGTAGTGATTCAAACACTGCGCAAGCAATGCTGTCCGCGGCCGCGCCTCATCCAGCAGATACCGATCATCCACATTTCCGTAAAGCAAAACGTGCTTTCCGCGTTCCAGCTGTGCGTGCATTTCATCCCGCCACGTTGAAACAGACGGTTTCTCCGCGTTCATTCTGTTTCCTCCATTCGCACTATTTATGCCGTTTATTTTATGCACATTACCCCTCTTCCATCGTTCTGTCCACCGCATCCGGAAGTTCCATCGCTTCCCGGGCGAGATCCGTCGGCGGCTGGTCCTCCCACTGGATCTTCCCCATCAGGATCCCGTGTTTCTCCAGCAAACTGTGCAAATGCTTCAACTGACGCTCCGCCTCATCGCAAGTACGGAATTCCTGTCCATTTACCGTCTGCTGCGGCATCGGAAATCCGTCGACCGCGTAGAGGATCGGCTCGCCGGCATCATGCGCAAAACGCACGTGGATCGTCTTTCCCTCAGGACGCGACGCCGTCAGAACGAGACCGGAAGCCGGATTTTCCCCATCCTCCAATTCCGGCTCGCTCATCGCAAATCCCAACTGCCTGAATTCTTCCTGGAATCGCGACACGATGTTTTGCCGTTTCTGCTCGTTTTCATACACACGGCCCACCGCCTCCTCAATACATTCCATTCCAAGCCGCCACTCCGTGATCAGATCCTCCACCTGTTTCAAATCTGCCGGTTTCGTCTCCCAGACTCTCTGGATCGCCTCAAACTCTTCCGTTTTCTGCGCGATCTCCACCTCCGCCCATCGGCGCACCACAGGATCTTCCCACCACGAAAACCAACGATCCCGCTCCGCGTCCAGCCGCGTTCGGACCGCCTCCCAGCGCACGTTCCAAGAATTCACCTTCGGCATGATGTTCGCGACCGCCGAGTTCAGAAATCCCTGAAGCTGCTCCAATTCCCCTTCAAAATCCGCGCACTGTCTATTCTGGACCTTCCGAGCCAATCGACTCCGCCTGCATTCCAATTCCGCAGCCTCATCCGGAGCAAAAGTCTCCCAAAGCTGCGGCGGGACGGATCCCTCAAGCTGTTCCTGGACTTTTTCCAAACGCTCCAACTGCGAAACGGTCTCGAGAAATGCCTCCATCGACTTGCGCAGCCGATCCGCAGACTGCGTAAAACTCTCGGTATTTTGCGTCCGGCAGCGCGGCTGCATCTGCTCCAGTTCCCGTTCCAATTTCTCTGCCGTTTCCGCCAGGTCAGCCATTCGCCCAGGTGCCGCGCCCGCTCGTGCTCCACGCCACCACGCAGAAAGCGCCTCCAGCTGCTCTCCATTTTCCCGGCATCTGCGTTCCAACTCCAGTTCATCCTGTTCCAGCTTCCCTTCCAACCCGGAAAAAAGTTCCTCCGCCTGCAAAAGCGCAGAAGCTGCCGTCCTGGGATCCTCCTGCGCCAAAGCGTTCTTCAGATCCTCAAGCTGAACGGTGAGCCGCTGGTAAATTTCTGCATTTTCTCCCGTAATGAACTGACGATTCAACTGCCTCATCCCGGATGAGAGCTCCTGATGCCGTTTCTGCTGATCCATCAAAAGGCACGCCTTCCGAAGTTCCTCCGATCGCGCCCTCCAATTTCTTTGCAATTCCTGAAATTCCGCACCTTCCGGCACCCCCCGAACCTGATCTTCCAAAGACGCCAAGTCCGTCAAACGAAGCACTCCCGGAAAACTGTCGTGCAGCTTCGGACGCTCCCAGAGTTCCGTTCGTGCCGATCCCAGTTCGCGGAGCAATTTTTCACGAGCCGCAAGCTGATCCGTCATGCGGTCAAGGACCTTCTGCTGCTCTTGGATCTTTTTCTGGACCCGGCGCGCATCCTCATCCCACGCAGCGTCGGAAAGTTCCTGCCGAAATCCCTCCACTGCCAGACGCATTTCATCAAAGATCTCCCCTCCGGAAAAGCGATTTGCCTCGAAAGCCGTCCCAAGATTCTGTATCCTCTGTTCCTGAAGCTGAATATCCTGCTCAAGGATCCCGCAAAGGATCGCCAGACGCTGCTTCCGCCGGATCTCTGCCGCCTCACGGATCTGGATCTCCCGCAAGCGCTCCATCTCCTTCCGTTCTGCTTCAAGACGCCTCTGCTCAGCCTCGCTGAGATGCCAGTACGAGTACTTCGGAGTATCGCTCATTTTTGCCTGCTTTCTGCATACAGTCAATTACACGAAAAAGAAAAAACGACTGCTGGAAACGATTTCGCATCAACTATTCGCGTCCGCATACTACACGCACTACACGCACTACACACCGTATTCCAGCAGTCTGCCAAAGAGAGAAAACTCACGTTCCAGTATCCCGCCCGAAACAAAAACTCCTTCATTTCGGGCCAGGATACCATGAACTTCATTTCAACTCACCCGATCTCCGGATGCTTCCATGGCGCACGGTACGGCCGAGCAAGCAGTTTGTTGGCTTCCGGATCGTTTTTCACGCAAATGTTTTCCGGATCCCATTCCAGCACCGCACCGTTCATCGCCAGCGAAACGTTCGCCAAAATGCAGCATGATGCCGAAATGTACCCTTCCTCAATGTCCGAAACCGGGCGTCCGCGGTCCACGATACGCGCAAGGAAATTCCACATATGCGCACGGTTCGCACCAGCAACGTAAACTTCCAGCCCCGGTTCCGTCTCATCCGACGGGTAACGGTCGAATTCCTTTGCAGCGTTGACCATCTGCCACGGTTTCCCGTAGTATTTGAAGTCGCACGCCGTCGAATTCGCACGCAGTTTCCCGTTCGTCCCCAAGATCTCAGTCGCCCAGTACAGACGGCGGTCTTCCACCTCGCCCCACGCACGATGATGCCATTCCATCGTCAGATTTTCAAAATCAAAACGCGCAGACTGCGTGTCCGGGATCGTCGTCGTGCTGTCCGGAAAACCATAGCGTCCGCCATTCGACGTGATCCGCTTCGGCCAGCCAAGATTCAAAAGCCACCGTGCCATGTCGAGCATGTGTACCCCCATGTCGCCGACCTGCCCATTTCCGTAATCCATGAACGAACGCCACCCGCGTCTCAGCGACCGATAGTACGGATTTTTGGGTGCCGGACCAAGCCAGAGATCAAAATCCAAAGACGCCGGCGGTGTCTCCGGCTGCATGATCGCACTGTGCCGCCGACCGTGCATACAGTACGTATTCACATAGTGGACCGTGCCAATTTCTCCGGAATCCAAATACCGTTTTTTCGCGTCGATCAGGATCGGCGTACTGCGGCGCTGCATCGCGACTTGAACGACTCGGTTCAAACGCCGGGCAGTCTTCCACATCGCAGCACACTCAATGACGTCCACTCCGATCGGTTTCTGAAGATAGAGATCACAGCCAGCCTCCATCGCAGCGATAGCCGGAAGAGCGTGCCAATGGTCCGGTGTCGCGATGAGACAGACATCCAGTTTCTCATTCGCAAGCATTTCCCGATAGTCGCGATACAGATTCGGCACCTTTTTGGATGCCTGACGTTCCGCGACCAGTCTTCCCGCCTCCGCAAGGATCTCTCCATCCACATCGCACAAAGCCGCAACTTCGACCTTTTCGCCGCCGCACTGGATAAGACGGAAAACGTCGCTCTTTCCATACCACCCCGTCCCTATGACACCGGCACGGATCGGTTTTCCTTCCTTCTCCCAGAGTTCCCGGTCCGGATTCGTTTCCGGCGAGGCCATGACCTTGATCTCCGGCTCATCGGCGCGCAGCTGGGCATTCGCCAACACTCCAAGACCCGCAAGTCCCAGAGAACCGGATGAAATGAAATTTCGTCTTGAAATCATAAAAAGCTCCTTGATCCAGAAAAATTTTAGGGCGGGATCTATTTGGCAAATCTGACGATTCAGCGATCCTCCGCACCACCGCAAACCGGAGCACTGGCCGACGCCTGCACTTTCCGGATCTCTTTCAGTGCCGATTCCGCCTGATCGATCCTTTCAAAAAGGGAGAGAGACTGATCCGAAAAAAAATACTTCTGCCCGCCAAACTCACAAAGTCCCCCTCCGCCATCAAGCCACTCTTCTCGAACAGCATATCCGGCAGCGCAGATCTCTTTCAGCGCGGACTCCCAACGAACAAGGATCGGATCCATAAAAATCTCCTTCCTTTCGATGACTCACCTTTTCTTTCATTTTAACCTCTCTCCAAAAAATTTCAAGGGTTCCCGAAAAAAATTTTTCTTATTTTCTGAAGATCGATCCGCCAGAAACGAATGCCAAAACCGCACAGCTTTCCAAATTTCCTATTTTATTCCAATAATACCAAAAGCTCACTATGCAAAAAAAGCTCTTCGTTTTACAGAAGAGCTTTAAGATCACACCAATGCCGGACCTACTTCCTTTCGATCCGATTCGCAGGCCCCACGTCTGCCATTCCTTCGATCTCCACGAGAAGGTCCGGCCGGCACACATCCGCGATCGTATAGATCTTCGGAACGTTCGGGATCCGGCGTTCACAAACAGAACGGATCGTCTCGATATCCTCAGGACGCTTTATATACACACGCACGGAAACCAACCCGTCAAGCGGACACCCAAAACCAGGTCTGCCATGCGCTTTGAGATTTTCTTCCGAAATCAGGATCTCAATATTGTCAAGCGTCAATTCTGCCTGGTTCAGCGGATCGTCTACGTACCGCGTCTCCTGATCCGTGATACTTGCCGTTCCGGAGACAAAAATAATTCCCGAATCTTCACTCGCAAGCAGAAGCGCACGCGCAAATTTCGGACTCTTGATGCTGTACTGCTCGCCATAATCAAACGCAGAGGTCTGATGCGGATTTTCCAGCGGGATGACACACCCTTTCTCCGGTACATCAAACTTGACAGCCAACGCGCTCATGACGACCGTATCGCCATTCGCTCCGATACCCGTGCTTGCAGGATAGACAGCATGCGTCCACGGTCTCAAAGTCAGTCCGTCAAAGAACCGAATGTCACGGAAAAAATCAGTACGCGCACGGTTCAGCTCCTTATACCGCTGCGTCTCGCCTTCCAGCTCACTGTACGTCGGCTCGGTGATATTCCCAAGGTAGAGCCAGGTACGGATCACGTTCTCAAACGGAATCTGCTGCGAAAGGAACGTTTTGTCCAACTCCTGAAACATTCCGACCGACTGCGAATACATGCTCCAGGAATAATCTTCCGGTTCCTGCTGACACGCGTAGTACCAAGAAAGACCAGAGTGTTTCAAGATCGTGAGATTTTCCTTTTCGTGAATGATCTGAGGCGCATTTTCACCCAAACCGCACTCCTGCGCGATCACTTCCACTGCCAAAAGCTGACCATCACACGGCGCCTGCGGAACGAAAACATTCACCGGCAGCGCGGCACCATACGATCTGCGCCAAAATTCCTGGCAAAAATGCCGATCCTCATAGTTCTTAAGAAAAACGGTCTGCTGGATGACCTGAGCACTCGGCGCATTTTGTGATATGCAGATACGGATCTGGTCCTCTACAGCCTGAAGCTGGACCGAAAGCGGTTCTGCAAGAAGTTCTTTGGGAGGAACGACTGCGATGAGCAAATGAGCAACATCGAAAGTCTTGGAAATCGTGCAAGTGATCGTACTGGATTTTTCGTTCATTGTGTGCGTTTCACCTAACTTAAAAGGCGGGCGTCTGTCTTTTCCCAAAATACAAAATAAAACGGGAAAAGGAGCTGCGACTGCTGCGCAATGATCAACTCAACTTAAATTCTAAACAAAAGTTTCCGTCCCGCTGCCGCCGAGAAACATTCGGTGGGTCTCGACCAAAACAGGCCAAAACGAAACTTATCCTATACAGTGTACCCGAAAATAGGGGGGATTGTCAAGACCGGAAAACCGATTTTATTCCAGATTCATGAAAAAAAATGGAAGGACCTCAACACAATCGGTAAAGTTTATCGATTTTACACGACCCAACAGCTTTCCAAAATAAAAAAGACCTCCAAAATGGATCCTGAACACACGAAAGGCGACACTTATGGCTGCTGGCGCAAACCCCTGACCAGGTTCGTGCTCTCCCGTTGCCAGGACCCATTCTGAAGGTCCTCTCAATAAAAAGCATTCTACCAGATTTTTCATTTCACGGAAGGGGGGGCGGTGGAAAAAACGCACCTTTTTTTAAATTTCCAGCAAAAAAATCGGTTTTCCCCATTGATATTGACCAAAAATCAAGTTACCGCCCGCTCCTTGATCTCAAAATCGGCAAAATTTAGGAAAAATTTCCCCAGAGATTCCCCCTTGACAACATTTTCACCCCATGTTATAATCGCGTTCACACTTACGGTGACTAACGAGGTTTTTAGAAATTGCCTGTTTAAAAACAGAAAATTTTTGAGATCGCCTAAAAAATTTGCATAAAATCGGATCCTCCGTCTCCTAATAATATTACAGAGTTAAAAAATCCCCATTTCCATTTACTCGAAAGGACCATCATGACCAACTTCAACTACACCGTCCACGACGACCACATCGAGATCACGCGCTACACCGGCTCCGCCTCCTCCGTCACCATCCCCTCATCCATCGACGGCCTCCCCGTCACGAGCATTGGAGATCACGCGTTCTACGAGTGCAAGAGCCTCACGTCGGTGACGATCCCCGACAGTGTGACGAGCATTGGAGATTCCGCGTTCAGCAGCTGCTACCGCCTCACGTCGGTGACGATCCCCGACAGCGTGGCGAGCATTGGAAATTACGCGTTCAGCTGGTGCGAGAGCCTCACGTCGGTGACGATCCCCGACAGCGTGACGAGCATTGGAAATTACGCGTTCAGCTGGTGCGGGCGCCTCACGTCGGTGACGATCCCCGACAGCGTGACGAGTATTGGCGGCGGTCCATTTGCCAACTGCGATAAACTGACCGAGATCCGTGTCTCCGCGGGCAATACGCATTTCAAGAGCGAGGACGGTATCCTGTTCACCGCCGACGGCAAAACGCTCATTCAGTTCCCGAAAGGCAAGGACCTCACCGAATACACCATCCCCGACGGCGTGACGAGCATTGGAAATTCCGCGTTCAGCTCCTGCCACAGTCTCACGTCGGTGACGATCCCCAACGGCGTGACGAGCATTGGAAATTCCGCGTTCTGGAGCTGCAACAGCCTCACGTCGGTGACGATCCCCGACAGCGTGACGAGCATTGGAAATTGCGCGTTCTGCGCCTGCAAGAACCTCACGTCGGTGACGATCCCCAACAGCGTGACGAGCATTGGAAATTCCGCGTTCAGCAGCTGCTCCAGCCTCACGTCGGTGACGATCCCCAACAGCGTGACGAGCATTGGAGATGAAGCGTTCGCCGGCTGCACGAGCCTCACGTCGGTGACGATCCCCAACAGCGTGACGAGCATTGGAGGTAGCGCGTTCCGCGAGTGCGGTAGCCTCACGTCGGTGACGATCCCCGACAGCGTGACGAGCATTGGAAATTACGCGTTCAGCTGGTGCGAGAGCCTCACGTCGGTGACGATCCCCGACAGCGTGACGAGCATTGGAAATTACGCGTTCTACTACTGCACGAGCCTCACGTCGGTGACGATCCCCGACAGCGTGACGAACATTGGAAATGCAGCGTTCCGCTGGTGCAAGAGCCTCACGATCTATGGGAAGGCGAGGTCAGCAGCAGAGAAGTGCGCAAAGGAAAATAAGATCAAATTCCAGCCACTTCCTGCTCCTGCGGAAACTCCGGCTCCGGCAGAAACTCCGGCCCCAGTTGAAACGGCAGAATCAGTTTCGGCAGCGCCTTCCCGCGAGGAACTTGAGGCAATGCTGAAGGAGCTGAATTTTAAGTACACCATCGCCGACGATTCCGTCACGATCACCGAATACACCGGTTCCGCCTCCATCATCACCATCCCCTACGGCGTGACGAGCATTGGAAATGAAGCGTTCAGCGGGTGCAAGAGCCTCACGTCAGTGACGATCCCCGACAGCGTGACGAGCATTGGCGGCGGTCCATTTACCGGGTGCGATAAACTGACCGAGATCCGTGTCTCCGCGGGCAATACGCATTTCAAGAGCGTGGACGGTATCCTGTTCACCGCCGACGGCAAAACGCTCATTCAGTTTCCCGCAGGCAAAAGCCTCACCAAATACACCATCCCAGAAAGCGTGACGAGCATTGGAAATTACGCGTTCTACGGCTGCGGCAGCCTCACGACGGTGACGATCCCCAACAGCGTGACGAGCATTGGAAATGAAGCGTTCAGCTGGTGCGAGAGCCTCACGTCGGTGACGATCCCCAACAGCGTGACGAGCATTGGAAATTACGCGTTCTACTACTGCACGAGCCTCACGTCGGTGACGATCCCCAACAGCGTGACGAGCATTGGAGATGGCGCGTTCAGCTCCTGCACGAGCCTCACGTCGGTGACGATCCCCAACAGAGTGACGAGCATTGGAAGTTCCGCGTTCATCTTCTGCGAGAGCCTCACGTCGGTGACGATCCCCAACAGCGTGACGTGCATTGGAGATAGCGCGTTCAAGGGCTGCGAGAGCCTCGCGTCCGTGACGATAGAGTGCGTGACGAGCATTGGAGATAGCGCGTTCGAAGGCTGCACGAGCCTCGCGTCCGTGACGATGGACAGCGTGACGAGCATTGGAGATGAAGCGTTCGCCGGCTGCACGAGCCTCACGTCGGTGACGATCCCCGACAGCGTGACGTGCATTGGAGATAGCGCGTTCGAAGGCTGCACGAGCCTCACGGAGGTGTGGACCGACGAAGTCATGCACACGAATCCCGACTGGAGCATTGACCTCTACCACCCCGACACGTTGTGGATTGGAGGTGATGTGTTCAATGACTGTCATGATGATTTGGTGATTTACGGAATAAGAGATTATGTGGCGGAACAGTATGCAAAGGAGCATGGGATCAAATTCGAAAGCAGGTTTTAGCGCGGAGAACGCGGAGGGGGTGGGCGTTTGGTTTCACACTCTCCGCGTTCTTTGCGTTTTTTTTCTTGACGCCTTCGCACAAAAAGTCTCCAAACTCAAAAAGATTTTTAAAATCAGTAAGTCACGGAGGCTCTTCCGTATTTTCAGCGGCTAAAATTCCAATACGAACGGACGAGTCGGATCCCTAAACGCAGCCTCAAAAAAAAACGACTTTCCCCGCGCGATCCTTAACAACATATTTTCCCCACTTTATAATTTTGTTTACAGCTGTAGTGACTTTTGCCTAAAACCGTGGTTTTTAGAAGTTGTCTCAAGAGGATCCCGCTTCTGAACGATAAAGAATATGGAATGTTTCATTTCATAAACAGACAGAAAGTACCGGAAGTGAGGATCCGTATGGAAAAAACGATGTGCGTCGGCGTGATCGAATTTCAAAGTGTGGGCAAAGGAATGCTCGCGCAGGATGAAATGATGAAGACGGCCTCCGTCTCCGTACTCTTCGGACGTACGATCTGTTCCGGAAAGTATCTGATCGCGATCTGCGGCGGCGTCGATGATGTGCAGACTGCCGTCGACACAGGAGTCCGCATCGGAGGAGACGCAGTCATCGATTTCCTCGTCTGTCCGAAAGTCCACCCCTCTGTTTTCGCTGCCCTCGGACAGTCCGTCATCCTTCCCTCGACCCGCGTGCCGGCATTGGGGATCGTCGAGTCATTCGGAGCTTGCTCCATCCTTGCCGCCTCGGATTTCGCCGCAAAAGCAGGAAACGTCACACTCATCCGTCTTCATCTCGCCATGGCACTCGGCGGAAAGGGTCTCCTCATGCTCGTCGGTCCCCTTTCTGACGTAAAGACCAGCACGAAAGCCGCGGCAGATGAGGTGCGCCGACGCGGTCTGCTCGTCTCGGAGGCCATCATTTCCAACCCGGCGGAAGAACTCCTCATGGAATACATTTAGCTCCACACTCCCTCTGAAAACCAGCGTACTGCGATACATGCGCAGTGAACGCAGCAGCGGGATAGATTTTTTGAAGAATTCCAGCACCCCAAAGACTTCTCCCCTGCCCCGTCACAGCTTCGTTCAGCTCCCATCCTAAAGGCGGAGGCCCCGATTTTTTCAGCCTCCACCTTTATGGAAGTTTTCGCAGTTTCCGACTGGAAATTTATTCGTCTTCCGTTCCCCAGAGCGTCAGAACGAGCTTCCGTCCTTCAGCATGGAGACGGTGTTCGCAGAGATAGATCCCCTGCCAGATCCCCATCTGCAAACGTCCGTTTCCAACCGGAATTTGGAGACTGGCTCCCATGAGCGAGGCTTTCCCATGAGCCGGCATATCATCGCGGCCTTCCATCGTATGATCGTACGGGAAATTTTCAGGCGCCCAATGGTCTTGGAGTTTCGCCAGATCGCGCGGAACGTCCGGATCCGCATTTTCGTTGATCGTCAGCGAGGCTGAAGTGTGCTGGATGAAAACGTGAAGCATTCCGATCCGGATCCGGCGCAGCTCCGGGATCTCTGCGAGCACGCGGTCCGTAATGATGTGATTTCCCTGCGGAAATGATGGGAGACGAAAGATCTTTTGGTAAAATTTCATGGTTTCGTGCCGTAATTCAGGTCTCGGATCGCTCCGAGCCGGTCTGAGGTTGCTTTCTTTGGGAGACGCTCTGCCCCTCCCCCTTTCTTAAAGTCTTTTCATTATGTGCCGCTGTGAAAAAAAAGTCAAGTAAAATTTGCGGGAATTTTGGATTTTAGACGGCTGCGAACCGGATTTACGGCAAAATTGCTCTGGACGCGGAGACGGAACTCTGCTAAAATGAAGGCGGAGTTTTTATTTGGACCTTTTTCCGGACGGATCCGCTCCTTTCTCTGGGCGGACTCCCTGCTCTGGATTTTCGCAGGATTTTTTATGCCGATTTCGAGTTCCCCCAATTTGTCTGCATCATCCCAAACTCACGGTACGGGGTGGAAGCGTTTCCTACTTCCGGCGGTCCTCGCATTGACGCTGGCCATCATTCTGGTGCCGATGCCGCCAATGGTGATGGACCTTCTGCTTTCGCTGAATCTAGCCTTCTCCGTCCTGCTTCTACTCATGACTATTTTCGTTCGGAAACCGCTGGATCTCAGTGTTTTTCCGACAGTTCTTCTGACAGTCGTGATGCTGCGTTTAGGGCTGAATATCGCGACGACCCGTCTGATCCTTTCCCGTGCGGAAGAAGAGGGGACGGAAGCCGCGGGGCTGGTGGTCCAAGCATTCAGCGAGTTCGTGACAGCGGGAAATCTGGTCGTCGGTGCGATACTGTTTCTGATCATCCTCATCATCCAGTTCATCGTCGTGACGAAAGGCGCTGGCCGGATCAGTGAGGTGAGTGCGCGATTCACGTTGGATGCACTTCCGGGAAAGCAAATGGCGATCGACGCAGAACTTCAGTCTGGCACGATCTCGCAGGAGGAAGCGAAACGGCGCAGAATGGCACTGGGAGATGAAGTCGATTTCTACGGCGCGATGGATGGTGCGAGCAAATTCGTACGCGGTGACGCCGTGGCGGGACTAGCCATCACGCTAATCAATATTCTGGGCGGTCTGGCAATCGGGATAACGCAGGGAAACCACTCTTTCGCCGAGACGCTGGACGTCTACACGAAACTGACCATCGGTGACGGACTGGTGAGTCAGATCCCAGCATTTCTCGTTGCGGTCGGAGCCGCACTTCTGGTGACGCGCAGCAGTCGGGATCGCGATTTAACGGAAGACGTCTCCGGTCAGCTTTTTTCAAGTCCCGTAGTTTTGGCGCTGACCGGCGCGGTACTCTTCCTTCTGGCTCTCACGCCGCTGCCGAAACTCCCGCTCCTGATCCTTGGGACCGGCTGCGAGATCTTGGCGTTTATGCTCTTTTCGGATGCGAAAAAACTCGCAGAGGCTGCTCGCCGGCAGGCGATAGATGACGAGAAAAAACGTACCGGCGAGGAGGCGCGCAAAGCTGCGGAAGTCCGGACAGGGGAAGCGATCCAGTCGGAGGCCATCGAGTTAGAACTCGGTGCGGAACTCGTACCGTGGACGCAGAGCGAAGCGGAATTCGACCTTCTGGCCGAGATCCAGAATATTCGGCGTACACTGGCTCGGGAATTCGGTTTCCTCATGCCTGCAGTCCGGGTGACTTCCGGAGATGGGCTAGACGGAAATGCGTACCGGATCCGACTCGCGGGAAGTCCTGCGGCAGAACAGGTACTGAGGCTTGATTCACTCTTGGCGGTCGAGGGAATTTACGCGGCTGGGCCAGTGAATGGACTACAGACCAAAGAGCCGGTCGATCATCAGCCTGCGGTCTGGATCCATCCTGAACTTCAGGAGGAGGCTGAAGCGCTCGGACACGATGTTTACGCTCCCGGAAAAGTTCTGGTCCGGCATTTAAAGGAACTCGCGCTGGAGTACGCACCTGAACTGCTGACCCTTGACGATGTCCAGGCACTTCTGGATGAGTTGGCCAGATCCGCGCCAATGACCGTGCGTGACGTCGTGCCGGAAATGCTTCGTGTGCAGGAGATCCAGACAGTCCTGCAGCGTCTTCTGGCTGAGCGTGTTCCGATCCGTAACCTGGGACAGATACTCGAAACGCTGGGACGTACAGCCTCTAGGACACACCATCCCGTCGAGCTGACCGAGGCGGTACGAGCGGCCCTAGGAAGGCTGATCGTTTCACGGTGCGTCGACGCGGACGGCGTGCTTCATGTACTGACGCTAGAACCAGACCTTGAAGCAAAACTGGCCGAAGTGCTGGAACTGACAGAGGACGGTGTCTCGGCATTCCTCAGTCCAACGGCGCAAGAATGGTTCGTGAAGCAGACCGCTTTTCAGGCTCAAAAGATCCAGATGCTTGGTCTGCATGCCGTCCTGCTCGTCTCGCCGATGGTTCGGGCCGGCATTCGGGAATTGACGTGGAGGGTCACGCCGAGGATCCAGGTGCTTTCTTACGCAGAAGTGCCGCGGACTACGCGTCTTGAACAGATCGAAATGCTCCGTATGCCGGAAAATGGCTGGCCGGACTGAGTGGAATGAGGGCGGTTTATTGGTTGGAGACCCATTGAAGGTCCACGCCGAATGGCATTGATTTTCACAATATCTCCTGCCGGAAATGTTCAGAAAGTATCGAAAGATCCATGAAACGGAAACTTAAGGGAGCGCGCACCCTCCTCACTGGTGCGAGCAGCGGGATCGGACGTGCGTTGGCAAAACAGGCGGCAAAAGCCGGTGCGCAACTCGTTTTAAACGCTCGGAGAACGGAGCTTCTGCGATCTCTCAAAGCCGAGATCCTTACGGAGATCCCAAATGCTCAGATCGAGCTGGTCTCCGGTGACATAACCCTGGCGGAAACACGTGCGGAACTGCTGGAACGCGCGAATTCCGTCTTCGGAGGTGTGGACATCCTCATCAACAATGCCGGGGCCGCGGCAACGGGACGTTTCGAGGGAAATTCACCTGAACGGCTCAAACGCGTCATGGATCTGAATTTCAACGCCCCGGTCGAGTTGATCCGAATGGTGATCCCGCAAATGAAGACATGGAGAGAAAACCAAAACGAAAAAACAGTTCCGATCCCTCCGATGATCGTGAATCTCAGCTCCATCGTCGGTCTGCGAGGCGTGACGCACTACAGCGAATACTGCGCGGCCAAAGCTGCGATCCGGGCCTTCAGTCAATCGATACGCACAGAACTGCACCGATACGGCATCAGCGTGCTGATCGTCTGTCCCGGATCAACGGACACCGGGTTCTTCACCGACTACATGGAGAACACGGGGGAACCTTCCTGGCCGAATCATTCCCGCGTGACGCCGGAGTACGTTGCATCACGGATCCTTCGGGCGATCGAAAAAGACAAAATGGAGATCCTTCCGTTCTTTCTCGGCAAAGTAATGTTTCATCTCGACCATTTCTGTCCGAGATTCCTAGAAAACGCCATGGTCCGATACGAGGAACGGGAAAAAAACTGAGAGCGCAAAAATCAGCGTGTCCGTGTGCTCTTCCAAAACGCGGACACAGCTCTTTCTATTCTGAATATACAAGGTCTCTAAAAACTGTAAAACCAGCACAATTTCCAATTCCTCCTCTTTTTAATTAAAAATATTTTTAAATTTTATAAAAAAGCTCTTGCAAAAACACGAACTTGATGTAGAATATAGTAAATATTTTAAGTGGATCAAATATTTTTTAAATAAAACAAATATTAGATCCATCATATGCCCCCTTTAAAATATGGACAATTTACAATGAAAAAAAGAAACTACCAGATCTCTGTGTGGGGAGCTGCGTTCATGGCTGCGTGTTCCTTGGGAAACTCGGCTTCCGCACTCACATACGATACCAACACGACGCATTCTTCTTCTCCTGCATGGAGCGAAAACGTAACGATCAATTCCGGTGTGACCGTCACCCTTGGACAGAATGTTCTCATTGGCCAGACGAAGGACATTACGATCGACCTCAACGGCACACTCGTGATGAACTCTGCCAAAACGGACAATCACGGATCCGGCAACTCTTTCATTAATGGAAACAATCAGGCGATCCAGTTCACCGGCACCGGTACTCTCGTGCATAACGGTACCGGCCGTTTGGCTATGCAGTCCAGCGGATACAAAGGTGCGGGCGGCTACTCCATCAAATTCGCGTTCAGTGACGGTGCGCTGATCGACATTCAGAAAGGCACGCTTGTCAACGGCGGCTGGAGCCAGCAGAACTGGAACGACAACAAGGCGGACCTCCGCATTGCCTCCGGAGCCAATCTTGACCTCTGGGACGGCTCGAATATGAAAGTGGACTCTCTGGTCGGATCCGGAACGATCACCAGCGGTTCGAATCAGACGCGATTCATCGACTTCGGACTGGGCAACTCCACTTGGATCGTGAACGGCAAACAGCAGACTCCCGAATTCTCAGGCACGATCGCCAGCGGGAAAAACATTCACCTCCACAAATACGGTACCGGAACGCAGATCCTTTCCGGCGCGTACCTCTCGAACGGCACAGCCTACATTTCCGGCGGAACGCTCCAGATCGGAAATGGAACCAAAGGGTACATTGGAACTTCTTCCGGCGTTGAAGTTCGTGAAAACGGCAAGCTGGTCATCAATTCCGCGCAGACCAGCAGCATTCGCAAAGGCTTTACCGGCGCGGGTGCCGTCGACGTGACGAAAGGAACGCTAGAGATCATGGACTCCACCGCATTCACCGGTACGTTCAACGTCGCAAATGGCGGTTTCCTCGCACTTGGCAAAGTCGATGAACTCACAAACGTCACGACGGCAGCCGGCAGCGTGCTTGGACTTTACGTCAATCCGAGCGATGAGACGGCCTTCACGATGGACACGTTCAACGCAGAGAAAACCGCGAGAGCAAACGCGGAAATGCGTTTCTTCGTGCCGACCGGCAAGACGGTTTCGACGGCGGATCTCGGGGACGGCCTCAAAGGCACGACGTCCGTCGCAGCGCAGGTCGCTGGCGGCGGAACGCTCTTTTTCGATAACGGGGCGGATTCTGTCACGACGATCGGAAGTCTCATCGGCACATCCGGCGAGGCGGTCATCAACAGCGGGAAAGTCATCGTGAACTCCGCGACCCCCGCGAACGGCAATGCCCGATTCGATTTCAGCAAGATCACGGTCAACGACGGCGGGCACCTTCTCTGGGACGGCGTCGTTGCCCGGCAGACTCGTTCCATGACTTATCT
>SUVI01000058.1 GCA_015062085.1 Planctomycetaceae bacterium
CGGAGCCGGGGTTTCCGCCGGAGCCGGGGTTTCCGCCGGAGCCGGGGTTTCCGCCGGAGCCGGGGTTTCCGCCGGAGCCGGGGTTTCCGCCGGAGCCGGAGTTTCCGCCGGAGCCGGGGTTTCAGCCGGAGCCGGAGTTTCCGCCGGAGCCGGGGTTTCCGCCGGAGTATCCAACAGGATCTCATCCGAAAGTTCCGCCTGCGGAGCCGGAGCTTCCGTCGGAACGACTGTTTCGGGATCCGGAATGTTTAGTTCCGCATTTTCAGCCTGACTGGCAGCCGCTTCTTCAGGCGTCACAGCCGGTGTCGGAGCTGCACACAGTGCCACAATATTGGCTTTTTCACGTTTCAGCGAATCCAAGATCTCTTTCGCCATTTTTCCATAGGCGTCATTTGAAACCGCGACTTTCTCATAGAAATCCATCGCAGCTTTCAGATTTTCTTCTGGTTTTTCAATTTTTGCCATCATCTCCAACGTTTTTCCGAGAGCAAAATTCGCCATCTGAGTCATCAGGAAATTCGGCTGCGCATCAGCCAGCGCTTTCAGCTGGGCAGCGGCCTCCTCAAAAGCAGCTTTTGCACCTTCGATGTCCTTTGCGAGAAGTTTTTCATTGCCTTCATTCAGCTTACCGATTGCCTGCTGATACACGAGCTGAGACCCCGGAAGCGTGGTCAGATTGGCGGCAACGTAAGCTTGCAGCGCTTTCTGACGTTCATCATCATTCGCATATTCAGCACCCTGGATCTTGAAGAGCTCTTCCCAGACCTCCTGCTTCGCCTTATGCGCCTGCTGCTTCTGGTACATGGAGCCAAGCACAAAACCGATGATGACCAAAATTGCGACAATGATCACACCAAGGTACTGCCGGATCGCTTCATAAATATTTAGAAGCAATACTTCAAGCTCATTTTCACGACGAATTTCTTCTTTCATTGACTTTTTCCAATCTCTCAATGTTTTATCTGGATCCACTTGAAATTTCCGGAAAACATCCCTGGACATCCCGACAGTCAGCCGTTTCCCCGAGATCCCGTTCCCCTCTGAAAGAGAGGATCCCTCCGCATTCCGAAAATGAAAGTTTCTTTGGATGGACTCAAAAATATTTTGACCATTATACTCGAAATAAGCCGGGGTCGTCAAGGGGAATCCCCCGGCTTTTTTCGCAAATTTCAGGATTTTCTCCTGAAAATTCCTTTTTCAGACTCTTTTTTGGATAAAAATGTTTGCCAATGGAACTATTTCACGACGTAATTCACCATCTTCCCCGGGATCACGATCTTCTTCACGACCGTTTTTCCCTCGATCCACTGCTGGAATTTTTCATCCTTAAGCGCAGCAGCCTCCGTCGCTTCTGCATCCAATCCCGCCGGAAGCTGGATCTTTGAACGCAGCTTGCCGCAGATGTGCAGCGTCACCTCGACCGACGATTCCACGATCGCAGATTCATCATGCCTCGGAAACGCTTCATACGCTAGTGTGTTCGTATGACCAAGCACTTCCCAAAGCTCTTCCGCAATGTGCGGCGCATACGGAGACAGAAGAAGCACGAACTGCTCCATCGCCTTCTTTGGACGCACCTTTTGTTTGCTGAAGAAATTCTGGAATTCCATCATTCGCGCGATTGCCGTGTTCAGCTGCATCGTCTGGATGTCGTTCCGGACCGCCTTGATCGTCTTGTGCAGAACACGATTCTGCTCTTCTGTTGGTTCCACATCCTGTACAGCCTCTGCCAAAGTCATCTCATCCGCACGTTCATCGACGATCATGCGCCATACACGGCCAAGGAAATCACGGACACCGCTGACACTTTCCACACTCCACGGTTTCACCGCTTCCAACGGACCCATGAACATTTCGTACATTCGCAGTGAATCTGCACCATGCTCCTTCACCACGTCGTCCGGATTGATGACGTTTCCGCGGCTCTTCGACATTTTGAATGCACGACTGTCCAGCTTGATCGATTTGTCCGTACGCATGACGAAATATTCGCCAGCCTTTTCGACCTCTTCCTTCGTCAGCTTCACTCGTACAAGCTCTGCTTTCTTCGATTCCGGCATTGCCTTCACTTTGTCCGCACTGACGAACGTGCCGTCCGGTTTCTGGAACGCATTGTACTCCATCTCACCGAGGATCATCCCTTGGTTCACCAGCTTCTGGAACGGCTCCTTCGTCGTGACGTAACCGCGGTCAAAGAGCACTTTGTGCCAGAAACGCGAATACAGCAGATGCAGTACCGCATGTTCCGCACCCCCAATGTAGAGGTCTACCGGCATCCAAGCCTTTTCGATCTCCGGATCGACGAATCGTTCCGTATTTTTCGGATCCAGATACCGCAGATAGTACCAGCACGACCCCGCCCACTGCGGCATCGAGTTGGTCTCCCGCTTGTACTTTTTGCCGTCCAGTTCCACATAAAGCCAGTCTTTCGGCGCATGTTCCATCGGTGGTTCCGGATTTTCAAGCGGCGGGAAGTCAAACTGCTCCATTTCCGGAAGATTTACCGGAAGATCCACGTCCGTCAACGCACGCAGACGGCCCGTCTTCTGGCCATTTTCGTCCAATTCATGCAGGAGCGGGAACGGCTCGCCCCAAATGTGCTGACGGCTGAAGAGCCAATCGCGCAGTTTGTAGTTCACCGCTTTCTTGCCGATCCCAAGCTCGACCAGCCACGAAACGACCGCGTTCTTCACGTCGCCCGTTGCCATTCCATTGAACTGCCCGCTGTTCACAGCCGTGCCGCTTACGGTAAAGGCTTCTACGCCGTCACGCAGTTTCTGCGCCATTTCTTCCGTTACGCCGTTTTCACCGATGACCGGTTCCACGACCTGAATGATCGGAAGTGCGTATTTCTTCGCAAAATCAAAGTCGCGCGTATCGTGCGCCGGAACCGCCATGATGGCTCCCGTGCCGTAACCGGCCAAAACGTAGTCCGCGACCCAGATCGGAACCAGCGCGCCGTTGACCGGATTGATCGCATAGGACCCCGTAAAGATCCCGGTCTTTTCCTTCGCCAATTCCGTACGGTCCAAATCGCTCTTGCCGGCGGCTTCGGCACAGTAGGCCTTCACTGCTTCCGCATTTTCCGGAGTCGTCAGACGGCTGACCAAAGCGTGTTCCGGAGAGATCACCATGTATGTCGCACCAAAAAGCGTATCCGGACGCGTCGTGTAGATGCGCAGGACGTCGTTGCCCGGTTTACGCGGATACTTCGATACCTTGCGGCTTTCAAGCCACTGCTGGTACTCCGCTTCATTCGGTTTACCGTCTTCCGTCGCTTCCGCACCGATGAAGAAATCCAGCTCGCCGCCCGTGCTGCGTCCGATCCAATTCCGCTGGAGCAGTTTCACGCTTTCCGGCCAATCCAATCCCTCAAGTTCATCGGCAAGACGATCCGCGTAAGCCGTGATCCGAAGCATCCACTGACGCATCGGAATGCGGATCACCGGATGACCGCCGCGCTCACTTTTACCGTCAATGATCTCTTCATTTGCCAAGACCGTTCCAAGGATCGGACACCAATTTACCGGCGCCTCTTGCTGATAGGCCAAACGGTGATCGTCGATGTATTGCCGGACCGCCTCTTCACCTTCCGCTTGAACATCATCAGGAATCGGAAGCTCAGAGATCGGACGCCCTTTCTTTGCTTCGGCATCGTACCAAGTATCGTAAAGTACGAGGAAGATCTTCTGCGTCCAGCGGAAATACTCTACGTCCGTCGTCGCCACTTCACGTGCCCAATCATAGGAAAATCCGAGCATTTTCAACTGACGTCGGAAGTTCGCGACGTTCTTTTCCGTCGTGATACGCGGATGGATCCCCGTCTTCTTCGCATACTGTTCAGCCGGAAGCCCGAACGCATCCCAACCCATCGGGTGCATCACACTCACACCGTTCATCCGATTGAATCGGCACACAATGTCCGTCGCAGTGTATCCTTCAGGATGCCCAACATGCAGACCATTGGCGCTCGGATACGGAAACATATCAAGAACGTACATTTTTTTATCGCCAGGAAGACGCGGCGCGGCAAACGTCTCGTTTTCTTCCCAGTACTTCTGCCATTTCGGCTCAATGACGGACGGATTATAGCGTGGCATGAATTCGATCTCCGCAACAAATACACAAAAAATCAAAAAATCAACTCCCACTCGGCAGAAAATGGAAATTTGCCATTTTTCCTAAAGCCGCATCCTTCCTAATGAGATCCGCAAAATGCGTTCCCACCAGAGGGAGTTGCTCCAATAAAAATAAAAATTTCTCCGAAGGCTGCGATGCAGAACGGAGCTGGCGATGCAGAATGGAGCTGCATCAAAAAGTCTGCAGGATCTCAAACTTTCAGTTCAGGAATCAGCGCCCCGGATCAAATGTTTTTCGATCAGGGTAAAGATCTGCTTTCCAAGTTCTCGCTTGGAATCGTGCAACTGAGCGATGATGTCTCCCGGACGAAGAAAGATCTCAACGTCATTCTCCATCGAATCGATCGCAGATGGACCGTTCAAAACAAGGAGATCGCAGTTCTTTACGATCATTTTTCGCAACGCGCGAAGACGCACATCATCCGTCTCAAGCGCAAATCCAACGACCCACTGCCGCGCTGTCTTTTTCGCCCCCAGCGTCGCAATGACGTCCGGTGTTTCTACAAAATTCAGCGTCAGTTTATCCCCAGTTTTAGAGATCTTATGCTTCGCGACCGTGTCAGGTTTGTAATCACACGGCGCAGCGACACCGATCACACCGTCAAAGTACGGAAAAAGCCTTTCTGCTTCTTCCAGCATCTCATCCGTGGTAATGACTGGCACGACTGTCGCTCCATCCGGATACGAGATCTCTACCGGACCGGAAATGATCGTCACCTCATGCCCGGCATCCAGCGCAGCCTGAGCAAGCGCAGCACCCATCCGGCCGCTTGAGGCGTTCGACAAAAAACGGACCGGATCAATATATTGCCGGGTCGGACCGGACGTCAAAAGGATTTTCGCCATGATCACATTCAAAAGGACGAGGCCAAAGCCCCATCGATCCCTTTCCCGGAATCCGATAGGAGTTCCTGGATCCGCTTAAAAATCTGTTCCGGCTCAGCCATACGACCTGCCCCCTCCTCTCCGCAGGCAAGTCGGCCGGTTTCCGGACCAATGAACTGAACACCATCTTCGAGCAGCTGACGTACATTTCGCTGCACCGACGGTTTGGCCCACATCTGACAATTCATCGCAGGTGCCAGAAGTACTGGGCCGGAAAATGCCAGATAAAGCGTCGAAAGAAGGTCGTCCGCGAGACCACACGCAACTTTTCCAAGAAAATTTGCAGTCGCAGGCGCAACGCAGAGCAGATCTGCATTTCTGCCAGGATCGATATGCGGAATCGCTTCGCTGCCCTGGAACATCTGCACAGAAACACAACGCCCCGTCAAGGCCTGAAAGGTCCTGGGAGCAACCAAATGGGTTGCATTTTCTGTCATGACGACCGACACACCGTAACCGCCCTTGACAAGACGGCTGACGAGATCACACGTTTTGTACGCTGCGATCCCGGCAGTCACTCCGATCAAGATCTCACGCTTTACTTCCAATTCGCAAACTCCAGTTACATCGTGGCAAAATCTACCATGTCGCGATCTAGCATGTCGCGCATATCGTCTTCTTCGACGGTACGAAGCTCATCTTTCATACTCAAGTAGATCTTTCCCTCTTTGATTTCCGCTACAGCGATCTCAAGGTTGCTGGCTCCTGGAATATCAACAAGCGGCTGCGCACCTTTATTCAGCGCAACGAGACGTTTCTGGATCAGAGTCGTCAGTTTAAACGCTCCGCCAACCTTTGCTTTCAGGTTCATGTCTCTCAATTCATCAATCATCTCTTTCTCCTATTTCTTCCTTACGGATTATTTCACAAAATTCATTCACCGCTGCATTCAGATCCTCATTCACGACCCGATAGCGGTAACTCCCGGACCGATCCAACTCGTACTGGGCTCGGGAAAGACGATTCCGAATCGCATCTTCACTCTCCGTTCCGCGACTGCGAAGCCGAGATTCCAACTCCTCAAGTGACGGCGGGGCAATGAAGACCGTAATGGCGTCCGGGTAGCGGGCGACCACATCTGACGCACCATCTACATCGATCTCAAGCATGACCCAACGCCCAGCAGAAAGATGCTCTTCCACCTCGCTGCGTAACGTTCCGTACCACACATTCCGGCCAAAAACTTCTTTGCATTCCACGAATCCGTCCGCTTCACGCATTTTCTGAAATTCCTCAGGAGAGAAAAAGTAGTAATCCACTCCATTTTTCTCCTGACTGCGCGGGGAACGGGTCGTTGCGGAAACGCTCAAATGTAATGACACTGGCGATTGCGCGAGAACAAGGTCACGAATCGTTGACTTTCCGACCCCGGAAGGACCTGAAAGAATAAGTAAACGGCCTATTTTATTCAATGTTCTGCACCTGTTCTCGAATTCGTTCAATGGACGCCTTCATTTCAATCACTTCCCTCGAGATCTCAAAATCGTTCGCTTTCGAACCGATCGTATTGACCTCGCGGAAAAGTTCCTGAGTCAGAAAATCCAGTTTTTTGCCCGGAGAGGCATCTTGGCCAATGATCGTGCGGAACTGTGAAATGTGGCTTTTTAAACGCGCGATTTCTTCCGAAATGTCGCATTTATCCGTAAAAATACCGATCTCGCGAATCACATCGGATTCCTCGATCTCGACACCCTGCGATTCTAAAAGACGATTCAGCCGCTCAAGCAGGCGCTCATTAAAAATCTTCACGACTTCCGGGGCACGCGAAATTACCTGCTCCAAATGTGTCTCGATCACGACTAAATGTGAAAGAAGATCATCTGCAAGTGCGACACCCTCACGAACACGCATACTGACCAGCTTCTCGACCGCCTGCGAAAGTGCCTCCAGTATCAACGGTGCAAGGACAGACTCCTCGCCTTCCGATGACGTATCCTGAATCACTCCGGGTAACGAAAGAAGCGTCTGAAAATCACTCCAGATTGCCTGCGAATCCCCCGAATCGGCCAACCAGCTGCGAAGTTGGTCACGATAGGAATTCAAAAGCGGAATATTGATTTGGTAATTGTCTGCACAACACGTTCGCGAGATCTTCACACTGAGGGAAACTGTCCCGCGGCTGATCGACTTGCGGATCTCATCCTCGATCTGAAGTTCAAGTGCACCAAGCGGTTCACTGTATCGTGGGGTGATCTTCAGATACCGATTGTTGATCGAACGAATTTCAACAAAAACCGAGATACCGTCTCGTTCCAGACGTGCATCTCCATATCCTGTCATACTTTGCAGCAATGAACACCTCGCGATGTGAAAAATCAACCCGCAAGATCCCTGAATTGGATCTTACGGGAAATCCAATCTCGCCTAAATTCAGAAAATCATCCCTGAGCAGGAGTTTCCGCCGGAGCCGGAGTTTCCGCCGGAGCAGGGGTTTCCGCCGGAGCAGGGGTTTCCGCCGGAGCAGGGGTTTCCGCCGGAGCCGGAGTTTCCGCCGGAGCCGGAGTTGCAGTCGGAGCAGGGGTTTCCGCCGGAGCAGGGGTTTCCGCCGGAGCCGGAGTTTCCGCCGGAGCCGGAGTTGCAGCCGGAGCAGGGGTTTCCGCCGGAGCCGGAGTTGCAGCCGGAGCAGGGGTTTCCGCCGGAGCCGGAGTTTCCGCCGGAGCAGGGGTTTCCGCCGGAGCCGGAGTTTCCGCCGGAGCAGGGGTTTCCGCCGGAGCAGGGGTTTCCACCGGAGCCGGAGTTTCCACCGGAGCCGGAGTTTCCACCGGAGCCGGAGTTTCCGCCGGAGCCGGAGTTTCCGCCGGAGCAGGGGTTTCCACCGGAGCCGGAGTTTCCACCGGAGCCGGAGTTTCCGCCGGAGCCGGGGTTTCCGCCTGAGCCGGAGTTTCCGCCGGAGTAACCGAATCAACATTCAACTCAGTAGGCAGCTCAGGGGCCTGTTCGGCAACCGTGCCTTCGGGTGTTTCGGGAAGATCCACTGGCATCGTTTCCGGAGCAGCCGGAGCAGATAGATCAGCCGGGGCAGCCGGAGTTTCCTGAGTAACCGGGGCCGCAGCTTCCGTTTTCCATGTTGCATCATTGGCGACCGATTTTTTACTGAGGTGCGAGAACCAGAAACAGGAGAAACCACAGGTCAAAATCCAGATGAAAGCAACGACGATAGTCACTTTCGTGAACGTGTCGCCGGCTTTTGCGCCAAAAGCACTGGATCCGCCAACTCCACCAAGAGCACCAGCTAATCCGCCGCCTCGTCCTTTCTGGAGAAGGATCAGCAGAAGGAGGAACAGACTGAGCACCAGCATCGCCACAGCAAGCAAAAATTGAATCATATTCGTACCTGTATTCTGACTAAAATTAAAAATTCAAAATCAACGATTTCATTTCACGAGACGTAAAAGTCTCGTGAAATGAACGTGCCAGAGCCAACTTCCCTGAACCGGAACTCCGGCAAAATCTCGCGTAACTAAAACGGGCTCCCGTTTTATTTCGCAGCTTCAATGATTCCCATGAAATCGTCCACTTTGAGAGCCGCGCCGCCGATCAGACCGCCGTCAATGTCAGCCTGAGCGAGGAGGTCTTTTGCATTTCCGGGCTTCATGCTTCCGCCGTACTGGATACGAACAGCGTCAGCAACTTCTTTATTGAAGCGGAACGCGATCAGACGACGAATGCCGGCATGCACTTCTTCAGCCATTTCCGGGGTCGCAGTTTTTCCAGTACCGATAGCCCAAACGGGTTCGTAGGCAATGACGACTTTTTTCATATCTTCCGCAGAGACGCCGGCCAGCGAGCCGAGGAACTGTTCCGCGTTGATGTCGAAAGTCTGATCCGCTTCACGTTGTTCGAGCATTTCACCGATGCAGAGGATCGGGGTCAGGCCGGCTTTCAGAACGGCAAGGAGTTTTTTGTTGGTCAGCTCGTTGCTTTCGCCGATAATGTGACGGCGTTCGCTGTGGCCGAGGATGACATACTGGCATCCAACGTCTTTGAGCATCGCGACGCTGATCTCGCCCGTGAAAGCACCTTTTTCTTCGAAGTAGCAATCCTGAGCGCCAACGCCGATATTGGTGCCTTTGAGGACCTGTGCGACCGCGTCAAGATAGACGAACGGCGGGCAGACAGCGATGTCGGCGTAATCGACATCTTTTGCAGCCTCTTTTAGGCCTTCCACCAAAGCGACGGCTCCGGCACGATCCATGTTCATTTTCCAGTTACCAGCGATGAACGGACGACGCATTTCAAATCTCCTTTTCGAGAATTTCGAATTTCAAAAAAAAATTGCGCTGCCGCCTCCGAACAGGCCCAGAATACGATCAGGCCGGAGGCTGACATAAAAATAACTGTCTGTATTTTACCATTCTATCCGATTCTGAGTAGGGGGACCGGGCGTTTTTTTTCCAACTTTCTCCATCTTTCTTTAAAATTTTTCAAAAAAATCCCCCGAAACAGGAATCCTCAATTTAACGAATTCGCCTATTTTCCCGAAAGTAACTTTCCATCTTTCAGTTTTCGGTAAAGCGTTCGCTCGCTGATACCAAGCAGATTCGCTGCTTCTTCGCGGTTTCCGTTGGTATGTTCGAGTGTTACGCGAAGAAATTCAAGTTCCAGCTCCTCCATTGTTTTGCCGACAAACGAAGTCAGCCCGCTTCCCGACACCGTCTCACTGAAAGAGCCGGACGATGGCAAACAGATCACGGAACCACTTCGGGATGCCGGTTCTCCGGTTCCTGTGTTTTTTTCACCAAAGAGAGGCGTTTCTCCTGCGGATCTGTTTCCATCCTGCTTTCGCTGAGCCGGCGATTCCTGAAATTTCCTTAACTCTTCCATGGCCACAGCTTCCGCAAGACGCCGTTCTTCTGCAGGAACGATCTCGTCCAGTTCCTCCGGAAGATCGTCCACGTTCAGCAGCCCGTCATAATCCATTACGACCATACTCTCTACCATATTTCGAAGCTGTCGCACATTTCCTGGATATTCATACTGCAAAAGATATTTTCGTGCCGCAGATGTGATCCCGCGGATTGGTTTTTGGTGCTTTTCGGAGAAAAATTTCACAAAATAGTCCACCAGGACCGGAATGTCGCCCGAACGTTCCACGAGCGACGGAAGACGGATCGTGACGACTTTCAGACGATGATAGAGGTCACTGCGGAACGTTCCTGCCTCGATCGCACTCGTCAGATCACGGTTCGTTGCCGAAAGAAGGCGTACATTCACCCGGATCGGCTCATTGGATCCAACACGCGTGATCTCGCTCTCCTCCAAAACCCGCAGCAGCTTGATCTGGGTCGCCATTGGCATATCGCCGACCTCATCCAGAAAAAGCGTGCCGCCGTTTGCGTACTCGATCTTCCCCATACGATCCGAGATCGCCCCGGTAAAAGCGCCTTTTACGTGCCCAAAAAGCTCACTTTCCAGCAAATTGTCGCTCAATGCCGCACAATTCAACCCAACGAACGGTTTGTTTTTTCGCGGACTGTTCTGATGGATCGCCTGCGCAATGAGCTCCTTCCCCGTTCCAGTTGCGCCCTGGATCAACACCGTTGAGTTCGTCGGAGAAACACGACGCAGTTTCTCGACGATGGAACACATTTCCGGGCTGTTTCCGACCAGTTTCTCAAACCCGAATTTCTCATCCAGACGAGACTGAAGTTCCAGATTCGTACGTTTCAGCGAAGCGCTCTCCGCTCCCTTTTCAGCCACCGCACGCAGCTGTTTGAGATCCAGAGGCTTCAACAGATAATTAAACGCTCCCTGCTGCATCGCACTGACTGCCGAGGGCACGCTTCCATGCCCTGTCATGATGATGACCGCACAGTTGGGGAGAGTTTCACATGCATGATTCAGTACCCCAAATCCATCGACACGGTCCATAATCAGATCCGTAAAGATCACATCATAGTACCCATTCGTGATCTTTTCGATCGCTTCCTCGCCGGAAGTTGCGATCTCAGTTACGTACCCGACCTTTGAAAGTCCATACGCCACGATCTCTGCGTGTTCCCGTTCATTATCCACTACCAAAACCGTAATCGAAGACGGCGTCATCTTTCCGTTCTCCCTTCCCTGTCTCAGATCCCTCCAGCCGCCGAAAAAGCGTCGGCGTTCCCATTACTAAAATGCCCGTCTTAAATCATGACTCTGGATCATGACTCTGGATCATGACTCTGGATCTCCATCCGCACTCCCGACTTTACCTCTGCCTGCTCTTCCTCTTCCAACTCACGACGAAGCCGCTCCATAACATCTTCCTTTCCAGAACCTATCATGGCTGGCGCAGGAAACTTCATCGTAAATTTCGTTCCGCGGCGAAGCTCACTCTGCACTTCCAAAATCGCTCCATGTGCCTCGATGATTTTCCTCACCGTCGGCAACCCCAGTCCAAATCCATTGCTTTTCGTCGTATAGAACGCATCATAGAGCTTTTCCAGCGTCTTGGCGTCCATCCCGCACCCATTGTCAATGAGATCCAGCGCCACGCCGTCAGGAGTCAGGTGTGTCCGGACCAATAGCTGACCGCCATCCTTCATCGCAGCCTCCGCATTGTTGATCAGATTCCAAAGAACACACCCAAACGCATTTTTGTCAAGCTGGATCGGCGGCAGTTCTGGCTCCAAAAACATCAGGATCTCAATATTCTTCTGCTTCGCCTTCTCCTGATAAAAATCCAGGATCGAACGCACTTCAGTATTCAGGTCACTTGGCGATGTTTTGATCGCCGGAGCCTTGGCGAACATCAAAAATTGATTCAAAATACTCTCAAGACGCCGACACTGCGTAACGACCGTACGCGCCATGTTCAGCGTTCTGCGTTCCCGTTCCGTTTCCGGCTGCTCCAGATCCTCAGTCAGCACCTCCATCGTCAATCGGATCGTCGAAAGAGGACTCTTGATTTCATGCGCTAACGCTCCTGCAAGCCGCGCAATTTCCGTGTACTCGTCGATTAGACGCTGACGGGATTTTCCACTCGCATTTTCCTGCATCAGAAAACTCCATAAAGAAAACGCCTGCAAGGACTTCGCAGGCGCTTCTCAAGATTCCTTGCGAAGAGAAACTACTCTTCGATCTCACCACGTTCGATCATGACGGCTTTACGACTTAGCTTCACACGATCCTGCTCGTCAATGTCGATCACCTTCACGTCCATGACGTCGCCAATGGCACAAACATCCGAAACTTTCTGAACGTAACCGCTCGACAGCTCGCTGATGTGGCACAATCCGTCTCGTCCAGGGAGGATCTCAATAAACGCACCGAAATCCTTGATGCTCGTCACGCGGCCGCGATAAACACGCCCGATCTCGACCGTTGCGGTCAGTGCATCGACCTGATTCATAGCAGCCTGCGCACTCTCCAGATTCAAACTGGAGATGAGCACCGTGCCGTCATCATCAATGTCGATCGTCGCACCGGTAGATTCCTGGATCGCACGGATCGTTTTACCGCCGGGACCGATCAAAAGCCCAATTTTGTCCGGGTTGATCTTCGTGCGGAGCAGACGCGGAGCCCATTCAGAGATCTCCGTACGCGGACGCGGAATGGAACGAAGCATCGTGCGAAGGATCTGAATACGGGCTTCACGGCTTTGGGCCATCGTGGCGCGGATCATCTCATTCGTGATCCCGTCGATCTTCAGGTCGAGCTGAATGCCCGTGATGCCGTTCTGCGTACCGGCAATTTTGAAGTCCATGTCGCCATAATGGTCTTCATCGCCGATAATATCCGTCAGGAGTGTCCATTTCTCATTGCTCTCCTTAACCAGACCGACCGAAATACCCGCGACAGGATTCGTGATCGGAACGCCTGCGTCCATCAGACCAAGCGTGGCACCGCAGACCGATGCCATGGAGCTGGAGCCGTTCGATTCCAAAATATCAGAGATGATACGGATCGTGTACGGGAAATCTGCAGAGAGCGGGATCACGGGCTTCACACTGCGTTCCGCAAGTGCGCCATGCCCCAGTTCACGACGGCCTGGACTGCGGATCGGACGGCATTCACCGACGGAATAGGACGGGAAATTATAGTCCAGCATAAATTTTTTGCTGTACTCCTCGAAAAGCCCATCAACACGCTGTTCGTCGCGCGAAGTACCGAGCGTTACAGTAATGAGCGCCTGCGTCTCGCCGCGCTGAAAGACTGCAGAACCGTGAACTCGCGGAAGAACGCCCGCCTTGCAGAGAAGCGGACGGATCTCTTTCAGACCGCGCCCATCCGGACGGCAGCCGCTAAGGATCTGATCACGAACGACCTTTTTCTCAAGCTGTTCTAGGACCTGCTCCAAACGATTCGGAAGAATCGCGCCTTCTGCGTCCGGATCCGGGATCATTTCGGCAGCGATCTTCGCCTTCAGTGCACTCACCGCCTCCGCACGCTCCAGTTTTCCGACCGTGTGCTTCGCTTCATAGTAGGCGTCATAATATTTTGTCTTCACAATCTCGAAAAGTCCGTCGTCTTCCGGAATCGTATACTCACGCTTGACCGGAGCGACTTTTTCGATGAACTCACGCTGAAGAGCCAAGATCTCGCGAATGCAGTCATGTGCAGCTTCGATCGCCTCAGCCATCGGGCCTTCCGGCATCTCATCCGCAAACCCTTCGATCATCAGGATCGACTCCTCATTCCCGGAGACCACGAGATCAAGATCGCTTTCACAAAGTTCATCCTGGGACGGGAACGGGATCAGACGGCCATCAACACAGGCGAGGCGGACAGAAGCGATCGGACCAAGGAAAGGAAGGGGGGAGATCGAAAGCGCGGCACTCGCACCGTTCATCGCAAGCATGTCGCCGTCATGCTGTCGGTCGCTAGCAAGGACTGTCGCACAAACCTGAACTTCATCGCGGAACCAAGACGGGAAAAGAGGACGGATCGGACGGTCGATCAAACGAGCGGTCAACGTTTCCTTAAGATTTGGACGACCTTCACGCTTCACAAAACCACCGGGAAATTTACCCGCAGCAGCAACTCGTTCACGGTAGTCACACGTTAGCGGAAAAAAATCCTGCCCGGAAACAGATGAGCCAGATGTACAGGCAACCAGAACGATCGTATCCCCATATCCAACCAGACAGCTGCCTGCTGCCTGTTTTGCCAATTCCCCAGTTTCAAACCAGAGCAACTCTTTGCCAATCTTCTTCTCAACACGTATTTTTTTTGATTCTGCTTCCAACATTTTCTTCTATCTTTCTTTCATCTATTAACACAACACAGGTGCGCCGCAATTTACCGCCCAAAAACAAGAAACAGAAAACAGGACACGGGCCAGTGGCCCTTTTCCGGCTCCCACCCCGAATCCTGACTCTGTCTATACCTGCACCAGCTGTCCCATCCTGAATCAAACGGGAACAAACAAAATACAGCGCACCAACCAGTAAATTACTTACGGATATTCAGTTTCTGGATCACATCCAGATAACGCTGAGCGTCGACACTCTTAAGGTAGTCCAAAAGACCACGACGCTGACTGACGAGGCGGAGAAGACCGCGACGGCAGGAGTAGTCCTTCTTGTGCGAATTCATGTGCTCCGTCAGGGAGTTGATACGTCCCGTCAGAAGCGCGATCTGCACTTCGGAGCTGCCAGTGTCATTGGCACTGCGTTTGAAGTTCTGGATTGTTTCCTGTTTGGTTTCTTTCGTGATAGACATTTGTTTTTGCTGTTCCTTTTTTCCACGTTAAAGGCGTCATGCCCACGTGAAACAAATAAATTACTACATTCTTACGTTGAACCAAATACAAAAAATGTAAGCGTATTATAGCAAACTCTCGCTTTTTGGGAAGGGGGGGGCGGGGTATCTTTTGTAAATTATTCCAATTTTTCGCAATTTTCTCTCAATTTCTTTCAAATTTAGGTTCAGGATATGTTTTAGATGTTGCCCATTTTAAATATATCCTCCATTTTGTCGCTGGCTTCTTTCTGTCTCGCATTTTTTCTTTTAAATTTGATCTAAAATTCTTTAAAATCCACCCCCCACCCCCTTTTAAGATATGCACTTTTCATCTATAATCAGTTACTTAGGCAAACGCATATACTGCGCGCCGCTAAAGTTCCTTTCCCTGTTTTTAAAATATGAGGTTTTCCATGTTGCCTATACGATCCACCCAAACCCCTGCGATCGCGTTCGCTCTTTTTTTAGGCTTGCTCACTCCTGTTTTTCTGGCATCTGGATGTTCGAAAGCTCCGGAGACGCCGGCTACGATGAGTCGAGCTGATTTCCTTGCCATCGAGATCCAGGAAA
The DNA here is from genome assembly GCA_015062085.1 of Planctomycetaceae bacterium. The sequence continues at coordinate 15,261 of SUVI01000058.1, forward strand.
TGGAAGCTAGCATCGCTCGCCGAGAAGCCCGCTACCAGGAAGAGCGTGCCCAGCTTGAAGCTGCCGGAGACAAGCAGGCTGTTAAGAGTCTGGATATTGCAAACCGAAGTATCGAGGTCGACAAGAAAAATCTTGAGCGGCTTAAGAAGGAGCAGGAAAAACTTGCGAAAGAGGGGGGCTCGCAAACGTCTGCAAAATAGCAGGATTTTAGTTTGCGTCTCGCAGCAAAATGAGAAATTTCGGCGAAACGCAAACTTTTTTAAAAAAATCGTCATCCCCCCCTTGACAAAATTTGAAAATCGGCTAAACTTTAAACATCATGCGAGAGTAATTCAGTGGCAGAATGCTAGCTTCCCAAGCTGGACGTCGCGGGTTCGAATCCCGTCCCTCGCTTTTGGGCTGGATGGCGGTGGCCGTTCGGCCTTTTTTTGTGATGCCGATATGCTGATCGGTATCGTCTCGACCTCTAAATTCGAGGATAGAGGGGGACCTCGACGGTACGTGGACGACGGACCAAAAAGCTAAGGGGTTTTTCTTTTATGCTGATCTCCTTCTCTTAGTTTTTGGTATTTCTTGATTTTTTTCTAGTATAATAAAAAATTTGCGAAAAAAGAAGTAATGCTGCAATCTGCTGACAGAGCCGGAAAACGGCAAGAAGAAACCGACAAAGATCCCTGCTTGAAATGAGAAACTTTGTCGGCAAACTTTATTGTATTTCAATGTCGTCTTCCGCAGATCCATCCAGCAACAGTGTACTCCAAGGCCGATCTTCCGCTGAAAACATTGAAGATCCGCAGAAAGAGAGTGCCCGAAGTTGGCGGTGGCGTTTGGGGCTCCTTCGACGTAATGTCCGTAAAAAAAGGCACGAGAACCTTTAAAACCTCCCTTTCCAATGGGAGGTAAAACTTCGATTTTTGTGTAAAATTTTCCGGGGCGCTGACCCGGACCCCGAGGACATTCTGCTGGACTTGTTTGGCGGCGAAGCCGCCTCGCCCTCGCGCTGCCGACGCCTACCGCGCTACGCTTACTGGCCTGGAGCTGGACTGGCCAAAACTGGGCGGAAGCCAAGGTCGATGCCCCGATAGTCCGGCGTACTCCCGAGCCGGGACGCGGAGCAACAGTACTGGGCGTCGTAGCTCCAGCCGCCACCGCGGGCGACTCGGAACGAGCCGCTGTTAGGGCCTGTCGGGTCGCTCATTGGCGACGTAGAGTATGAACCGTAACAGTCCTGACACCACTCCCACACATTACCGTGCATGTCGTAAAGACCCCAGGCGTTATGTTGTTTCCTGCCGACAGGATGTGCTGCACTTGCACTGTTTGAAGAGTACCAGCCCATCTCAGCAAGGTTACCTGCGTACGCACCCGTCGTGCCTGCACGACACGCATACTCCCACTGCGCCTCCGTTGGAAGACTCACTTCTTCATTCAGTTTGCTAGAAAGTTGACGGCAAAACTCCTGACAGTCATCCCAACTCACATAGTACATCGGATGCAGCGGGTCTTCTCCATACAAGAGAGTGGTATATGTTCCTTTTTTTGCCTGTGTCTGAATACTCGTGCCCATCACGCTCTTCCACATCGCCTGCGTCACCTGCGTCTCAAGCATCCAGAAACCACGAGTCAGTGTCACGCTGTGCTGCGTTTCGTCACTATCACGGAGAAATTCGCTGGAAGGGCTCCCCATCAGGAACGACCCCGGTGGACACCAGCGGAAGGCGTACTCGATGCCGTTCAGCTTGAGGACTTTACGGTATCCGGGATAGTTGAGTTTCTCGATCTTGTTTTTTAGGGCAAGATATTTTTCGTCTGTAGGGAACAGAGCCAGGGCTTTCTCGATATTGTCGAGCGCTTCTTGGTGTTTTTTGGCATGGTAATATTCCTCTGCCTTTCGAAAAAGCTCCTCTGCGCGGTTTCGTTTTTCTTGGTCTTCCCGCATTCGTTTCTCGATCTCTTGTTTTTCATCAAGAAATTTCTGGTCAGACGAGAATAACTCCAACGCCATTTTGATCTCACGAAGAGCATCCTGTAATTTGTTTTCGCGACGCAGATTTTGGGCGGCTGTATGGTGCTCCAGGGCGTTTTTCATGTTCGACAGATTTGTAAAAAAGGTATCGCCCAGCAGTTCGCGCATGTATTCGTCCCATGGCTTATCCGCGATCCCGTCAAAGATCCGGATCCATTCATCGAACGCTCTCGCCTCTCTTGCGGCTATGCCGATTTGACGATGAACAGCCGGTTCCATGCGAATCTTTGAGAAGAGCCACCTCCTTAGCGGAATGTCATTCTTGTACATGTCCAACAGCTCGGAGTGATCCCACGTTTCACACAGCTCTTTCACTGAATAGATCGCTCTTCCTTCGTGATGATATGGTACAGATATATTCAAAATGGCTCCTTTCTTACCCAAACAGCAAGGAAGTCAATTTTTTGACCCCGCGTTTTACAGTATCAACGGCAGCGTTGACTTTCTTTACGCCTTGTTCGACCGCAGAACCGACAGCGTGTAAAGAATCCACGACACGTTTTCCGCCAACGTTGGCGATATAGTCGACAGCTTTTTTCGCGACGGATCTTGAGGACTCCGCCATCGCGTGAATGGCCTTTTTCACCGGCTTATTGTGATGAGCAACGAAGTGCCCGACCATTTTTCCTGCCCTATAAGCGAATTCAGGCGGGACGCCGATCCCCGTAACGAGCGTAAACGCAGCCGCGCCGAGAGCAAAACCATATCCGCACACCGCAGCACACGCAGACGAGGCCGCCGTTTTTACCGCAGCGACGGTCCCAGTCTCGGCATACCTCTTCAGGTCTTCCCTTTTTCTTGCGTCTTCATCGGGCGTTTCGTTCATCTGGTGAGCAGCTTTTGCAGCGACTACGCCTTTTGCGGCCTCGGCAGCTGCAGCGACAGGGAGGAAACTTTTCTGATCGGGCTGGAGATCCTGCTTTTTCTTGGCCACAGCCGAATAGATCTCCGCCGCCAGTATCTGCTTTGCCATCGTTTCCGCTTGCGAAAAGAGCTCCGTTTCGACCGCTTTTTTGAAAGTCTCCGAGATCTTCATCTGCTGTTTCTCCTCCGCCCCGTCGAGAATTGCCTGCGCGGTATTCCCGAGCTGGAATTCCGTGGTTCTCTGATTTGCACGCGCTAGGTTTTGGATGATGGCCCGGTCTTCCGTATCGACCTTGAAATCCTCCGCGAGTTCGACGACTTCGCCCGACGCCAAGGAGAGCTGCTCCACTTCGCTTTTTGCCGAGAGGGTCCCCATCACCGCATAGACGTCCTGTTCCTGGCATCCGACCTCTTCAGTGGTTTGCTTGACCGCCTTTTCGATGATCTCATCCAAACGCATGGAGGAATCGTACCATTCCTTGTGCAGTTTTTCGATTTCGTCGACACTTGCATTGATCACGTTGACGATCTGCTGACTTGCTTCGTGTGAGATCCCATTTTCTTCCTGAAGGAGTTTCTGAAGAAAAACCGTCACGTCCTCGTTATTTCCGGAGCGGACGTACTCTTCATACTTCATGAAAAAATAGCCTGCTGCACTTTCAGCCTGGTTTCCCTGGGTATCGATCGCATTTTTATTTTCCATATGGTTCTCCTTTTGAATTTTGTTTATTTTTTCGAGGCGGGCTTAAGATTGTGTTCGTCTAGGTTATTTTTCATTTCATCGTATTTTTTCCCTAGAGTATCTTTGATCGACTTCGTTTCCTTGATCGCTTCCAAAAGCTTTTTTTCACTGATTTGATGAACGTATCCTTTCTTTTTCGGCCAACATCGGAAGTCATCTTTGAGGGCTTCAAGAAATTCCAATTCCACCGCCTCGCGCACGATCCCTTCTAGGTCTGCCCCGCAAAATCCGTCCGTTTTCGCAATGACCTCCGCAAGGTCCGCAACCGAGCATCCTCTTTTTTTCAAGTGGATCTCAAGGATCTTCTTTCTTTCCTCCTTGTTCGGCAAATAGACCGAAAAGATTTCGTCAAAACGCCCTTTCCGATAAAATTCGGGCGGGAGCGTGCATTGGTTCGAGGTCGCAACGACATAAACAGGGACCTTTTTCTCCTGCATCCATGTGAGAAAACTTCCGAAAAGGCGAGTCGTGACCTCGTTTCCGCCGCCTCTTGCCTCTCCGTTTCTGCTTGTCTCCATTCCGGCAAAGGCTTTCTCGATTTCATCGACCCAAAGTACACAGGGCGAGACCGCTTCCGCCAACCGGATCGCTTTCTGAAAATTGCTCTCACTTTCTCCAAGATATTTTCCGAGCAGCATCCCAATATCCAGCTGTATGAGAGGCAATCCAAAAATACTCGACGCCACTTTTGCCGTGAGCGACTTTCCGCACCCCGGCATGCCCACGATGAGGATCCCTTTCGGAATATCGACGCAGCGTTCTTTCGCTTGCGCCATGTGAGCAAAGATCTGTTTCTTTTGTATTAAGTATTTCTTCAGATTCTCCAGCCCGCCAATATCATCCAAATCTTCGGTGACCTTGATGGTTTTTAAGAGTTTGCTTTTTAAAATGACCTGATCTTTCTCCTCACAGATCTTCTGCTTGATCCTTTCAAGGTCGTAGCCCCACTGATAGATACCAAGCTGCATGAACTGCCGGATCTCCAATACGCTCAGTCCCCGCAAAGAGTTCACCAGCTCGCTGATCTCGTCATCCGAGGGATAATTTCCGTGTTCATAAAAAATATCCTGGACGATTTGCCGGATCTCTTCATCTTCCGGCGGAGCTATCTGGATAACACGAATAATGTGTTCCAGTTCTCCCGGAATATACATTTCATGCGACATGATAAAAACATACACTCTCCGATGCTCCGGCGACGGATCCGTAGTGTGGTCCGCGATCATGCGCAAATGCGCAAGAACTTCCGGGTCACGAAGCATTTCATTAACGTTCTTCAAAAAGAGGAACACAGGTTCATTTCGATGGATCCGATTATTGAATTCACTCAAAAAATCCACAAGAGATCTCGATCCATCCATGTCCACAGGGACTTTCGTCCAAAAATTCACTTCCCCTCCAGGACGATACTCCAAAAAATTCTTTGGATCCGCTTTCGGAAAAACTTTCATGATGGATTCTTTAATCAAATGATCGATACTTTCAAAATCAAAATGCTCAACGAATAAAATCGGAATTTTAGCATTTATCTGTGTACGAATGATTTCTTGCGTCGTAAGCATAGGAACTCCTTTGACGAAAACAAAACGATAGAACAAAAAACACGACTCCTAAAATTATAAATCATCGGTGATATATAATCAAGGGGAGATTCTTATTAGAAGGCGAATAACAAAACGAAGTTTTCTAAACAAAAACATCCAAAGACCCCGACTCGAAAAAAAAGCCGGGGCCGTAAGCGTTTAGGCGATTAGAGATCGCCCATGAACAGCTTATTTGCCAAGAGCAGCAGCGACGTCAGCCAGCGTACCGGCGGAACCGAGCTTCTGGTTCTTGTGGACGATGTAGTCGGCGTAGTTCTTCATGAAGACCTGACCAGACGGACGCAGGTCGAACACTTCCGGATGATCACGGAATTCTTCACGCAGAGTTGCGCACCAGACCAGACGGCCGTCGGTGTCGATGTTGATCTTGCAGACGCCCATCTGAGCGGCTTTAAAGTATTCGTCTTCATTCACACCAGAAGCACCAGCCAGATTACCGCCGGCGTTGTTGATGCGGGCGACCCATTCCTGCGGAACGCTGGAGGAACCGTGCATGACGAGCGGGAAGTTCGGCTTCACGCTGTTGACGGCTTTCTGGATCTCGCTCAGGACGTCGAAATGGAGGCCCTGTTTGCCGGAGAATTTGAACGCACCGTGGGAGGTGCCGATGGCGACGGCCAGAGAGTCGCAGCCGGTCGCTTCGATGAATTTCACGGCATCGGCCGGATCCGTCAGTTTCACGGAACCAA
>SUVI01000059.1 GCA_015062085.1 Planctomycetaceae bacterium
ATCGTCTGTAGGATTAAAGTACGATTCAGGCTCTCTCTCTCTCTCTCTCTCTCTCTGCCATGGACCTGCCCTGTGTTATTGTTAAATGTGGAAAATTTTACCTATTGGCTCAAAAAGTCATCCAGTAACCGGGAAAATTTTGAGCAGCGAACATTAAAACGATGTTTTTCTGGCTTTGGAGGCGGTGTTTGCTTCGGTATCCCGCCTGCTGTTTTTTATGGAATGTGCTGGAAGAGAACGAAATCGCCGCACGAAAAAGAAAGCTCTCAAGGGATCCTCGAGAGCTTTTCGTTTGCTCTTTCTGTTCCGCAGTGTTTAGCTGAACATTTTTTTCGCAAGCAGTTCCGCGATCTGGACGGCGTTCGTCGCAGCGCCTTTGCGCAGGTTGTCGCTCACGCACCAGAACGTCAGACCATTCTCGCAGGAAACGTCTTCACGAATACGGCCAATGTACGTGTCGTTGCTTCCGGAGCAGATGCTCGGCATCGGGTACACGCGGTTCGCTACGTCGTCCATGACGACCAGGCCCGGCGTGTTTTTCCAGAGTTCGATCGCCTGCTCGCGCGTGATCTTCTTCTCCGTTTCGATCGAGACCACTTCACTGTGGCAGTTTTCGACCGGAACGCGGACGCACGTCGCGGTGATCTTGATGGAATCGTCGCCGAGCATCTTCCTGGTTTCGAGGATCATCTTGACTTCTTCGCTCGTGTAGCCGGGGAACGTTTCGGGGTGCTTCGGGTTACCGATTTGGGGAATGACGTTGAAGGCGATCGGATACTGGAAGGTCTTCGCCTCGAAAGTCTCTCCCGCAAGGTGTGCTTTGGAGGATTCGACCAGTTCGCGCTGTCCGCCGACGCCTGCGCCGGAAGTCGCCTGGTAAGTCGCGACGTTGACACGGGTCAGTTTTCCGAAAGCGTGCAGCGGCTGGAGAGCCTGGACCATCTGTGTGGTGGAGCAGTTCGGGCTGGCGATGATGCCTTTGTGCTTCATGATGTCGTCCGGGTTGACTTCCGGAATGACGAGCGGAACGTCTTCCTTCATGCGGAAGAACGCGCTTTCATCGACGACGATGCATCCGTGCTGCACGGCGATCGGCGCCCATTCGGCAGCGGTCTCGTCCGGTGTGGAGCTGATGACGAGATCAACACCGTCGAATGCTTCGGGGCAAACTTCTTCCACGACGATGTCGCGTCCTGCGTATTTCAGGACTTTACCGGCCGAGCGGGCCGTGGCGAGGAATTTGATGTTCTTCGTCGGGAAGTTTCTCTCTTCCATCAAAGCGCGGATGATGGAACCCACAGCGCCGGTGGCGCCCAAAACAGCGGTCATATTGAACACGATAAATTCTCCTGAACAAGAAAAATCCAAAATCTGGTAAATATTTCAAATTTATACCACAAAATTCCGATTTTGTAAAGAAGTACCCCCCGAAATTTTCCCCGAAAACAGAGAATTCAGGACAATTTTTATGAAATTCCTTGACCTGACCCGTGAAATATCCGAAAGTTCTCCGGTTTATCCAGGAGATCCGCCCGTTTTGCTGACCGCGGAAGCGGAAATGGAACGTGACGGCGTTCGGCTTCGGAATCTGAGTTTTTCGAGCCATCAGGGGACGCACGTGGACGCTCCGGCGCACGTGTTTAGCGGGGGGGCGTATTTGGATGCCTTTCCGCTCGAGGTTTTTTCCGGGCCGGCACGAGTTCTGAAGTTGGGGAAAGTGCGTCCTCGGACTGCGATCACGCGAGAAATGCTGGAGATGTTCGATGAGGTCTTTCGGGAGTGTCCGCGCGTTCTTTTTTCGGCTTCGTGGGAGGGAAGGCAGTTTGAGGATGCTCCGTTTTTTACTCGAGAGGCCGCGGTTTGGCTGACTCGGCAGGAGCACCTTCTTCTTTTGGGGTTTGATTGGCCTTCTCCGGATGCGTTCGATGATGTAGACCTTCCGATCCACCGCTGTCTGCTTTCGGAGAGGGTACTTTTTATTGAGAATCTGACGAATCTGGAGCGTCTGCCGCGTGAGTTTCGGCTGACGGCGTTTCCTCTTTCGCTGCATGAGGCGGAAGGAGCTCCGGTGCGGGCCGTGGCGGAATTTGAGTAAAAAAAGCCTAAAATGGCGTTTTAGACCCTTAAGAAATGGAGATCTTGGTTTTTCTGAAAATATTTTCACTTTTTTTGAAAAAGAGCATAGGGTCCCCCTTTACAAAATGATTTTAATGTAGTATGATTTAGACTAAATGATGGGTGAAAGCATCCTGTCTTTCTGTTCTATTTTTCAATCGAATCCTGTGTGTGCTGAGGTTTGAACTTATGTTTGAGAAGGCTAAAGCTTTTTTTCGAGGCTTGTTTGGCAGTAACAAAGGGAAAGAAACCGGGGATCTCAATGAGAATGCCGCGTTTCTCGTGCAGCTGAACGAGAATGTTCCGTATCCCTACCGTGTTTTTGTTTTTGACGGAACACGTTTTCTGGGGGCGCTTGCCGATTTGTCGGAGAGTGAAACGAAGCAGGGCGTCACCTGCTGGGCGGTTTGGGAAGATGCGATCGATGTCCGGTTGACGATGCCGTTTAAGAGAGATGTTGTGCTGGCGGCTCACGCTCCGATCCATCTTGTGCCGGGTCAGGCGCTGGGAGTGCTGTTGGCGGGCCGTACGCAGTTGACTCGTGCGGAATTGGCGTCTTGGGTGCAGGGACGTTTTGACCGTTTCGTCGAGATGATCCGTACGCCGATGGAGAGTTTCATATCGCTGGAAGCGGATGCGCGGGCGCAGCTGGCTGCGAATTTCACGCTGCTTCTTTCCGGGGCTGGCATCAAGTGCACGAACTTTTCTGCTTTCACGCCGTCGGATGCTGCCGCGCAGCTCGAGGCTGGCGATGTCGATGAGGAGCTGAAGGCGGAAGTTGAGAAGGTCAATTCACCTGAAGATTGGCAGAATTTTGTTTCGGAAGTGCAGAATGCCGGGGTCCCCATGACGTCGGAAACGCTCGGGAAACTGAATGGGCTTGGGGAATCGCTCCTTGGGAAGACGATTTCTTCTGCCGAGTGTGTCGCTGGGGTCCGCAAGATCGCGGAAGAGGCTGCGCAGGAAGTCCAAGTGAACGAGGCGTACTGGAATCCGCTTTCTCTGCGTCTGCGCCTTGGTCTCGATGCCGACGGCGGCGAAACGGAGGGACCGGAACTCCAGCGTGAGGCATTCCAGGTGGACGTGCCGAAATCGCGGAGACCGAAAAAAGGGTGGTTTTTCACCGATTATGTTGAGCTGGATCAGGATCTGCGCACTTTTATCCGAACGAAAGTTCAGCTTGTGTCCCTGCGGATGGAATCTGCCCAGCGAAGAGCCAAGGACGTGCGTTTTGCGACGGAACTGCGTCTGATGCGCGAGTCGCTCACCGAAACGCTGGAAATTCTGGAAAAAGTGCCGGCTCTGGACTCCAAGACCCCTGCGCTGCGCGTGGAAAAGGACTCTCTGAAGCGTCTGGCACAGGTGCTGGATCAGGCGGTCACGGCTGTGGAGTATCTGGAAGCTGCGCTGAACGAGGCGGATGTGTTCCGCGGCGAGACGGTGCCGGGCGAACTTCGGAATGCGGTCGATATGCTGCAAAACAAGGTCACGGAACGGTTTAGCATCCGTTAGCAGAAATGCGGACGCTGTGGGGCAGTGTCCGCACTTAAACGATAGTTTATTTTGCACAAAACAAAAAACAATAACCACAAAAAATATTCAAGAAAACAAAAAGGAGTCTTTAATGGTCCATGAAATCAAACTTGACGTGAATCATCTTGCCACGAGAGTGCGTATCAAGCCCGGATTTTTCTCTCTGAAAGACGAAGTGGATATTCCGCAGGGAGTGAATGCTGTCGTCTGGGAAAAAGGACAGAATTGCGGTGAGGTCGGACCGGGACGGCACACGATGACCACTTTTAAGGACAGACTTTTTTTAAATTCGGATAAAGAACAGGTCCTTTACGCTGTGAACAGCGGTGTTTTCCCGATCACATATTTTGGAAAATTCCTCACGAAGGAATGTGTGTCGGTCGACTGTGCCGTTACGGTGGAATATACGGTGGAGAACCGGTACCTCTTCCTCGGCAATCTGTTCGGTGCGCGGGATGTGTACTCAAAGGCGGATTTCAATGTCGACACGCAGAATATCGTCCTTGCTGCGATCCGTGACTCCATCGTGACGTACGGAGTGAAGGAATTGGTGAACGCGGACTTCCAGCAGTACTTCACCACGACGCTCGATACTGCGGTCTCGGGCGCTCTTGTCCGATACGGGATCGCGTTCCGCGGAGCGCGTATCGAGACGCTTTCCTGGGAAGGAATGGATGAACAGAATGCAAGCCGAAGCAAGATCTGGATGGTCAAAGAAGGCCAGGCGATCCGCAAGGAAGAGTGGGAAGCGGAAGTGCAGGGTCGGCTGGATGAGATCTCGCATCAGGAAAAGGTCAACGATCTTGAGATGCTGGCGAAACAGACCGCTGCAGATCGGCAGGATGGAGAATTGACGCTTGCGAGCCGGAAAATGGAGCAGCAGAAGACGCTCCGGAAGATCATTCAGGCGCAGGAATTCGACAAGATCACCACGCAGGCCGAGATGGATCAGTTCCTTTTCGAACAGGAAAAAGCGGGACTTCTCCGCGAGAACGAACGGAAAGAGATCATCAAGAACATGACGCAGCAGAATGTCGAGGCGGACAAACGCCGCGATTTCCTGCTCGAACAGCTCGATCTTCAGATGGAACGTCAGCTTGAAACGGAAAAGAACGAGTATATTTTCCGTTCCCGGATGACGGCGATGGAACAGGAAGAAGCGCTTGCGCGAAAAGCTGCGTCGTTGGAAAATGAAAAGTGGCTCCGTTATATTCAGGAGGAAAAGGCAAAACGCATCGAAACGCACGCTGCTCTGATCGACGAGCTTGAGATCCAGCGGGCGATCACGGAGGTCGAGCTCGAAAAAGAGAATCGCCAGCTTCGTTTGGACCGTATCGCTGCGGAACGCGGTGCTCTGGAACGGGATGTGCAGCTGACACACGAGAAGATGATCGAAGAGCAGAGACTCGAATTGCAGAAAAGGCAAAAAGAGCAGGATATCGAGATTCAGACGAAGGCCTGGAGGGATGATGTTGAAAGGCAGACTGCGATCAATAATATGCAGATTGCAAAGATGGAGGCGATCAATGAACTGAATCGCAAGCAGGACCTCTTCGCGTATGAACTCTGGGAACGCAAGGCGAGGCTGCAAGCGGAACTCGAGCGGTTGGCGAAGCAGGATGCATATAAGTTCGAGCTGGATCGTCTGCGTATCATCCAGACGTACAATCGAGATACTATCCTTGCTGTGCTCACCCCTGAGCAGACGCAGGCTTGGAGTATGGTGAATGCTCCTGCTGCCCAAAACACACAGACGGCGGACGCAACTGCTGCCTTGGTCAAAGCTCTTCTGGAGAGGCTTGAGGATCAGACGAAGACCGCCAAGGAGAACGATGATAGGCTGGAACGCATCATGGGACAGGTCTTGCAGAGCATGACGGCCGTCAGCAATCAGGCACCTGCTGCGCAGCCGGTCATCGTGACGGGAACGGGGCAGCCGATCTACGGCGGTGCGGCTCCTCAGGCTCCCGCGGAACCGAAACGGATCGTCATTTGTCCTCAATGCCGTTCGGAAGTGCAGGAAAATGCCAAATTCTGCATGAACTGCGGCAAAGAGCTTTAATGGTGCATGCTAAATCACGCGATGAGTGATCTTCAGTCCCGGCCGTATTGAGCCGGGGCTGGCTTTTTTGAGAGGAATGTGTGAATGTGCGGTAATCAGGAAAGCGGAAACAAAAATGTATTGCTGATCAAAGTGGATTGGAACGGCCGTCTTCAGCCGGGGACGGCATTGTCTCCCAAATTTACGTTCAGCGGCGTCGGTAAGATGAAGCCTAAACGTGTTTCGTGTACAAAGCCGGTTTTTCCGACGACAGGCTGGAATGAAAAGCCAACGACTGTCCCCGACGGTAAGGGGTGGTATTTCCAGCAGCCGCTGACGATCCCGAACGATCTGCTTCCTGGAACGTATTTCATTAATGTGGATGCTGTTTTTCAGAAAGAAGATCCGTCTCTTCCGGGCACATTTTATAGTCTCACCTATCACGCGCCGATCCAGTTTGATATTGGGCAGAACGATGCGGCAGGTCCTCTGGTCATCCGCGCGACCGGTAACGCGGTCATCAATACGCGTAATTATGACTGGAATACGTACGAGCGTGAAATCGTGATCGAGGCGGACGAGAACGCGATCATTAATTTGTCGAAGGCCGCTTCTGCTGATCAAAATACCGCTCCGGAAGAGGATGATGGTAACGATGCTGCGGGCAATACAAAACCGTGGCTTTTCAAATTCGAGCCGATCGGCATTAAAGTGGCTCCTCCGCCGCGCGACACGCTTCTTTTGACGGCAGAAGTGAAGAAAGGGAAAACATACCTCTATTCGATTTGCGCGAAACGTTCGGTCGTTTTGGGACGCGGAGAGAACGAGGTGGTCGATTTTGTCTATCGACTCGGTTTTTCCGACGATCCTGATGTGGAGATGTTGAATAAATACTTCTCTGATAGGCAGCTCATGATCAGTGTCGATAACGATGGTCTGACCTTTAGTTCGTTAAGTGATAAAGCGAAAACCAAATTACAGAATTCGCAGAAGGCTGTCTGTTTGCTGGATCTGGATAAGGAGGGATATCAGGTCTCGTCCAAGTATTCATTTTCCGACTTAAAACGGGAGTGTCTGACGATCAACCTTCGAGATGTCGCGCATTTGGAGATGAAAGGGTACTGCGATCCTGGGACTGGAGCCCTTGGACAGGTCCTTCAAGGGAATGTACAAAATCTGATGGCGGTGAATCCATTTTGGCGGATCGGGACGAATGCCGGAGTGGATGTGCTCATTTTGGAGCGGAAGAAGGCCCTCACAGTTTCAGACAAAAAAAAGAAACGCTTGGAAGAGGAGTATCCGGGAAAGTGTGACTTTGAAAAACCGTGCTGGGGTGAGGATCCGTATTCTGACACGCTCCGGTATCTTCTCATTTTGCGGTCCGCATCGATCGGAACGTGCGGTTCGATCGCGCCTAGCGGGGCGAAGAATATGGCGCAGCATCACGCGGCCATTTACTTTCGTGACAACCATTTTGTGCTTGTGAATTACTATCAGAATCAATTTTTATACTGTATGTATAATGAGGAATACTATTTGCCGCAGAAGAAAGATATACCTCTGATCCCGGGGATGACGTTCGAGATCGGGAACGTGAAATTTCACGTCTACGAGAGTTACAGTTCGTGGCTCAATATCCAGAGAACGGAAAACAAGAACGCACTTTAGACAAATATTTTAACGCTGCCGTATTGGGCGGTCAGAGAGCCCTTTTTTAAGGAGAGTCGAATAAAATGAGTAGTAGTCCAGAGAACAAAGATGTATTGCTGATCAAAGTGGATTGGAACGGCCGTCTTCAGCCGGGGGCGGCATTGTCTCCCAAATTTACGTTCAGCGGTGTCGGGCTGCAGTTTCCGGTGAGTGTTTCGTGCAAAATGGAACGCTTTGCAACGGCAGGCTGGGATGAAGAGCCGGAGATGTATCCTGTCCCCGGCGGTAAGGGGTGGTATTTCCAGCAGCCGCTGACGATCCCGAACGATCTGCTTCCTGGAACGTATTTCATTAATGTGCGTGCTGTTTTTCAGAAAGAAGATCCGTTTCTTCCGGGCTCATTTAATAGTCTCACCTATCACGCGCCGATCCAGTTTGATATTGGGCAGAACAATGCGGCAGGTCCTCTGGTCATCCGCGCGACCGGTAACGCGCTCATCAATATGCGTAATTATGACTGGAATAGGTACGAGCGTGAAATCGTGATCGAGGCGGACGAGAACGCGATCATTAATTTGTCGAAGAATCTGTATGCCGCTTCTGCTGATCAAAATACCGCTCCGAAAGAGGATGATGGTAACGATGCTGCGGGCAATACAAAACCGTGGCTTTTCAAATTCGAGCCGATCGGGGCCGGAGTGAATCCTCCGCCGCGCGACACGCTTCTTTTGACGGCGGAAGTGAATGGAAAAGTGTATTTTTATCACATCTGCGCGAAACCGTCGGTCGTTTTGGGACGCGGGCATAATCGTAAGAATATCGATTATGTCTATCGATATTATCGGGAGTCTGATGACGATTTGAATGCAAGCACTGCGAGTATGTTTTTTTCAAGGAGCCATTTGAATATTAAGGTCGGCAATTTGGCGGACCTTACGGATGGTCTTACCTTTACGTCATTGGGAAAATGGGGGACGAAGATCGTCTGTGATGCGTACGAGCCGAAAGAAGTTACCCTTTCGATGTCGGTGCCGAACTCGAAGTATAAGCTCTCCGATCTGCTAAAGGATCCTTTGGAGATCGTCCTTGCGGAATGCGGATATTTGGAGATGAAAGGGTACTGCGATCCTGGGACTGGAGCTCTTGGACAGGTCCTTCAAGGGAATGTACAAAATCCGATGGCGGTGAATCCATTTTGGCAGATCGGGACGAATGCCGGAGTCGATGTGCTGGTTCTGAAGCGTCAGAAAGGACTGACGTTTTCTGAGAAGATGAAGAAAAAGGCAAAAGAAAGTATTGATAACGACGAAATGACGAAGGCCCAAAATGGGAATTATCAACCGAGAACCTTGAATCTGGAAGATCCGTGTTGGGAGAATGATCCGTATTGCGATACGGACACGTATCTTTTCATTCTGCGTGCTGCGGTGATCGGAACGGCAAGCGGTTCGATCGCGCCTCCGAATGCTGCGAGTATGGCTCTTCGTCACGCGGCTATTTATTTCTACGGAAATCGATTTGGGCTTGTGAATTACGATATAAATCCGATCAATTACAAATTTCAGGGGACAAGCACACCGCTGCAGAATGGACAGTGCAGGCCACTGGAGCCGGGAATGGATTTCGACATTGGAAATGTGAAATTCCATGTCTTTGAAAGTTACTGCTCGTGGCTTCGGATGCAGCGAAACCGTCGGAAGCATGAAGAAAACGAAAAAGCCATCACCGAGCGGCTGAAAACGCAGTCACAGACTTCGTCGACAGAGAATGTTTCCCAAGCGACGCTCTAAGTTTTTGACTTTGAAAGAAGCGAACGGGATAAAAAAGGGAACCGCCGGAAAAGACGGTTCCTTTTTTCATGAAACGCGGTGCGAAACGGTGAGTTTAGAGCCCGAGAGCTTTGCGCATGACGGGTTCCATGGCGTTCGCCTGCCAGTAGAAACCGTAGTCATTCGGGTGGGAATTGTCGACGGTCCCCTCACCGTCCGGCGGGAGGAGCAGGTCGCCCTCGATGTACGAAAGTCCCTGAATTCCAGCGTCGAGCATTCTCTGGTACTCTTTTTTCATGGCGGCGTGGTTGGCGTTGTGGTAGTTTTGGCGCTCTTCATTGATCCAGGATACTGGGAAACGGCGGTCTTCCACGAGGATGATCGGCGTGTCGGGACGTTTTTCGCGCAGACGCTTCACGAAATTGAACGCACGTTCCGTCACGAGGATCGGCTGCATATTGGGGAGACAGTCCAGAACGTAGACGCACGGATCAAGTTCCGCGAAGGCATCTGCCATGACTTCTTCCATTTTTCCGCATCCGGAGAAGCCGAAGTTCCAGTGCGGAATATCGAGTCGGCGGGAAAGGACGGCCGGATGCGGCATTCCGGGACGCGACGCGCACGCACCATGGCAGATCGATGTACCGTAAAAGAGGATCGGTTTCTTCGTGACCGGCACGATGGAGAAAGAACATCCTTCTGTGACGCCGATCTCCGCTTTCACTACCCCATTATAGAGCGGGAAGTACATGATGTACTCGCGTTCTTTTCCATCGTCCGGGATCCCCGTGCCGATGAGTACCTCTGCCTTCTTTCCTTTTTGGACGGCATTGACATAACGCCAGGTCCCTTTTTCGTCGCGGCAATAGAGGTCGAAACCGCTTACTCCGACCTGTGCCATGTGCCACATGCTGAGATTTGCCCGGGTGTTTTCGTATCGGATCCAGATCTGGTGCGAATTCGTTTTGAAGTGTGCCGCCATGCCTGCCGAGTGAAGCGCATTTCCGCGGACGCCGCCAGGGATCTTTTCCATCCAGCGTTTGGGGAACCGGTCGTACGGGCGGAGACGTTCTTCATTTTCCCACGCACGGCCTTCAAGAGGCAGTTTTTCGAAATCGAACCACGTTTTGCCGTCCGCAGTGTTTGAGGGGGGCAGCGGAGCCGCAGTGTCTGCACTCGTCATCCCAGAATTCAGAGCGAGTCCCGCTGCGCTTCCTGCCAGGACGGTACGCAAAAAATCACGTCGAAACATGGAATTTCTCCTTTTCTTATCTTGGGGATGTTAAATTGAGGGGGTATTTTGGGGGACTGACTTTTTATAAATTGCAGCTTCCGCCTTCTGCATGAGTCGGCACAGAAGGCGGAAAACTGGTTTGCAGAATGTAGAATTTACTGGACCATGCAGATCATTTCCTGTTTTTGGCCGTTTTTGTCCGTCCAGGAAAGCTGGTATTTGCCGCGGAATCCTCGGAACTGAACGTTCCCATTTGCGTCAGCATGGACCGTCATGTTTGTCTTCCATTCATGGTTCAGAAGCTGATCCAAGGCGAACCAGACTGGTTTCTTTTTCAGATTCGTATCAAGAAGACCAGAAATGGTAGGTTCTCCCGGAGCCGCACCGCCGTCAATGGCATTCCACCACGTGACCGCATCTACATGCTGATGTGCAAAGAAGAGACGATAAATATTCCGAGCGAGAATAGCCTGGATCATACGTCCTTTTTCGTCGTCGCTTGGGGCGGAAATGGTGATCTCACTCACATGGAGCGGACGTTCCGTTTCCACCAGAGTGTCAAGGACCGCATTCAGTTTTTCTGGTGTGTGGCTATCCTCACCATCGGCAATCTTTTGGCTCTTTGGCATACTGAAGATGTGCATTTGGACGCCGGTCAAGTCAACTTTCGCACCACGATCGATCAAATCGCGGACGATTTCAACATAACGCCGATTTGGTCCCCAGCTCATGTCGCATTCGTTCGCGGAAAGACGGACCGATTCCGGAAAGTATTTTTTGGCCCATTCAAAGGTTTTGAACGTATAGTCATCAGGCATAAGTCCCCGGTTCGCCTGATTGATGCATTCGTTAACGACGTCCCACTCGTGAATTCGGCTTCCGTAACGTTCCGCTAACTCACGAACACGTTTTTCGAAAAGCGGTTCCATTGCTTTTCGATCTTCCGGCATCCATTCCGGATGTCCCCAGCGGCGCATTCCATAAATAATAGCATGTCCGTGGATATTCAGGCCGCGTTTTTCGAGGAAATCAACGACAAAATCGGTCGGCGGACGGCGCCAGTGCGGTTCATTCCATGGTTCGGCGAGAGAAGCCCAGTATTCCGGTCTATCTTTTTCTGTCATCGTATAACGCGGTTTTCCTGGTTCCGGTTCCATCGTTTTCCAGTAAAATGCAACGGATGCCGAGTTGAAGAGCGGGCCAAAGAGATCGGCGTAACGTTGATTTCGTTCCGGAGAGCCAAGCTGACCGAGAAGGAAAATATTACTTCCGAAGCGGAATTGATTGGATAGCTGGCGAACACATACTTCTGTACCTGGAGCTGCATTTTCGAGCGTGAATTTTGCATCTGCCTTGCGATATTTTTCGATTTTCTCGTCGATCTCCTGCTGCACATCAGAATTCCAGAAATTTAGATACTCTTTGGACATAATGGACTCGTCCGGAATTCTCTGGTTGGCAGCTCCGGCATCTGATGTATCTGCGGTGTCACTTGTTTCAGCCTTTCCGGTTTGAAGCATGTTCAGAGAGGCACAGAGTGCTCCAGCACCAAGTAGCTGGTGGAAACTGCGGCGAGATATAGTGGAGGGGGATGACATGACACATTTCTCCTTGTGATTCATGAGCTTGTTTAGGAAAGGAAAGCCAGGCTGACGCAGTGCAGCATCCTAGCAAAACATCATCTTACGTATTTTAGCTCATGTCGGCGATTTTTGCAAGTAGTTTCAGCTGTTTTTCCGGAAAAAACAAAAGATTTTTCCGAAACTTCGCAAAAATGCGAAATCTTTAGGGAAATGTGAAGGAATAACATTGCGGTCTTTCGTGCGTTCAGGGCGTCGTTTTTCCGTTTGGGTAGAGTCCGTCCTTGATGAACGACTCATCGTATCGGTCCATCTGGAGGTCATCGACCCGTACATTTTCCTCGCCGTCGCGTGTATTCATCGCCAGTACGATGTACGTCAGTGCCCGGGTCGAGATCAAACGGGCCGAGCCATCCATGAATGCTGAGTGCATCCCGGCAGTGTGGAATCCGTAGAATCCTTCATTCGAATAGTTGATGATGCTGTCCCGTTCGCGCAGAAAGGCGGGAATATTCGTCACCGGAGCGCCTGCCCAAAGGGAACGCGAGGCTTGAGCGGTCTGGGTCGCTTCTTTTTTTTGTTCTTTCCAGAGATCCGGCCGTCCTGCCTGCTCGTTTACGATGATGGTCTGGCTGACTCCGTCTTCCGCGTCTGCCGAGAGGCGTTTGTTTACCTCCAGCGGATTGGAGTAGACGTCCGTTCTTCCGTATTCGCTCACCGGAACGCCGCCTGCATGGACGAAATAGTCAGACGCACTTCCTTCGACGGAACACGCTTTGCCCGTCAGGTCGAATTTTGCCTGAACGAGACGTTTCTTGTTTGGCGTACTTGGGCAAAGGAAAGATCCCATGTGCCGCTTGATGAGGTACTGATTGTTGCCCTCGAAATAGTCAGCGTCTTCCGTCCAGTCTTTCACGAAATTCTCGGCATCCAGGTGCGGCAGTAGATCGATCGCCCAGCCGCGCTGAACGGGGGTCGTCGAGTAGCTCGGAGGCAGGAGCCCGCCGTGTACGGTCGAGTACTCCATGAACGCGAGCGCCAGCTGTTTCTGATTGTTCAGGCAGGACGCCTTTCGCGCTGCCTCGCGTGCCGTCTGGACAGCCGGGATCGTCAAGCCGATGAGGACTCCGATGATGGAAATGGTGACGAGAAGCTCAATGAGCGTGAAACCGGATGTGCGTAAGATCCCGCGGCGGAAAGCAGAATGCAGTCCGTCATCGGAAAAAAGAAGTACCGTATTTTTTTTTCTGTATTTCATGGTTTTCTTCATCCTTGATGAAAAATGCCGGAACGCCGCCGTCTGCCGCGATAATGGGACGAAACGGCGGCGCGTTCACGCATCGTTAGTTAGGATCCGTTAGTTCGTCATGAAGACGAAAACGGTAGCGCTGAGCCGTGTTTCATGCCTTAGGTTCAGGTGCCGTCCGGGTAGCCGCCGTTGGAATTTTTCCAGTCGTCCGTCCAGCTCGTGCGGGTCGAGTCTTCCTGCGTGACTGCCTGACCGTCATCCGGCGCAGAGAGGTAATTGTAGACGAGCGGAATGATGTTTTCGTTCACGAAACGCACGGAACCGTCGGCGAATTGGGCATTTGCTCCGGCTGCGTGGAAGGAGTAGGGCGCAGAGCTTGAGTTCGTGACGTTCAGGAGTCGGCGTGCCGCCACATTCGAGTACGCATCCGCGACGGGGACTCCCGCAGTTCGGGCCGGCTGAGTCCAGGAACCGTCAGCGTTTTTCAGGTAGGTCCAGTAAATGGCCGTTCCGCCGGTGGAGGCTCCTCCGTGACCTGCCGGCGAGGAGTTCCAGCCGACCCAGCAGAACGCGGAATTTTCGACCGTGCCGGTCAACTTTTTGTCCCAGTACAGGTTGGGCTGGCCTGCGTGTTCATGGTAGATGATCGTGTTGGAGAGACCATCCGTGAAATTGTCCACCGGAACCAGTCCGTCTTTTCCTCCGCCCAACGGCGTGGAGTAGGAGTAGCCGTCTTCCGCGTCTACTTTTTTATGGATGAGCGAGTAGTCCGCCGCCACCGCAGTGTAGCCGCTTTCCGTTTTGGAAGAGTAGGTCATCGTACGGTTTCCGCGGGCCAGCGGTGAGGCAGGGCACAGTACGCACGGCGGGATGGAGAGGCGGAACCGCCGGTTCTTTTCGTCCCCCATCGAAACGGTGGGATCCCACAGTTTATGGATGTTCGACGCTTCCAGGAACGGAAGAAGCTCAACGAAAACACCGCGTGCCGTTTTTCGGGCGGATGTGTTCTGGTGATTGTTCGGGAACCCGCCGTACGCGTGTTCGTAGTTGGCCAGCGCGAGACCGATCTGTTTCATGTTGTTCGAGCACTGCGATTTTCGGGCCGCTCCGCGTGCCATGTTGACGGCAGGAAGAAGCATCGCCATGAGGACGCCAATGATCAGAATGACGACCAGAAGCTCAACGAGCGTGAAGCCTTTTCGGCTGAATGGATTGATTTTCGACATGATTTTTTCCTTTTTATGTTGAGGGAAGGGACTCTTCCCATGTTTTTGGAATTTGGATGAAATTTCGAAGGTTTTCTGAACTTTGGATCTTTTGCCGTTCTTCTACTCTTTGCGTCTCAGCAGCTCGACCGGCTCTTTCCGTCCCGCGACGAGAGCAGGGTAGATGCTTGCCGCGAGACAGAAGAAGACCGTCAATGCGAATCCGAATCCGACTTTGCTCCACGGAATGATCAGCGGCGGCGTTACGATCCCGAACATGGACGTGATGTGGATCAGCAGCCATGAGTAGAAGATGCCGAACAGGAAACTCATCGCGATGGCGCAGGATCCGATCAAGATGGCCTCTGCGAGGATCAGGCGGACCAGACCGCTGCGCGTGATGCCGCAGGCGCGGAGAACGCCCATTTCCCAACGCCGCGTGAAGACCGAGACGATCATCGTGTTCAGGATCGCGATCGTCGAGATCGCCAGCATGATCAGCGGCATTTTCGTCATCATGCCGATCACGTTGCCGGCTCGCGATTGAAGGGATCCATTGACGCTTTCGATCGTGGCGAGCTGCGCACCCTGCATCTGGCGGATCATGTCGCGCCGGGCGAGAAGGTCCGACTCGCGATTCAGAGCCGCCGCTTCACGCGCAGCATTCTGGATCCCGGAAGAAAGCGCATTTCGATCGATCCCGTTTGCGAGCGGGAACCAGTAGTACTGGAATTCCTTTGCCCGGAACTCATTTTTCACGGGTGCCTGCGTGGTGAAGATGACCGTTTCGACATCCCGGCGCATGAGCGTTCCCGTCCGTTCTGCGAGTTTCCGCCATTCGGGAATTTCTACGATCCCCGCGATGGTGAATTCAGCCGTCTGGACTGCGTTTCCGCCGCGACCGCCCATTCCGGGACCTGCCGAGCCGGGACCTTCAGCGTTTCCGCCGCGACCGCCCATTCCGGGACCGCCTTTTCCTGGACCTCTGGAAGCTGCGGCATTCGGGTCTTTGGGGAGGTTCAAGGTTACGGTGTCGCCGAGTTTCAGGCCGCGGCGTTTTGCAAATTCCGCCGTCACGACGCACGCATTTTCCGAGTCGCAGAGTGCCTTGAGCGCATCTGCGGCACTTCCTTCCGTAAACGGGAACGAAAGCATTGGGGCCGTCAGTCTGAACGCGATCTGCGGATCCACTCCGTACAGGATGGCCGTTCCGCCGTCAGTTAGAGAGGCGCGGGCTGCGTTGACGTAGAGGAGATCTTCCGTCGGCATTCCGTCAAGAGCGCGGATCGCGAACGCAGCTTCCTTCCGAGCCGCTCCGGGGTGAAGCGAGACTAGAAAGTCCGGAAGTCCGGAAATTCCCGACTCTTTCGCGTTCGAGATCTCGGCAAATCGAGCTTCGTTGAACTCCGCATCCGTTTCAGGAAGGAAATTTCTGCGCGTTTGGGCGTAGACGATCTTCGTGAGGCTTTCCTGCAGTTCCTTGTGCGGGACTTTTCCCTGCGTGTTGAACCAGAAGAATTCATTTTCCGGCGTGCGGAAATCTTTTTTCACGATCTCACGCGGAGCGAAAGCCATTGCGCAGCATCTTCCGGCATTCACGCGGACGTTGCCGAATTTTGTGAACCAAAGCATTCCCGGAAAATCCGCGACACCGATGATCCGGTAGGACGCATAGCGCGGCGGTTCGCTTTTTCCGGGGAGCTGAAGCCGGAGCGTATCGCCGACCCGCAGGCCGCCGTTTTCGCTGAGTTCCGAGGTCACGACGCACACTCGTTCCTGCGGTTCAGCCGTCATGGCCAGCCGAGCAGACTCACGGTCCCCTTCAAGGAAACGGAGGTCGATCATCGGATCCTTTTCCGCGTAGGCAAGTTGCGGATCGATGCCCATCAGGATGACGCTTGGATTCATCGCGCCGGCATCCTGCATTTTTTCGCCAAGCGATTTTTCGAGCTGCGGCTGTGCGACGGCGGTCTCCATGAATTTTTCCGGATCGACCCCCGGCATCTGGCGCAGCGCCGAGGCCGCTTCGTCCGACGTGATGGCATCATCGATCCGAACGAGAGCGAACGGGATCGTGCCTTCCTGCGTGACGAAACGGTAAAGCATCGAACTGGACCAGATCAGGATCGCCGTGTAGAGGCCGAGTCCCAGCGACATGATGAGCGCCGTCATGAGCGAGCGGAGCTGATTTCCCGCCAGCTGATTCCGCAGAAAACGCGGGTCAAAGCGGAACAGGAAGGCCAGAATGGGAGCGCCGATCCTCTCCGTCGCTAAAATGGTCCACGGGAAGAAAAGGAAAAATCCCATCCCGAAACAGAATGTGCCGAGTGTGCCGAACAGAAACTGACGCGTTTCGTTTTCCATCGGAAGGAAGACGATGTACGGAATGATCCCGAGGAGGATGACTCCCAGCAGCGCGGCAATGAAGAGGTCTTTTGCTCCCAGATTCCGGTTTCGGCGGACCATTGATTCCACGGGGGAAACAAAGGTCGCGCGGATGGCCGGAACGATCGAGGCGATGAACGCTCCTGCCAGCGTGCAGATGAACGCAAGCAGAATGTTTGCGCCGGAGAGCGGAAGGAAGATCCACTCGCCGCTTGAGGAGTACGCGAGCCATTCCAGAAGTCCCCAGCCTGCCAGCATTCCGAGCAGCCAGCCGAGAATGCCTAGGAAAAGTCCCTCAAGAATGACGCTGCACGCCACCTGAAAGCGCGTTAGACCGAGCGTTCGGAGCATCGCAAGGTAGCGGGTCCGTTCACTCACGTCCATGTTCAGCGTCGTGAATATGATCAGGATCGCCGTCACGATCACGATCCCCATTGCGGCCCAAGCCTGCGCGAAGATGGTGTCGACGGACTGCTTCTGCGCCTTCTGCGCCTGCAGAGTCACGGCATCCGCTTTCTCGATCGCCAGTTCTTCCAGTGGTTTTCCGAGGATGGTTTCCGCCTGCGCGTAAAATTCCTCCGGAGTCTTTTCCGGCTTCAGTTTCACGAAGATCAGATTGACGGCTCCCTGCATTCCGCTGATCCTGTGCTGGTCTTCCATTGAAACGTAGACCGCCGGAGCGGAAAGCCCGACTTCTGCCGCACTCCAGGGACCGCGGATCGCTTTTCGCCGTTCGCCGCCGTTCCCGCCTGAAAGAGCCGCTTGACCGCGACCGCCTTTTCCTCGCGGACCCCGTTCGGCTTGAGCTGCTTTTTCCGCGGAGACCGATGCGTTTTCGGCACTTGCCGTGCTCTGCGAAGCCTGCGGAACGGATGAAGCCTGCGGAACGGATGAAGCCTGCGGAGCTGCCGGTTTTTTCTGCGAAACGCCCAGACCGCTTCCGAATCCAAAGGAAAATGTTCCTGTTGGTCCGCGTCTTGCGCCGGTCTGGGGAGCCATCGCCGTCTGTTTGAATGTGCCGACGACCGTCAGGACCGTTTCGCCTGCGGCAGTCTTGACGGTGAGAGTGTCGCCCGGCTCGATGAATTTCCGATCCCCTTCCGCACCGCGAAAAAGGACGGCTTCTGCCGTGGAGCTGACGACGCACTCGCCCGGTTCAGTGAACCACCGTCCCTCGTCCATCGAGAACGGAGCCGCATTCATTCGGTCGATCCCCGTGAGTTTTGGGCTTTGACGAAATGCCGCCGAGGTAAATTCCACGCCGTTGAGCGTCACTTCGGGATCCGTCTGGCGTGCGGAGTCGAGGTACTCGATCAGGTCGCTTGCGGCAAGTTTCGCCAGATCTTCCGAGGAGAATCCGTCGTCGCGAAACATCGCCAGCGAGTACTCGCCAAACGTGTGCCGAACCGTGTCGCGCTGGAGCATGGAAGTCAGATCGAGACTTCCGACGAACCAGATCATCAGGCAGCTGACGGCCGCGATCGCCAGAATGGTGGAACCAAGGCGGAATTTTCGGTGAAGCAGAGCGCGCCAGCAGAGTTTCAGAAGGATCTTCATGTTCAGCCCTCCTGATTCTGCGAGCTTCGGAATTCCTCCGCCGTCATGTCGCGGAAGATCTTTCCGTCTTTCAGAACGATGACCCGGTCCGCCCAGCGTGCCATGGCCGGCTCGTGCGTCACGACGACCATGGTGTGTTTGCGCTCGTCGCAGAGTTCACGGAGCAGACGGCAGATGATCTCACTGTTCGCAGTGTCGAGATTTCCCGTCGGTTCGTCCGCGAAAAGGAGCGAATCACGGGAGTTTTCGTCGAGAAAATCCGTGAAGAGTGCCCGCGCGATCGCAACACGCTGCTGCTCGCCGCCGGAAAGTGCGTCGGGATAGTGCCGGCGCCGGTCCGTGAGCTGAAGACGGCTTAGGAGCTGATCCATCGCCTCCGCCATTTTGGCTTTTCCGCATGACGGCGTTCCGCCGGCCAGGATCGGAAGCAGAATGTTTTCCTCGGCCGTGAGTGTCGGGATTAGGTTGAACGCCTGAAAGACGATGCCGACGTTCTGCCGCCGAAAGTGCGTGAGCTGGCGGTCGGAAAGCGAAGAAAGGCGCGTCTCGCCGATCTGTACGCTTCCGGAAGTCGCTTTCGTCAGACCGGACGCCACGTGAAGCAGCGTACTTTTGCCGGAACCGCTTGAACCCATCACTGCAAGAAATTGTCCATGCGGGACACTCAGCGAAACGTCGTTCAGTGCTTTCACGTCTGCGGAACCGTCTGCACTGCCGCCGCGGTAGATCTTCGTGATGTTTTCAAAACGTAAATGGATCTTTTCGCTCATGAAGTTCTCCTCTTGAGTTTCATTAGTTTTGTGACTAGGAAACAGAAAAAGAAATGGAAAATCAGACGATCGGAAACGAAAGCCGCGAAACAGAGGCAGGCTGGATCCGAAGATCCGGCGTTCTCAAAACTCCTGCACTGGAAACTGCCGCAGTTTAGCCGATCACTGAGACGCAAAGAGAAACGATCAGATCAAAAGGACCGGTTTACGTCCGGCAGGCAGACTTGCCGTGAGCCGGAAGATCGTCATTTTCGGCATTTTATCCTGCTGGAAAAAGCAGAGACCATCCAATGGATCCGGTGTCTGCATGGAAATTTCAAGTACTTTCCGCGCTCCCGTGGTGTGCCCAGCAGACGCAGAGACTGTCAAGCAGGGGAAAGCAGAGCTTGGTACGGGAACTCTCTCCGAATGCCGGGCAGCTCGCCATGCGCAGATCTGTGCGGAGACCATCTTCCAGCGGGAAAGGATCCGAGTCTCGCGGAAACTCACCGTCCATTGCGACACATCGGCCGATTTGCCGACCGCCGCAAGTCGAAACTGGTCCGCCATTGAGAGCGGCTTCCGCGTTTTACTGAGCGCACAGTCATTGAGTGCAAATGCCCGCGCTCGTTCCACACACTCTCCAGGTTCCAGCTGCGCTAAAGCCTGGAGCAGGAACTCCGTTTCAGGATCAGCAGAAAGCTGCTCTTTGGACTCCAATGGTGCAGCCGCAGCTGTTTCGGAAAAAACGTGCCCCTGCGTCGCGAGAGACCAGCCGAACTGCACGATCCTCCGCGCTTCTGCTTCCGTGATCCCGCCGGAAAGTGCCGATTCCTGAAATTTGTCGGTGCGTGCCTGAAGTTTTCGGAGAAGCTGGGCACGGCAGAAAAGCTCATTTTCAATGACTGCGTCACACGAATTTGACGTCCCCAACGAAACCGCTTGGCTCGGCAGAAGATTTGAAAGTGTGATGCTTTCGTCCGTGAGCATGGCAGAAAATCGCGGATCGTCCGTACTTCTGACTTCCCCAAGCTGCCGCGAAAAAGTGAAGTTCGTGTACTGCGCCCAATTTAAAACGCGGTGGGAAACGGAAAACGGAACTTTCGGCAAACTGTCCTGAAGGCCGGCATTGGCTGGAGTACTGCCTATAAAAACGTAAGATCCCGCGCAGATGAGCATCCAGAATGCTCCTGCAGCCGCCAAAATGCAGGTGATTGGGATCTTGCGTTTCATAAAATTCTCCTCACTCTATTTTAATTATACGAAAATTTTCCCAATTGTCAAGAAAAAGGTTTGAGAATTTTCCAGATTTTTTTCAATTTTCCCCAAAAAGCCCCGTCAAAAAAATATTTTCCGACGGGGCTGAGAAGTGGGGGCGATTTGCCAATTTCGCGTCAGGCGCTGCTTTTCAGCTTACGCACGCGCGGAGTTTTTGCGCGTTTTGCGCAGGTATCCGAGTCCGAACGCTCCGAGTACCAGCAGTGCCCACGTTGCCGGTTCCGGGACGGAATTCCGGTCAAAGCGGAGAATGCCGTCGCCGCCGGCCATCAGACCGCGGAGATCCCAGTAGTACGCATCGTTAAAGATCCCTTCAAAGTCGATACTCGCGAAGTTGAAGTCCATCGTTTGGCCTTCCGCCGTGTCGAAAAGCTCGAACTCGTACGTATCATTGAGTTCACCGCTGAGGACGATGAAAAGCTCGCCGTTCAGCTCCAGATCTTCCGTCGTGATGAGTCGGTCATGTTCGCCGGAAGTGAGGTCGATCTCCATGATGATCTTCCCGTCCTTGCCCAGCGTGTAGTTTCCGTCGATCGTCATGTCGGCAAACTCCGGCGTGTAAGTCATCATCGCGGACTGATTCGCACTGAAATCGCGCAGGTCCGTGACGTTTCCGGAGGAATCGGTCATCACCGCTTTGTTAATGTTCTGTCCGCCCCAGCCTTCATAGTAGCGATAATCAAGATGGTGCCAGCCTTCGGTGAGCTGGATCGGAGTACTGACGCTGTCTTTTCCATAGGGTTGGTTGGACTGGACCGAACTCATTTCCGCGACTTTCTGTCCGTCGACATATACGAATC